>NZ_JBSGGG010000011.1:0-288532 GCF_053603795.1 Nocardia sp. NPDC004123
CCGGCGGTCCGCACGCTTCCGGATTCACCCTGAGCCGACCCGGAATATGGCCACCGCCGCTGCGTTTTCCGACTACCGCGTACCGACTGCGTACCGAATCCGGGAATCAGTTGTGTTCGTGCAGTTCAGGTTTACACGTCGAAGTAGAGCTCGAACTCGTACGGGTGCGGGCGGACATTGATCTCGGCGATCTCGGAGTCGCGCTTGAGGCGGATCCAGGTGTCGATCAGGTCGTCGGTGAAAACCCCGCCCTGCGTGAGGTAGTCGTGGTCGGCCTCGAGCCGGTCGATGACCTGCTCGAGGCTGCCGGGGGTCTGGGTGACCTCGGCGCTCTCCTCGGGGGTGAGCTCGTAGAGGTCCTTGTCGACCGGCAGAGCGGGCTCGATCTTGTTGGTGATGCCGTCGAGCCCGGCCATCATCATGGCGGCGAAGGACAGGTACGGGTTGCCGGAGGAGTCGGGGCAGCGGAATTCGAGGCGCTTGGCGCCGGCGCTGGTGCCGGTCACCGGAATGCGCACGGCGGCGGAGCGATTGCGCTGGCTGTAGACCAGATTCACCGGCGCCTCGAATCCGGGCACCAGGCGCTTGTAGGAGTTCACCGTCGGGTTGGTGAAGGCCAGCAGGGACGGCGCGTGGTGCAGCAGGCCGCCGATGTAGTGGCGGGCCAGATCGGACAGGCCCGCGTAGCCGGCCTCGTCGTAGAACAGCGGTGAGCCGTCCTTCCACAGGGATTGGTGCACGTGCATGCCGGATCCGTTGTCGCCGAACAGCGGTTTGGGCATGAAGGTGACGGTCTTGCCGGACTCCCAGGCGGTGTTCTTGACGATGTACTTGTAGAGCATCAGATCGTCGGCAGCGGCGAGCAGGGTGCTGAACCGGTAGTTGATCTCGGCCTGCCCGGCGGTGCCGACCTCGTGATGCCCCTTCTCCAATTCGAATCCGGCGCGCTGCAGGTGGGTGCACATGCGATCGCGCAGGTCCACGTCCGCGTCGTACGGAGCGACCGGGAAATAGCCGCCCTTGGGCCGGACCTTGTAGCCGCGGTTGGGGGTGCCGTCCGGATTCGTGCGCCGGCCGGTGTTCCAGTCGGCCGACGACGAATCCACCTCGTAGAAGGCCCCGTTCATGGCGGTGTCGTACCGCACCGAATCGAAGATGTAGAACTCGGCCTCGGGCCCGAAGTAGGCCGTGTCGGCAATACCGGTGGAGCGCAGGTATTCCTCGGCCTTGCGGGCCACATTGCGGGGATCGCGGCTGTAGGCGGCGCGGGTGTGCGGGTCGTGGACGAAGCAGCTGATATTGAGGGTCTTGGCGGCGCGGAACGAATCCAGTTGCGCGGTGCGCAGATCCGGTAGGAGCAGCATGTCGGACTCGTGGATGGCCTGGAAGCCGCGCACCGACGAACCGTCGAAGGCGATGCCGTTCTCGACCAGATCCGCGCCGAACATGCTCGCCGGGATCGAGAAGTGCTGCTGGATGCCGGGGACGTCGCAGAATCGGATGTCGACGTATTCGACTTCCTCGACGTCGATGTAGCTCTGTACTCCATTGATGGTAGGGGTGATCACCGCTCGCTCCTCGTGGCCGCGCACGCCTACCCGATCGGACGGCCCGGTCGGGGTCCGGCGGTCCTGTTCGTGCTAACACGATACGTCGCAGAGATCCGGGTATGGACGCGAATGAGACTGCGTTACAAGTCCCGGAGTTACCCACATCGTGCGAAATCAGTTGTCACGTCCCGATCTACAAGGATCTTCGTCACTGTGCACAAATCCGCCGCCGCAGATCTTCGCCATTGCCACTGGTCCGCCCGGACCGTTGTGCGGTCTGCTGGAACAGCCCGGGGCCGTGGCCGCCCCGGCGATGGTCGATCCAGAGGTAGGTCGTGAGCTCAACACCGCGTGCGGGGACGGCCCCGCGCACCATGGTCGAGGCGTTCCAGGCCAATGTCGCCCGGTACCCGGACGAGATCGCGCTGCGCGCGCTCGGCGGCGCGGTCGTCCTCACCTGGCGCGAATACGGTGATCGGGTCCGCGCCATCGCCGCCGGGCTGGCGGCGCGCGGTATCGGCCGCGGCGACACGGTGGCGCTGATGCTGACCAACCGGCCCGAATTCCACCTGTGCGACACCGCGATCCTGCACACCGGCGCGACACCGTTCTCGGTGTACAACACCAATCCGGTGGATCTGCTGGTCTACCAGTTCGGGAACGCGGGCAACCGCGCGGTCGTCTGCGAGGCGCAGTTCGCGCCGCAGGTCCTCGAGGCGGTGGCGCAGGCGGCCGCGCAGGGCATCGCGGTCGAGCACGTGATCTGTGTCGACGACGCGCGCGAGGGGTGCGTGTCGCTGGCGGAGATCGAGGCCACCGGGGACGGCGGGTTCGACTTCGAATCCACCTGGCGGGCGGTGGATCCGGAGGATCTGCTGACCATCGTCTACACCTCCGGCACCACCGGCCCGCCCAAGGGGGTGGAGCTCACCCACACCAATTTCCTCGAGAACGCCCGCGTGGTGAACGAATTCGGCGGCGGCTCCCCCGCCGACAAGGTGGTCTCCTATCTGCCGGACGCGCACGCCGCCAATCGCTGGTTCGCGCACTACCTGTCCATGCTGACCGGCGGCGAGATCACCACCTGCCCGGACCTGCGGCAGGTGGCGGGCGCGCTCACCGAGGTGCGTCCGACGGTGTTCCTGGGCGTGCCCCGGGTGTGGGTGAAAGTCAAAGCGGCACTGGAGGAACGGGTCGCCACCGAGACCGGCCCGCTGCAGCGGCTGCTCATCGGCTGGGCGATCCGCACCGGCCGGGCGCGGGCGCGGGCGGCGTCGGACGGCCGCGCGCGGAGCGTGCTCGACACCGTGCGGTTCCGGCTCGCGGATCGCCTGGTGCTGTCCAGGATTCGCGCACGGCTGGGCATGGACCGCATCCGGATCGCCGTCACCGGTTCCGCGAGCTGGCGGCCGCCTTCGCCGAACGCCATCAGCTGACCGATCGGAGCCTGCCGGCCCTGACCGCGCACCCGCAGGTGCTGAAATCCCTGCAGGAGGGCATCGACGCGGCGAACAGCAAGCTCTCGCGAGTCGAGCAGATCAAGAAGTTCGCGGTGCTGCCCGAGGTGTGGGCCCCTGGCGGTGATCACCTCACGGCCACCGGGAAACTCAGACGCAAACCGATAGCTACCAGGTACGCCGCTACTATCGACTCGCTGTACGGGTAGTAGGAGAGTGATGCAGGCGCGATTGCGGGACCGAACGCTCGAGGAGCTGTACCGGCGCGCGGTCGTGGCGCGCGCGGAGGTACCGGCCTCGATACCGCGCTACCGTAGCCTGCCCGAACCTCTGGTGGCCGGCGGTTTCGAACGCGGCATCACCCTGAATGTGGACCTGTTCTTCGAGTTCGTGCGCTCCGGCCGCGTGCCCTCGCCGGAGGACACCCAGGAGGTCGTGCAGATCGCGCTGAGCCGGGTCCGCGACGGCGAATCCCTCGAGGACGTGCTGGGCCGCTACAGCATGGGCGCGGAATACCTGTGGTCTCGCCTGAAGGACACCGCCTCCGAGCCGGAGCGGGAACTGCTCGAGGACGCCGCGGTGTCGCTGCTGCGGTACATCACCCTGCTCACCACCCGCATCGCCACCGCGTGCGTGCAGCGCGCGCACGATCCGCGCTGGGAGTTGCTGGAACGCCGCCGCGCCATCGCCGACGCGCTGCTGGCCGGCCGCGACCCGATCGAGTGGGCGGACGAGCCGGCCATCACGGTGCCGGACGCGTTCCTGGTCGCGGCGTTCCGGCTGGGCGCGACCCGCAGCGCCGACACCGGCGAGCTGCGGCATCGCATCGAGTCCATTCCGGGTGTGTTCCTGCGGCTGGACAGCGGTGGCTGGACCGCGCTGCTGCCGCTGCAACCCGGCGACGACGGCACCGCCACTCTGACCGCACTGACCAGCCGCCTGCCCGGTCCCGCGCCCCAGCCCGAGACGCCCTTGTCCCGGATGGGCCCGCCCGCACCGTTCTGGGTGGGCGTCGCCACCGCCGCATCGCACGCGGCGGTCCCCACGGTCTTCGCCGAGGCCCGCCTGCTGGCCGAGCTCGGCCGCTGCCTGGACCGCCCCCAGCCGGTCTGCCGCCGCCCCGACCTCATGTTCGAATACACCGTCGCCGCAGGTGGTTCCGCCCGCGCGGGGCTGGCGGCCGTGCTCGCGCCGCTGGATTCCCAGCCGCTGCTGGCGGAGACCCTGGAGGTCTTCGTGGACACCGGCTTCAATCAGCTGGCCACCGCCCGGCTACTCACCATCCACCGCAATACCGTCACCTACCGGCTGGCCCGGGTGCACGAACTGACGGGGCTGGATCCGCACCGCCCGACCGACGCCATGACGCTGTCGGCCGCCCGCATCGCCCGGCGGCTCGAAATCGCCTGCTTCGCACCGTAATCCACCCCGTCGAACCGGCCCGTGACGCATCCTCGTTGCGGGCCTTCATGATTCACCGGCCCCCGCCGCTTGGACATATGCACAATGGTCCGGGCCGCAGTCTTGGCGATTGCCGATAGCGGCGCGCGGGCGCTGTGCGGTCTGCTGAACTCCGACGACGAGGTCGTGCGGGGCGCCGGAGATCCGGCGGACCCGACCGCGGCCCCCCGACCATCCGCAGAGGTAGATCGTTGAGTAGCTCCTTGCGGCCGTGCCGCTGCCGTCTGGCCCCGTGGGCCGTGGCCGGTTTCTCCGTGCTGGCCATGACCGTCACGTCCACCACCCCCGCCGGGGCCGCGCCGGTGTTCGGTCCGGTCCCCGACGCGCCCGTGAACTTCGGGCTCCCGTCCGGCTATCAGCCGACGCCGGAGCGGTACGGGGTGGGTTATCAACTGGGACAGGTCGTTCCGCTCTCCGACGGCACCCAGCTGCAGGCCGAGGTGCGCTATCCGACCGATCCGGCGACCGGCCAGCGGGCGGCGGGCGAGTTCCCGGTCGTCGTCAACTTCACCACCTACGGCGCGGTGACCAGCGCGCTCACCGCCGCCATCACCGGCGTCATCGACGACCTGCACATCCAGCTCCCCGAGCAGCTGAAGGACGCCCGCCGCATCATCAATCAGGCCACCTCCATGCAGGACATGCTGGTGCGGCACGGCTATATCGAGGTGACGGCGGACGTGCGCGGCACCGGCGGTTCGACGGGCGCGTGGAGTCCGGCTTCCGAGCAGGACGGCAAGGACGGCGCGGAACTGGTGGACTGGGCCGCGCGGCTGCCCGGCTCCAATGGCAAGGTCGGCATGTACGGCTATTCGTTCCCGGGCCTGTCGGCCATGCGGACCGCCGAAACCGTCGGCCCCGGTTCGCCATTGAAGGCGATCGTGCCCTTCGCGGTGCCCAACAACATCTTCGACGAGGTGCTCAACCACGACGGCATGATGAGCCCGCTACTGCTCACGGTCATCTCGCTGATGGTCCCCTACCTCAGCCTGATCGGGCCGTTCCTGACCGCCGCGGTCTCACCCCAGATGTTCCTGAAGTCCCTCGGCGATCACCTGCTGGCGCTGGTCGGCCCGGACACCAGCACCGTGAAGCTGCTGTTCGACGCCTACACCGGCGGCGCCACCGCCTACGACAACTCCTGGTGGCAGGACCGGCGTTTCGAGACCGGCCTGCACAACCTGGTCGACAACGGCATCGCCATGTACCAGGTGGACGGCTGGTGGGATCTGTATCAGGAAGGCGCGGTACGCAATTACGCGCAGCTGCAGAACCTGGCGGCCGGCCGCGACCAGTTCGCGCCCATGGCTCCCGGCCAGCAGGCCGACGGGCGCTACCAATTGCTCATGGGCCCTTGGTATCACGTCGGCCTCGGGCTGGGGCCGGGCTCGCGCATGGACACCGATCGGATCACCCTGGCCTGGTTCGACCGGTGGCTCGAGGACATTCACAATGGCGTCGACGAGACCGGCACCCCGCTGCACGTCATCGACGCCGGCGACAATGCCGCCGACACCGCGCGCTATCCGTTCGAGCAGGCGGCCGTCCAGCAGCGCTATTTCGACGGTGACCGTCTGGTCGCGGACCGGCCGACCGCTGCCGACGCCTCCGATCCCCTGAATTACACCGGCATCGACACCATCTGCAATCGCGAGTCGCTGGGCCAGTACACGGCGGGCCTGCTCGATTTCGTGTTCCGGATCTTCACCGTCTCCAACCCGTGCACCGAATGGGTGCAGAATCCGACGGCGGGCCTGCGCTACACCATGGACCCGGTGACCGGGCCGACCGTGCTGGCCGGGCCGTCGAGTGTCACCCTGTACGCCTCCTCCACCGGCACCGACGCCGCGTTCCAGGTGTGGCTCGACGATGTCGCGCCGGACGGCACGGCCGTGAACATTACGGGCGGTTCGCAATTGGCCAGCCAGCGCACCCTCGACGACGGCAAGACCTGGACGACCGCCGACGGCACCGTCTACGCGCCCGAGCACACCGTACTGAAGGAGAACGAGCAGCTCCTCACGCCGGGCGACGTGGTGAAGATGGAGGTCAAGATCCGGCCCGCCTTCCACCGGCTCGAGCCCGGCCACGCGCTGCGGCTGCGGATCAGCAGCGGCACGTTCCCCTCGACGATCCCCAATCCGGCGGATCTGGGCCGGCTGCTGGGCACCTCGCAGCAGATCCAGAAGAACGCCGTCTATCCGTCGGCTCTGGTGGTTCCACTCGGACCGGCGGATTCGTTCACGCACTGAACCGGACCGCCGCGGGCGCAAGCTCCGCGCGTGCTGCGGATTCGGCGGGCGCTGCTTGCGGGCGCCGCTGCACGCCGCTACAGGTGCATCCAGTTCGGCCACACCTGTGACCACGGCTGCTTCGGGCCCGAGCACTTCCAGATGGTGACGTCCTGGGTATTGCCCTTGAAGCCCAGCCTGGTGTCCACCTTGCCGACGGGTTCGACGTGCCCGAACTGGCTGCGCAGCACCGCCTCGGAGCTGCCGACGGCCAGCACCGCGGTGGCGTCGTCGGGCGGGGCGCCGAAGTAGCCGAAGCCGCGACTGGGGCTGTACAGCGGCGGTAGCCGGTCGCGGCCGAGCTCGTCGAGCGCGCTCGCCTGCCAGTAGGTGTCGGTGACGATGACCGCGTGCGTGCGCTCGGCCGGGGTGAGCGCCCGGTAGGCGCGGGTCACCTCGTCGGTGAGCTCGTGCCACCCGAACGAGCCGTACACGCCGATACTGATGGCGGCCTCGGCGTCGTCACGGGGCGGATGCACCTGATCGGCGGGCCGCCACGGGGTCGAGTGGAGCGTGAAAACCGTTGCGCCCAGCGCCAATACGGCCACACACACGGTGAGTGACCGGCGCCACACCGGGGCGATCCGCTCGGCCGTGCCGACCACGCCGACCGCGCCCGCCGCGATCAGCACCGCGTACATGCCCGTCGCGTAATAGATCCGCCCGCCGGTGATCAGGAACGCCGCGGACAACAGCAGCAGGGTGACGCCCAGAAACCGGAAGGGCCGCAGCACGTCCCAGCGCAGCAGCACCCACAGTCCCCACAACAGCAGCAGGGCGCCCAGATATCCCGCCAGACTCACCGACATCGGCACGAACAGCAGCCGCCCGCCCAGGATCCCCTGCTCGGATCCGATCACCCCGCCCATCTTCAGCTGCGGCCAGGAATGCCGGGCCTGCCAGATCAGCTCGGGCACGGTGGCGGCCACCACGATCGCCCCGCCCACCCACAGCAGCGGCCGCCGCACCAGCTCGCGCGGCCCGCACAGCAGGCTGCTCGCCACGACCGCGATCCAGAAGAACGGGATCAGCCACTTCACCTGCATATCCAGCGCGGTGACCAGGGCGGCGGCCAGCAGCAGCCGGTCATCGCGGGTGCGCACCCAGCGCACCACCAGCCAGGTGATGATCACCCACAGCGCGGTGTCGACGGCATTGGTGGTGAGCATGGTCCCCTGCAACAGCAGGAACGGCGAGCTGGCGTACCCGATCGCGGCGAGCAGCTGCGCCCACCGGCCGCCATCGAACTCCCGCGCGAGCATGGCGCAGAGCACGATCGCGGTCACCGTCAACGCGACCGACGGCAGCCTCAGCACGAAGAACGATCCGGGCGCGAGGCTGTCCATCAGCCACGCCAGCAGCGGCAGCACCGGCCCCTGATCCGCGTACCCGAACCCCGGCCGCCGGCCCGCGGCCAGGAAGTACAGCTCGTCCCCGAAATACCCGTACCGGCTCGCCGACAACAGCAGCGCCACTGCCGCCGGCACCGCGACAGCCGCGACGGTCCACCACGCCATGGGCGGGCGTTCCTCGGCCTTGGCGTGCCGTCCGGCACCGAGCGGCCGAGCTGGGCGATTCATCACATCTGTCAACGCGCACTCCTCGCCGACGGGTCATGGTGCGAACACTCCGGAATCTACAGCTTATTTCCAGCAAATTCCGGACACGGCGACACGCGATCTATACTCGATGCCGGTGTGACTGCCGCACAACGCGTTTCAGCGAAGGAGGACGGCATGACCGACCGGACCCCCGAGACCAATCCCTACGGGACCCCGACCACCACCGGTCCGGAGCCGATCCCGTCCTATCAGAACCTGCTCAATACCTGCATTCGCGGCCTGCTGCGGGTGCCGGTGCTGTCCGCCAAGGTCGGCAAGCGGCTGTGCGTGCTGCACGTGGTGGGCCGCAAATCGGGCAGGCACTACGACGTGCCCGTCGCCTACACCCGCCACGACGGCGACATCCTGGTCGGCACCGCCAAGCATCCGTGGGTCAGCAATATCCGCAAGGGCGTGCCCATCGAGGTGTCCTTGGGCGGGACCAGGCATACCGCCGACGCCGAGGTGGTCACCGATGCCGAATCGGTGGTGCGGCTGTCGGAGGTCATCGCCCGCGACAACAAGCAGTGGGCCAAGTTCAACGGCATGGGCGTCGACGCGGCGGGCAATCCCAATCTCGCCGATGCCTATCAGAGCTGGCAGCAGGGTTGTGTGATCATCCGGCTCACTGTGCGCTGACCCTCCGACTCACTGTGCGCTGAGCCGCCCGCCGGGCGTCAGTCGGCGCGCCGGGCCTGAACGTAGTCCTCGGCGTTCAGGCCCACCAGCACCTGACGCACCAGCGGCGGGGCCCACGATGCGGAGGCGTCGTGGCCGACCACCGGATCGGTGAGGGTCACCGTGTGCCCGCGAGTCTCGAACTCGAAGGTCCCCGCCGCCCGAATGTTCTTCAGCCAGTCCACGTCCCGCCCGTAGGTCAGGGCGATGCGGTAGCCGCCGTCGCGCTCGAAGACCATGACCGGGGACCGGTAGACACGCCCGGACCGACGACCGCGGTGGATCACGATCCCGAAGAACGGCGCCACCCGGGCCCCGACCCCCAGAACCGGGTTGCTGACCCGCCGATTGATCCTCGCGAGTACCTGCGGCAGCGGCATGATCTCGTCCTCCCTGACGAAAACGGTTGCGCCCCTGAGGCTACGCCGGGAGCCGGGAGCCCGCGAGGCATCGCTACTGTGCACGGCAGGGCGCCGGGTTCCGCGGCGCGGCAGGAAGGAGAGCCCGGTCCATGCCGGAGATGATCGCGGTGTACGACGCCGCCGGTCGTGAGATCGGCGCGCAGGAGCGCGCGGTGGTGTACGCGGAGGGCCTGTGGCACGCCAGTGCGGGCGTGCTGGTCCGCTCGGGCGACGGGTCGAAGGTATACGTGCACAAGCGGACCGATACCAAGGCCGTTTTCGCCGGTATGCACGACTGCCTGGCGGGCGGGGTGCTGGATCCGGGCGAGGAACCGGCCGCGGCGGCGGTCCGGGAGCTGGGCGAGGAACTGGGCATCGAACTGGGCCCGCACGATGATCGGCCGCTGCCACTGGCGAGCGCGTCCTGGGACGGCGAGTGGGCGGGGCGGCCGATGCGCTGCCATCTGTTCGCCTACGAACTGCGCTACGACGGGCCGATCCGGCATCAGCCGGAGGAGATCGCGGACGGCTGGTGGTGGTCCGACGAGGAGCTGCGGTCACATCTGGAGAACCCGGCGTGGCCGTTCGTGCCCGACACCCGGGTGCTCATCCCGGACCTGCTGCGCTGAGCCCACCAACGCCGACGGCCCACCGAATCCCGCGCGATTCGATGGGCCGTCGTGCTACTGCGGTTTCAGGCGGTCGGCGTGGTGCCGCCGGCACTGCCGCTGAACAGACCCTGGATGGTCTTGATCAGAACCGAAGCCAGGAAATCCGAAGCGGATCCGGACACGGGGTACTCCTCATCTTTCAAATGACATGTCGGGCATGTGAATCATGCACGGTTCACATTCGAGGGGAAGCCATTTCCCGGGGAAACATTTCCCCAACCCGACGAGAGCCCCACGGTAGAACGTGTTCCACCAGGGTTTATATCGGTTTGATAAAATTGTGACTTACATCACATAATGGCCGAACGCGCTACTTCCCGCCTTCGGCGAGGGTGACCGGCTGTGCGACGTAGGAACTCCCGGTGACATCGACGCCCTGGGACTTCAACTGGTCGAGGGCCTTCGTGACGTACTCGACGCTGTACGCGGCGGCGTCGGGATCCTTGGTGAGGACGGTCTTGCCCTCCTGGTTGCGGGTGGTCCTCGCGATCGAGACGGTGCGGTCCCACGCCGCCCGATCGATCATCCCGATTCCGCTCGGGGACGGCCAGATCAGCTTGTTCACCTCGGTGATCTGCCATTGCTGATGACTCGCGCCCAGGGTCGACCCGGCGGCCACGGTCAGATCGCGGCACCTGTCCACATTGTCGCGGCAGAAGGCCCAGCCCTTCAGCGAGGCGGCGATGAACTTCACCGTCTGATCGGCGTACTTGGCGTCCTTCAGCTTGTCGGTGTTGGCCCAGATGGCGTCCTGGAGCATGGCCACACCCTGATCGTTCCAGTCGATGGTGGCGAAATCGTTTGCCGTGTACAGCTTTCCGGTGGCGGGGTTCTTCACCTCGAGCAACTGCGCGTACTCGTTGTAGGACATGGCCTGGGCCGCGTCGATGTCGTGGGCGAGGAAAGCGTTCATGTCGAACTGCTGCTGGACCAGGGTGACGTCCTTGGCGGGGTCCAGGCCCGCCTTGGTCATGCCGGCGAAGAGTTCGAATTCGTTGCCGTAGCCCCAGTTTCCGACCTTCTTGCCCGCGAGGTCGGCGGGGCCGTTGATGCCCGCGCTCTTGAACGACACCTGCTTGGTGCCGGAGCGCTGGAAGATCTGGGCGACATCGGTGATGCCCGCACCGGCCTCCCGGGAGGCCAGGGCCTTGGGCACCCAGGCGATCGCGTAGTCGGCCTGTCCCTGGGCCAGGACGGTCTGGGGCACGATATCGGTGCCGCCGTCGAGGATCTGGACGTCGAGACCCTGCTCCTTGTAGTAGCCCTGGGCCTGCGCGGCCAGGTAGCCCGCGAACTGGCCCTGCTTGAACCATTGCAGTTGCAGCTTGACCTTGGTGAGCCCGTCGGCGGTGGTCGGGGAATTGTCGGTGGTGCTGCATCCGGACAGTGCCGCCACCGCCAGGGTGGCGGCGGCCAGCACGGCCCGGATACGGAATCTGCGGGTGGCACTTCTCATTTCGATCTCCCAGGGATGGTGCGGGGTCTGCGGGTGAGCTGTTCGAGCAGCAGCACGGCGGCCAGGAACACCAGGCCGAGGATCATGGCGGCGACCACGTAGGCCCAGGCGCGCGGATAGGCGGTATTGGCCGCCGCGGAGGTGATGCGGCTGCCCAGGCCGTGCTGGAGACCGCCGAAGTATTCGGCGATGATCGCCGCGATCACCGCACCGGGCGCCGCGATGCGCAGCCCGGTGAACAGGTACGGCAGCGCGGCGGGCAGGCGCACGGTGCGGGTGATCTGCCAGCCGGTGGCGGCGTAGGCGGTCATGAGGTCTTCGTGCACTCGCGGGACCTGACGCAATCCCCGTGTGGTGCTGACGAAGACGGGGAAGAACACGACGATGGTGGCCACCAGCCGGCGCGGCAGGTCGGTGGTGGTGGAGTACATGGAGTTCAGCAGCGGAGCCAGCGCCACGATGGGCACCGCGGCCGCGCCGGCCGCCAGCGCGCCGAGCACCCCGTCGACCACCCGGAAGCGCACGGCCACCGTGGCGGCGGCCATGCCGAGCACCGCACCGGCGAGCAGGCCGGCCAGCGCGTTCTTCCCGGTGGCCAGGGCGGCCTCCAGGATGGCGTGGTGATTGTCGGCGAACGCCTGTCCGATGGCGCTGGGCGCGGGCAGCAGGAACGACGGGACGCCCGCCGCGACCGTCAGCACCTGCCACAGCACCAGCAGGGCGACGCCGAAAAGCACTGGCGGCAACCAGAATCGGAGCATGCGGGTCATCGCATGTCCCGTCCGGCGGCGCTTTTCGGCGTGCCTGCGCTGCCGTGCCCCTCATGCAGGGCGGCGCGGACCGCGGCCACAGCGGTGAAGAATTCCTCGCTGGACCGGACCTCGTCGTCGCTGTGGCGGTCCCGGCCGCCGGTGGCCAGCACCCCGGTGATGCGCCCGGGACGCGGGGTCATGACCACCACGCGGTCGGAGAGGAAGACAGCCTCCGGGATCGAGTGCGTGACGAAAACCACTGCGGCGCCGGTCTCTTCGGCGATCCGCAGCAGTTCGCCCTGCATGCGCTCGCGGGTCATCTCGTCGAGCGCGCCGAACGGCTCGTCCATGAGCAGCAGCGGCGGTTTGCGGGCCAGCGCGCGGGCGATGGCGACGCGCTGCTGCATGCCGCCGGACAGTTCGGCCGGGAAGCGGCGCGCGAATTCGGTAAGGCCGGTGATCTCGAGCAGTTCGGCACTGCGGGAGCGCCTTTCGGCCTTGCGTACCCCGTGCAGCTGCAACGGCAGTTCGATGTTCTCCTGCACGGTCCGCCAATCCAGCAGTCCGGCCTGCTGGAAGGCGATGCCGTACTCCTGATCGAGCCGGGCCTGCCTGGCGGTCTTCCCGTGCACCACAACGGTTCCCGAGCTCGGCTGCTCCAGGTCGGCCACGATGCGCAGCAGCGTCGACTTGCCGCACCCGGACGGGCCGATCAGGGCGACGAATTCACCCGCCGCGACGCGCAGGCTCACGTCCTCGAGCGCGGTCACCGCGCCGGCGGCGAATATCTTGCCGACGCCACGCAACTCGACGGCGGGGATGGCCGCGGCCACCGCCGGTTCCGGTGCGGCCGCGGATGTCTCGACGGTCACGGGGTACCTCCGAACGAACGAACGGGTAGCGCGATGGTCACCGGGCCGCTCCCGCGGTGTGGCCGGGCCGGGCATAGCGGCGCAGCAGCACCTCGGCGAGCGAGACCGATCCGGTGAGCACCACGCCCAGCAGGGCCGCCGCGATCACCGCGGCGTACAACCGCGCCGCATTGCCGGTCGACTGCTGGGAGAAGACGATGATCTGGCGGCCGATGCCGCCCGCGGTGCCGGTCGAGATCTCTGCCACCACACAGCCGATCACGGCGGCGGCGGCGCCCAGCCGCAGGGCGGGCAGGATGTGCGGCACGGCCGCGGGCAACCGCAGATGTATCAGGGTGGCCCACCATCCCGCCGCGCAGCTGTGCAGCAGCTCCACCGAAGCCCGTGCCGGCGACTGCAATCCGCGCAGCGTGCCGATGGCGACCGGGAAGAACACCAGGTAGGACGCGATCACCACGATGCTCATCCACGGCTGCCACGGCCGGCCCGCGATGACGATCTTGCCGCCCCACCCCGCCACCAGCGGGGCCAGCGCGATCAGCGGCACGGTCTGCGAGACGATCACATACGGCAGCAGCCCGCGCTCCACCCACGAGAACCGCTGCATGAGCACCGCCAGCGCGACACCGACCACCGTGCCCAGTACCAGCGCCAGCAGCGCGAGTTCGAGCGTGAAGCCCGCCGTACGCAGCAGGGTCGCGCCGACGGTGGTCTTCCCGTCCCGCTCCCCCAGCACGGTCAGCACCGCCCAGGAGTGCGGCAGCGCGCCGTCGGAGGTGCGGGGCAGGACGCGCTGGTTCCCGATGCTCCCGCCATTGGCCGGAACCAGCGCCTTCACCAGCTCCCAGATCGCGATGAGCAGGGCGAAGGCCACGATCGGATACACCAGCCGCCATCCGCGCCCGCGGCCCGCGAGGGCGGTGCGGGCGAACGAGAATTCCTGCGGCTCGGTACTGATCGGGGACGGTGGCTCGGTCGTCGTCACACTCACGATCCGGTCCCCGTCGCCTCGATCGGATGTGCCAGGCGTGGCAGCACGGATTCGCCGTAGGCCTCGAGGGTGGAGGTCTTGGCGTCGTGTTGCAGGTAGACCGCGAACTGATCGACGCCCAGGGCCTCGAGCTCGCGCAGCCGGGTCAGGTGCTCGTCCGGGGTGCCGAGGATGCAGAAGCGGTCCACGATGTCGTCGGGAACGAACTCGGCGTGCACGTTTCCAGCCCGGCCGTGCTCGTTGTAGTCGTAACCGCGCCGCCCGGCGATGTAGTCGGTCAGCGCCTTGGGCACCTCGGAGTCGGAGCCGTAGCGGGCGACGATGTCCGCGACGTGGTTGCCGACCATGCCGCCGAACCAACGGCATTGCTCGCGTGCGTGTTTCAGCGATCCGACGGTGCCGTCGGTGATGTAGGCGGGTGCCGCCACGCAGATGGTCACCGCCCCCGGGTCGCGGCCCGCGCGTTCGGCGGCGGCCCGGACGCGGGCAATGGTCCAGGCGGTGATGTCCGGGTCGGCGAGCTGGAGAATGAACCCGTCGGCCACCTCGCCGGTGAGATCCAGGGCGCGCGGACCGTATCCGGCGACCCACACCGGCAGCCGGGAGTCCTGCGCCCACGGGAAGCGGACGGTGGTGTCGCCGATGTGCGCGCTGCGGCCGTTGCCCAGTTCCCTGATGACGTCGATGGATTCGCGCAGGGTCGCCAGGGTGGCGGGCCGCCCGCCCAGGGTGCGGACGGCCGAATCGCCGCGGCCGATACCGCAGATGGTGCGGTTGCCGAACATATCGTTGAGGGTGGCGAAGGTGGAGGCGGTGACGGTCCAGTCACGGGTGGACGGGTTGGTCACCATCGGGCCCACCATGACCTTGCGGGTCGCGGCGAGGATCTGGCTGTAGATGACGTAGGGCTCCTGCCACAGCAGGTGCGAATCGAAGGTCCACACGTGCGAGAACCCGTGTGTCTCCGCGATTCTCGCCAGTTCCACCACCCGTGACGCGGGCGGTGTGCACTGCAGCACCACACCGATGTCCATGCGGCACTCTCCCCTCGTAGCTCGGGTTCGTCAGATGAGGTTCTGGGACAGGCCGCGTTTGACGTACCGGCCGTGGCCGGCACTGCCCAGGTACTGCCCCGCGTCGACGATCACCCGGCCGCGCGAGAGCACGGTGTCCACGTGACCGTCGATCTCGAAGCCCTCGTAGGCCGAATGGTCCATGTTCATGTGGTGGGTCTTGCCCAGGCCGATGCTGGTGTGCCCGTGGGGGTCGTAGATCACCACGTCCGCGTCCGCGCCGGGGCTGATGACGCCCTTGCGCGGGTAGAGCCCGAACATGCGGGCCGGGGCGGTGCAGCACACCTCCACCCATTTCTCGAGGGAGATGCGGCCGTCCTTGACGCCCTGGAACATCAGGTCCATGCGGTGCTCGATGCCGCCGATCCCGTTGGGAATCTTGCTGAAATCGCCGAGACCGAGCTCCTTCTGATCCTTCATGCAGAAGGGGCAGTGGTCGGTGGCCACGGTGCTGACGTCGCCGGTGCGGATGTAGCGCCACAGCTCGTCCTGATGACCTTCGGCGCGGGCGCGCAGCGGCGTCGAGCACACCCATTTCGCGCCCTCGAAACCCGGTGCGCCCAGGTTCTCCTCGAGCGAGAGGTACAGGTACTGCGGACACGTCTCGCCGAAGACGTTCTGGCCCTTGCCCCGTGCCTGCGCGATCTGTTCCAGGGCCTGCTTGGCGGAGACGTGGACGACATACAGCGGCGCGCCCGTCAACTGCGCCAGCATGATCGCGCGGTGGGTGGCCTCCTCCTCCATCTGCCACGGGCGCGTGACGCCGTGGTGGTACGGCGCGGTCTCGCCCCGCGAAAGCGCCTGTTCCACCAGCACATCGATGGCGATCCCGTTCTCGGCGTGCATCATGAGCAGGGCGCCGAGATCACCCGCGGTCTGCATGGCGCGCAGGATCTGGCCGTCGTCGGAGTAGAAGACGCCCGGGTAGGCCATGAACAGCTTGAAACTGGTGACGCCCTCGGACACCAATTCGCTCATGCCCTTGAGGGATTCGGCGTCCACCGAGCCGACGATCTGATGGAACCCGTAGTCGACGGCGCAGTTTCCGGCCGCCTTCTCGTGCCACAGCGCCAGGCTGTCCTGGACCCGCTCGCCCGGCTTCTGCACCGCGAAGTCCACGATGGTGGTGGTACCGCCCCATGCGGCGGCGCGGGTGCCCGTCTCGAAGGTGTCCGACGCCTCGGTACCGCCGAAGGGCAGCTGCATGTGGGTGTGGCCGTCGACGCCGCCGGGGATCACGTACTTGCCGGTGGCATCGATGACGATGTCGGCGGTGGCGGCCAGGTCGGCGCCGAGCGCGGTGGATCCCGGCTGCACCACCGCGGCGATGGTCTCGCCGTCGATGAGGACGTCGAGGGGCTGGGATCCGGTGGCGGACACCACGATTCCGCCGTGGATGAAGGTCGTGCTCACGGCTCCA
The DNA here is from genome assembly GCF_053603795.1 of Nocardia sp. NPDC004123. Lineage (NCBI taxonomy): Bacteria > Bacillati > Actinomycetota > Actinomycetes > Mycobacteriales > Nocardiaceae > Nocardia > Nocardia sp. NPDC004123. The sequence goes on from NZ_JBSGGG010000011.1 coordinate 16,675, forward strand.
CCAGCTTTCCGTAGGCATCCGGACGCCGGTCCCGATAGAAGGCCCACCGGTCGCGCACCACATTGATCAGTTCCATGTCGAGGTCGCGGACCACCAGCTCGGGGGCGGTGTCGGAGGCGACCTCACCCACGAACTGCCCCTCGGGGTCGACGAAGTAGCTGGTGCCGTAGAAGTCGTCGTCGCCGTACTCCTCGATGCCCACCCGGTTGATGGCCCCGATGAAGTACTCGTTGGCCACCGCCGAGGCGGGCTGCTCCAGCTTCCACAGGTAGCTCGACAGTCCGCGCGAGGTAGCCGAGGGATTGAACACGATCTCCGCTCCGGCCAGGCCCAGCGCACGCCAGCCCTCGGGGAAGTGCCGGTCGTAGCAGATGTAGACCCCGACTCTGCCGACGGCGGTGTCGAAGACCGGCCAACCCAGATTGCCGGGGCGGAAGTAGAACTTCTCCCAGAACCCGTTGACCTGTGGAATGTGGTGCTTGCGGTACTTACCGAGGTAGGTCCCGTCGGCGTCCACGACCGCCGCCGTGTTGTACAGCAGTCCCGGCTGCTCCTGCTCGTAGACGGGCAGCACCATCACCAGGCCGAGCTCGCGGGCCAGCGCCGCGAACCGCTCCACGGTGGGGCCCGGCACCGATTCGGCGTAGTCGTAGAACTTGGTGTCCTGGACCTGGCAGAAGTACGGCCCGTAGAACAGCTCCTGGAAGCAGATCACCTTCGCCCCCGCCGCAGCAGCCTGCCGCGCGTAGTCCTCGTGCGCTTTGATCATTGACTCTTTGTCGCCGGTCCAGCTCGTCTGCACCAGCGCCGCTCGAACAATCGCCATAGTTTGTGATACTGCACCTGAAACGAATTCGCTTGTGTTACAAGATGAAGGAAACGATTTCGTGACCGTAAATCCTCCGGCGCACCCGTCGGAGCCACCGCCGTCCCCCTCGCACACTGAGTCTGTGACCGCCGAATCCGCCGCCGACCTGGCCGCCGCCGCACACGACCGCACCGCGGCCGGGATCGCGGCCGGAATCGGCCAGCGCATCCGGTCCGGCGCGCTGGCACCCGGCACCCGGCTGCCCACCGTGCGCGAGGTGGCCCGGGAGCTGAAGGTCTCCCCTGTGACGGTCAATCAGGCGTGGCGTGCGCTGGCGGCGGCCGGGGCGATCGTGGCGCGCGGCCGGGCGGGCACCTTCGTCCAGGACGCGCCGCATGCCCCGCGCACGCCCGCCGCCGGACGCTATCAACGCCTCCACCCCCACTCCGACAGCGTCTTCCGCATCGACCTCTCACGCGGCACCCCCGATCCGGCGCTGCTCCCCGACCTCACCGCCGCATTGCGCGGTCTCGGCGACGACGGCCGGATCGACGACCTGTCGGCCACCTACCTCGGCGAGGCCGTGCTCCCCGAGCTCGAGGCCGCCATTCGCGCGGACTGGCCGGCCCGCGCCGAAAGGTTCACCATCCTCGACGGCGCGCTCGACGCCGTCGACCGCCTGCTCGCCGCCCACGTCCGGCTGGGTGACGCTGTGGCGGTCGAGAACCCGTGCTTCCCGCCGTTTCTGGACCTGCTGGCCCGGCTGGGGGCGCGACCGGTTCCCATCGATCTCGACGAATCCGGTATGCGTCCGGATCGGCTGGCCGCCGCACTGGCGGCCCGCTCCCCGGTCCTCGTACTGCTCCAGCCGCGCGCTCAGAACCCCACCGGCGCCTCGCTGTCGGCCCGGCGGGTACGCGAACTGGCCGACGTGCTGGCCGATGCCGCGGTCGTCGCGGGCGGCACGCCGGTCATCGTGGAGGACGACCACAGTTCGGGCATCACCCACGCGCCCCTGCGCTCCCTCGCAGCCCGCCTGCCGACCCGCACCGTGCACATTCGCTCCTACTCCAAATCCCACGGCGCGGACCTGCGCCTGGCCGCCGTCGGCGGCCCCGCCGACCTGCTCGACCCGCTCCTCGAACGGCGCATGCTGGGACCCGGCTGGACCAGCCGGCTGCTCCAGCGGGTGCTACTGCACATGCTCACCGACGACGCCGCCCGCACCACCGTCACCACGGCCCGCGGCATCTATCGCGCCCGCGCCGACGCGCTGCGAAAATCCCTGGCGCACCACGACATCCGTCTCCCCCGCGGCGACGGGATCAACCTCTGGTTCCCCGTCACGGACGAGAACGCCGCCATGATCTCCTTGGCTGCCGCCGGAATCAAAGCGGCCCCGGGCGGCCCGTTCGAGGTGACCGACCACCCCCACACCGACCACCTGCGCCTCACCGTCGCCACCCTCGCCGACTCCGAAATCCCCGAGGTGGCACGGCATCTCGCCACCGCCGCGGTGGCCGTGCCGACCTACCGCCGGGTCCGGCGGGCCTGACACCAGATCCCACCCAGCGGGCAATCACGGGTCACGCCTGCCCCGGACCAGTAGGAACGATCTCGACCCCCGTCCTATCGAGGAGACCCCATGGACCAGCTGGAAACCCGACTCGCCCTGCGCGAACTGACCGAGCGCTACGCCTCCCACGCCGACCGCCGCCGTGATGCGGCGATCGCCGAACTCTTCACCGCGGACGGCACATTGGTCATCGAGTGGGGTGGCGAGCAGCCCACGACGATGGTGCGCGGCCGCGCCCAGATCGAGGCGGCCATGCGGCCCCTCGACCGCTACCGCATCACCCGGCACATGATCGCCAACCAGCTGCTGGACTTCTCCGGTGACGAGGTGCGGGGCGAAACCTATTGCACCGCTTCCCATGTCTACGACGATGCCGACGGCTCCCGGGTCTTCGTCATGCACATCCGCTACGACGACACCTTCGCCCGCGACGGCGGCGCCTGGCGGTTCCGGCAGCGCCGGCTCATCGTCGACTGGACCGAGGATCGGCGGCTGCGCAGCACCCGGTGATGACGGTCCCCGGGCGTGTGATTGCCCCCACCGCGACCATGCCGTCCGTTACAGTCGCCCGGCACGAACCGATGCTGTCATCGATGCGCACTGTCAATCGACGTTCCATGGAGGGGTACATGAACACGATCACCCGTAGCGTCACCGGCCTGGCCGCCGCGGCCGCGCTCACCGGTGCCGCCCTCGGCCTCGGCACCGGCCCCGCGGCCGCCGACGACTGGCCGGTCCAGCAGGACCGCAGCCCCATCTACGTTTTCGAGACCCACGACTTCCTCACCCCCGGCGACCCCGACTTCTGGAACCCGCTGGTCAATCGTGCCCGCCTCACCTCGCCGTACGGCACCTCGACCCGTATCGTCTGCTCCGGCTTCCACGGCGTCACCACCAACTGCGTCCAGGCCGACGCCGACGGCAACCCGCATGCACTGAAGCGGCTGCCGTTCAACTTCCCGAACGTGAGCGGCTCCGGCGCCCCGGGTGGCGGTGTCTCGCACTGGGTGTACCCCGGCTTCATCCCCGGAATCAGCTGACCCGCACCGCCTCCACGCGTGCGAAGGGGCTCGCATCCGAAAGGATGCGAGCCCCTTGGCTTTTCCGGCTTACAGGTACTGGCCGGTGTTCGACTCGGTGTCGATGGCGCGGCTGGCGCTGGCGTTCTTCCCCGTCACCAAGGTGCGGATGTAGACGATGCGCTCACCCTTCTTACCCGAGATGCGGGCCCAGTCATCGGGATTCGTGGTGTTGGGCAGGTCCTCGTTCTCGGAGAACTCGTCAACGATCGAATCGTAGAGATGCTGGATACGCAGACCCGGATTGCCGGTTTCCAGAACGGACTTGATGGCGTACTTCTTGGCCCGGTCCACGATGTTCTGGATCATGGCGCCGGAGTTGAAGTCCTTGAAGTACAGGACCTCCTTGTCACCGTTGGCGTAGGTGACCTCCAGGAAGCGGTTGTCCTCGGACTCGGCGTACATGCGGTCCACCACGCGTTCGATGGTGGCCTGCACGCACTTGCCGCGATCGCCGTCGAACTCCTGCAGATCCTCGCTGTGCAGCGGCAGCGTCTCCGTCAGGTACTTGGAGAAGATGTCCTGCGCGGCTTCGGCATCCGGGCGCTCGATCTTGATCTTCACGTCCAGGCGGCCGGGCCGCAGGATCGCGGGATCGATCATGTCCTCACGGTTGGAGGCGCCGATCACGATCACGTTCTCCAGGCCCTCGACGCCGTCGATCTCCGAGAGCAGCTGCGGCACAACGGTGGTCTCCACATCGGAGGAGACACCCGAACCGCGGGTGCGGAAGATCGAATCCATCTCGTCGAAGAACACGATCACCGGGGTGCCCTCGGACGCCTTCTCGCGGGCCCGCTGGAAGATGATCCGGATGTGGCGCTCGGTCTCACCCACGAACTTGTTGAGCAGCTCGGGGCCCTTGATGTTCAGGAAGAACGACTTGGCTTCCTTGGCGTCCTCACCGCGCGCCTCGGCGATCTTCTTGGCGAGCGAGTTGGCAACGGCCTTCGCGATCAACGTCTTACCGCAACCGGGCGGACCGTAGAGCAGCACGCCCTTGGGCGGGCGCAGCGCGTACTCGCGGAACAGATCCTTGTGCAGGAACGGCAATTCGACCGCGTCGCGGATCTGCTCGATCTGGCGCGAGAGACCGCCGATGTCCTCGTAGCCGACATCCGGCACCTCTTCGAGCACCAGGTCCTCGACCTCGGCCTTGGGGATCCGCTCGAAGGCGAACCCGGCCTTGGTGTCGACCAGCAGCGAATCACCCGGCCGCAGTTTGCGAATCGGACGATCCGGATCCTCGAGGTCGTCCACGTCGACCAGGGCGGTCAGCGGCCCGGACAACCAGACCACCCGCTCCTCGTCGGCATGCCCGACGACCAGCGCGCGGCGCCCGTCGTCGAGAATCTCACGCAGCGTGCCGATCTCACCGATGGAGTCGAAATCGCCCGCCTCGACCACGGTCAGCGCCTCGTTGAGACGCACGGTCTGCCCGTAGTGGAGGGTGGTGGTGTCGATATTCGGCGAACACGTCAGCCGCATCTTGCGCCCGGAAGTGAACACATCGACCGTCTGATCGTCGTACACGCCGATGAGGACGCCGTAGCCCGAGGGTGGCTGGCCGAGGCGGTCCACTTCCTCACGGAGAGCGACCAGTTGCTGGCGCGCTTCCTTCAAGGTGTCCATCAGTTTGGTGTTGCGAATCGTCAGCGAATCGACGCGCGCTTCCAATTCCCGTGTGCGATCCGGCGTGTCGGCGAGTTGCCTCCGGAGTGCAGCGGCCTCGGCGCGTACTGCCTCGAGTTCCCTCCAGGCGGCCGAATCCGAATGTTCGATGGGGCTCATGATGCTGCTCCTCCCAGTCCCGGTCTATCAACGCTACCGGGCTCTAACCGTTCCCGCTTTCCGACATGGTTTCGTCGTGATCACATCTAGGCTGCGGCCTGCAGGTCGGACGAGCATGTTAGCCTGCCCTAACCTGTTTCCGGCGAGTTAATCGCCGGACCGAGCCGAAAGGCGCCGTTGATGCTCCTTCCCACCAGTCGTACTCCTGGTATGCGCAACGTCACGCGGACGCTTCGTGTTTCCGTGGCTACCGTCGCGGCCTTCGCGGCCGTTACCGCAACTGTGACCGGCTGCGGCTCCGACGACAAGGGTTCTTCGTCCTCGACCACCACCGTATCGGCCACCGCCACCGCGCCCGCGCCGACCGCGGACGCCCTGCAGAGCGTGCTCACGGCCTTCGCCGACCCGGCGAAGCCGGCTGCCGACAAAGCCAAACTAGTCGTCGACGGCGGCAAACGTCTCGGAAATATCGACACCATGAACCAGGGACTGGCGCATTACCAGGTCGGGTTCACCGTCGGTGAGATCAAGCAGGACGGGACCAAGGCCGACGCGAAGGTGTCGGTGACCTCCCCGCACGGCACCATGCCCGACGTCCCGATGACCTTCCAGTACAGCGACGGCGCGTGGAAGCTCTCCGACGCCGGCGCCTGCACCATCCTCGGCATGGCCCGCGCGGCCTGCCAGTAACCACCCCCTCGAGTCCCGAAAGGCCCGTTCGTTCATGCTCGCTCGTTCCGTTCGCCTGTCCCTGGCCGTCGCCGCGGCCGCCGTCGCCCTCACCTCGGGTGCGGGCCTCGCCGGCGCCGACACCCCCGCGCCCTCCGCCGACGAGTTGCAGTCGACGCTGACCCGCTTCACCGACCCGGCCGTGCCCGCCGCCGACAAGGCGAACCTGATGGTCAACGGCGGTGCACGCACCTCGAACATCGAGACGATGAACCGGGGCCTGGCCAACTACGGCAGCATCGGCTGGACGGTCTCGGGCGTGCAGGCCACCGGCGACACCGCCGATGCCTCGGTCGCCATCGTCTCCCCGCACGGCACCATGCCCGGCGTGCCCATGAACTGGCAGCACACCGACGCGGGCTGGCAGCTGTCGGAGAACACCGGCTGCACCATCCTGGCCATGGGCAAGGCGCCCTGCTGACGCGGCGAAACCGCTTCGCGATCGGCTGAATACGACGACGCGCCCCCGCCATTCCGTGGCGGGGGCGCGTTCGTATCGAGGCCGGATCCCGGCATCGGGATATATCTTCCCGGCGCTAGCCCTTGGACGGGCGGCGCTGCGGCTTGGGGGCGGTGACGCCGTCGGCGAGGCGGCGCGCCTTGACCAGGAAGGCGGTGTGGCCCTGCATGCGGTGTTCGGGGCGCACCGCGAGGCCGACCACGTGCCAGGGGCGGACCATGGATTCCCAGGCGGTGGGCTCGGTCCAGCAGCCCTGGCGGCGCAGCGCCTCGACCACCTCGGAGAGCTGGGTCGTGGTGGCCACGTAGGCGAGGAAGACGCCACCGGGGATCAGGGCCTTGGAGACGGCCTCGAGCGCGTCCCACGGCTTGAGCATGTCGAGGACGACGCGGTCGACCTGTTCGCCGGCGTAGTCCGCCACGTCACCGAGGGTGAGTTCCCAGTTGGCGGGGCGTTCGCCGAAGAAGCGCTCGACATTCTTGACCGCGTGCTCGGCGTGGTCGTCGCGGATCTCCCAGGAGATGACCTTGCCGTCGGGGCCGACCGCGCGCAGCAGCGAGCAGGTCAGCGCGCCCGAGCCGGCGCCGGCTTCCAGGACCTTCGCGCCGGGGAACATGTCGCCCTCGTGGACGATCTGGGCGGAGTCCTTGGGGTAGATGACCGCCGCTCCGCGCGGCATGGACAGCACGTAGTCGGTCAGCAGCGGGCGCAGGGCCAGGTAGGGGGTGCCCTTGGCGGAGTTCACCACGCAGCCCTCGTCGGCGCCGATGAGGTCGTCGTGGTTGATGTGGCCGGCGTGGGTGTGGAATTCCTTGCCCGCCTCCAGGATCACCGTGAACTTGCGCCCCTTGGCGTCGGTCAGCTGTACCCGGTCACCGATCTGGAATGGGCCGGTCCGTCTGGCCGTCATGAATCTCCGTTCTGCGTGGTTGTGATGAAGTCGTGCGTCGCCGCGAATGTGCTGCGCCGGATTCGTCCGCACCTTGTCGGTGCCTGCGTTTAGCCTGCCAGGTATGTCGGTTGACGTGATCAGTACCCCGGAGACAGAGCGGTTCGCTCCGCGTGGCCCCGCCCTGTCCCCCTCGCGCGCAATCGATTTCAAGCAGTGCCCGTTGAAATACCGGCTGCGGGTCATCGACCAGATTCCGGAACCGCCCTCGCGGGCGGCGGTGCGCGGCACGGTGGTGCACGCCGTGCTGGAGGCACTGTTCGGGCTGCCCGCCACCGAGCGGGATGCCGAGGCCGCGGCCGCTCTGGTCGAACCCGCGTGGACAGGGGTGCGCGAGTCGCGGCCCGAGGTGGAGTCGCTGATTCCGGCCGAGGAGCTGCCCGGGTTCCTGGCCGAGGTGCGCAAGCTGGTGGGCGTGTACTTCCGGCTGGAGGATCCGTCCGGCTTCGATCCGGAGTCGTGCGAGACGTTCATCGAGGCCGACCTGCCCGACGGCACGCCGTTGCGCGGCATCGTGGACCGCATCGACCGCTCGGCCGACGGGGAACTGCACGTCATCGACTACAAGACCGGCCGCGCCCCGGGCCTCACCTACGAGACCCGGGCCCTGTTCCAGCTGAAGTTCTATGCCCTGGTCCTGCTGCGCACCCAGGGCCGGGCGCCGGCGGAACTGCGGCTGATGTACCTCGCCGACGGTGTCACCCTCACCTACGCGCCGGACCCGGAGGAACTGCTGCGCTTCGAGCGGATCCTGTCGGCGCTGTGGGCCGCCATCGTGACCGCCGCCGAGACCGGGGAGTTCCCGCCCAGCCCGAGCTGGCTGTGCGAGTACTGCGATTTCAAGCGACTATGCCCCGAATTCGGCGGCACCCCACCGCCTTTCCCGTCCGGCGAGGACGAGCCGGAATCCGGCCCGTCCTGACCCGACCGGAATCAGAAGGCGCGGCAGGACCGGATGTCGGTGGCCAGGATCGCCTTGGCGCCCAGGTCCGCGAGCTGGTCCATGAGCTCGTTGCCGTTCTTGCGCGGCACCAGCGCGCGCACCGCGACCCACTCGGGATCGGTGAGCGGTGACACGGTCGGCGACTCCAGCCCGGGAGTGATCTTGACGGCTTCCTCGAGCAGCGCCTTGGGGCAGTCGTAGTCCAGCATCAGGTACTGCTGGGCGAAGACCACGCCCTGGATGCGGGCGACGAGCTGGTTGCGGGCCTTGTCGTGCTGATCGGCGCCCTTGGCCTCGATGAGCACGCCCTCCGAGGAGCACAGCGACTCGCCGAAGGCGACCAGGTTGTGCTGGCGCAGGGTGCGGCCCGAGCCGACCACGTCGGCGATGGCGTCGGCGACGCCGAGCTGGATGGAGATCTCGACCGCGCCGTCGAGGCGGATGACCTCGGCCTCGATACCGTGCCTGGCCAGGTCCGTCAGCACCAGGTTCGGGTAGGAGGTGGCGATGCGCTTGTCGTAGAGGTCCTCGACCTTCCATTCGCGCCCGGCCGGGGCGGCGTAGCGGAAGGTGGAGCGGCCGAAGCCGAGGGCGAGCCGTTCCTGCACGGGCGCACCGGAATCCAGGGCCAGGTCGCGGCCGGTGATGCCGAGGTCGAGCTCGCCGGAACCGACGTAGATGGCGATGTCCTTGGGCCGCAGGAAGTAGAACTCGACCTGGTTGACCGGGTCCAGCACGCTCAGCTCACGGGAGTCGGTGCGCTTGCGGTAGCCCGCCTCGGACAGGATGGCGAGGGCGGATTCGGAAAGTGCGCCCTTGTTGGGGACTGCGACGCGAAGCATGGGAGGTCCTTTCGGAACGGGGAGGGAAGACATGTCGACAGGGGGCTGAGCGGAACGGTGCGCCGCACCCAGCCCTTGAATGGGCACAGCGTGCGGCGCACCGGCGCATCACAGATGTCGGTACACGTCCTCGAGCCGCAGCCCGCGGCCCACCATCAGCACCTGCACCCAGTAGAGCAGCTGCGAGATCTCCTCGGAGAGTTCCTCATCGCTCTGGTACTCGGCCGCGATCCAGACCTCGCCGGCTTCCTCGAGCACCTTCTTGCCCTGCGCATGCACGCCGGCGTCCAGGGCGGCGACGGTGCCCGACCCCTCGGGGCGGTTGGCGGCACGATCCTGCAGCTCGGCGAACAGGGCTTCGAAAGATTTCACGGGGAGTGATTCTTTCAGACGGGCGCACACTCCCCGCAATCGGTTATACGGTGAGCAGTTCGGCGAGTTCGGTGACCGCCCCGCGCAGCTGCTCGGCGAAGTCGTGCATCTGCTGGGCGACGTGCTTGGGCGTGGCCAGGTAGAGGTTCCAGCGGTCGGGCAGCAGCACGTAGGCGATGCCGATGCACTTGGGGCTGGTGGAGCCGAAACCGAAGTACTGGATGTTCACCGACGGCGCGGAGCTGGTGCTCAGGTAGTCGTCGCGGGTGATGGTCCAGCCGGGGCTGTCGTAGAAGGCCATCGGGGCCGTCGCGCCGAGCTGTTCGCCGCGGCGGCGCTGGATCCACTGCAGTTCCCACAGGTGCTGTTCGGGGGCCTCGCCGCGCTGGCATTCCTGGGCGCGGCGCACGTGTGCCTCGGCGGCGGTGCGCAGCGCCACCAGTTTGCGGTCCCGGTCCACGGCCGGATCCTCGATGGCGGCAACGAAATCCAGCATCTCCTGGGTGATCACGCGCATGGCCTCGGTGCGGCCGTTGCGGAACTGGCGGGTGGCGATGGATTCGTAGGTGGCGCCGTTGAGCCCCTTGCTGCGGCGGTGCGCGAGCTGATAGCTCAGCTGCGCGAAGGCGTCCGGGGAGATGCCCAGCCGCTTGGCACGGTTGGTGCCGAAGTCGAACGACACCGTGGTGGTGGCGGTGTCGGCGGCGTACTGCGCGAAAGACGCGGCGGCGGAGGCGATCTCGGTCTTGGATTCCGGGCCGAGGACGAACTCGACGGGTTCGATGGCGGGCAGGCCCTGCGCCTGTGCGCCCGACTGTTCGGCGTGGTCGGTCACCGGCGCCTCGAGCAGGGTGTCGACGAAGGACAGGATGGTGGTGCCGTCCAGGCCGCAGTGCTCGACATTGATGCCGGCCTCGCCGTCGGCGAAGACGATGAACGACACCGACTTGTCGAACCAGCGGTTGCCGCTGTCGCCGTGCAGCAGCTGGTCGCAGGCGTGCAGGGTGTCGCGCGGCGCGAAGTCCTCGAGGCAGACGCAGAACAGCGCGGTCTCGATGGTGTCGAAGGCGGCGGCATTGGCGGGCCGCAGCGCCGCGTAGACCGGCGCCCAGTCGGCGCGGGCGAGGGTGGTGAGGTGCCCGGGCGAGGTGTTGGTGGCGGCGCGGCGCGCACCGGCCTTCATGACGGCGCGCAGGCCGTCGGCGAGGTCCTCGGGGGTGTAGGGGAGGCCGCCGGGGCCGAGGACGTCCATGCGGAACATGGTGCCGCGGTAGAAGACCACGATGTGGCGGGCGTCCGAGGGTCCGGGCCAGGCATCGCTGTAGGGCACCCGCACGGTGTCCTGCGGCGCGTCCGGTATGCGTGTCTCGGAGAACAGGAACTTGTTCTGCGCCATATTGAGTCGCGTGCCGCGCTGGGTGGCGGGCGGGATCTCCTCCCGGTCCAGGCGCAGCTTGTAGCCGACGGTCGCGGCGATGAGGGCGGCGGCGCGCTCGCTCTGGTCGGCGCTGGTCGAGGAGGCGAGGGCGGTGTCGTCGCGGAACAGGAAGAAGAAGTTCGCATTCAACGCGATCCGGTCGCGGCGGCCCAGGTAACGGGAGGGCCAGAACTCGTCGAGCCAGCTGCCCACGCCCGGGGTCTCGTCGAACCGCTGCAGATCGGCGTGCAGGGTGCGGGCGGGGCTGTCGGGGCGCAGCAGATCCTCGACGGCGGCCGCGGTGGCGGCGTACTCGTCGGAGGTCAGCAGGGGCGCGCACCAGTGCAGGAAGCGGGTGCAGCTCTCCTCCAGGGTGGGCAGCGGGACGCGGGGCAGCTGCTCGTCGAAGGCGAAGGTGCTGTCGCTCAAGGGGTGTCCTCGTGGGGTCGTCGGATAGGGGCAACCTGGCATTTGCACACGCGTGACCGTCCCCCTGGCGGTCACAGCACCCATTCTTGTCATCGAAACCGTCCGAGCGCCAGGCTTTCGCCCGAAACCACACGGTCCGGACCGGATGTGGATTTACTGCGCCACAATAGTTTTCATGCGGGTTCCGGAGTCACCCGGGATCGCCGATCTCCTTCAGCGCCCGCGGCACCTCGTCGGTCTGCAGGTAGCAGCCGGACTGCTCGAATCCGCCGATGGTGTGGGTCTGATAGTCGCCGTAGCCGATGCGCAGGAAGTCGTCGCCACTGAGGCCGTGCACGGTCCAGTCGAAGGCCACGCGGGCGCGGGCGACGACCGTGCGCAGCGCCATCAGGTGGTAGCTGCGTGCCACGAATTGGGCTGGGACACCACGCAATCCGATGCCGAGCGGGCGTGCCAGCGCATCGCGGCCGCCGAGGTCGACCACCATACCGAGATCCGGATGCCGGTAGGGTTCGGATCGTCCGCCCCGCAGGGTCGCCAGCAGGTTCTTGCCCAGGTGCCGGCCCTGGCGCATGGCGTGCTGGGCGGTGGGCGCGCACACCTTGTCGACGCCGTCGGTCAGATCCGGCACCGCGGCGGCGTCACCCATGGCCCACACGCCGTCCAGCCCGGGAACAGAGAGGTCGGCGTGCGCGATGATGCGTCCCTTGTCGGTTTCCGCGCCGAGGTGCCCGGCCAGCGGGCTCGGGGTGACGCCGGCGGTCCACAGCACGGTGCGGGAGGGGATGAATCGCCCATTGGTGAGTTTCACCCCGTTGGCCGTCACCTCCGCCGCCGACGCTCCGGAGATGAGTTCGATTCCGCGTTCGGCCAGAATCCTTTTCGCCTCCGCGCCGAGCCGCTCGCCCAGCTCCGGCATGATGCGGTCGCCGTGGGTGACCAGGTGCCACCGCACCATGCCGCGTTCGGCCTCGGGGAAGAAGCGCTTGGCGGCGGCGTGGCAGACCTTGTTCAGGACCGCGGCGGTCTCGGTCCCGGCGTAGCCCGCGCCGATGGTGACGAAGTTGAGCCGCTCCTGGTCCCCGTCCAGCCCGCCGCGCAGGGCGGCGACGTCCAGCTGCCGCAGCACATGGTCGCGCAGGTACATGGCCTCCGGCAGCGTCTTCATACCGAAGCCGTGTTCCTTGAGCCCGGGCACGTCCAGCACCCGGGTGATGGAGCCCGGGGCCAGCACGAGATGGTCGTACTCGAGGGCGGTTTCGCGGCCGGTGGATCGGCGCACCACCACCCGCCGGGTGTCGTGGTCCACCCCGACCGCCATGCCCGGCACCACCTCGGTGCGGCGCAGGATCCGGCGCAGGGATACCGAGACCGACCGAGGGTTGAGGGTGCCGGAGGCGACCTGTGGCAGCAGCGGAAGATACAGCAGTCCGGCGTCGGGCGAGACGAGCTGGACGAACGCCTCGTCGGGCCGCACTCGGCGTTCCAGATATCGGGCGCACTCGACGCCCGCGAAACCACCGCCGATAATTACGATCTTCGCTGGTGCCACCGATTCACCGTAACAATCGCGGGGAGTTTTCAGGTGAATCCGGGATGTGAATTCGATGTGCGACGCGATCAGTGTTCGGTCGCGCCGCTGATTTTCGGCCGGGACAGATACAGCTGGGCGTAGAGCCACCCGTCGGATTCGGCGCCGGCGGGGTCGATTCCGCTGTCCGCCAGGGTGTTCAGTACCCGTGCCTGCTCGTCCGCGGAGGCGAAGCGCCGCTGGCGGAACACGCCGGGTGCGCGTTCGGTGTGATAGCCGAGGGTCTCCAGGTGAGCGGCGATGGGGTCGAAGGAGAACATGCGCAGCACGAAATGTGCCATCCAGGGCAGTTTTCCGCCGTGCGCGCGGGCCACCCGCAGCAGGGTGCGTTCGGAGACGTAGCCGACGCAGCCGGTGGAGATGACCAGGTCCGCGACGGCGAGGGTGCGGCGCTGGGCCTCGGTGGGGTCGCCCGACTCCAGGTCGGCGTGCACGGCGTCCTGGAGGAAGCCGGCGGCGCCGGCGTAGTCGAGAGCGGGTCGGGAGGCGTCCATGCCGATGAAGCGGACGCCGGGGAGCTGATCGTGGGTCTGCAGCAGCTGCCGATCGCGGTCGATGAGCGCGGCGGTGTCATCGGTGTCGCGGCCGCGGTACCGTCCGGCCAGGTCGGCCATGGTGGTGTCCAGGCGCAGCAGGGCCGCGTTCACGCCGTAGGAGCAGCCGATGTCGAGGACGGCGGGAGTGGCGATGCCGGTGGCCGACCGATACTCCGCGAGGAGCCGCTGGAAGTGCGGTTTGGCCAATTCCGGTATCTGGTAATCCAATTCGGCCATGCGCGCGTAGTACTCGCGTGGATCGGGGCGGTCGTAGATGTGGTCGAACGAGGCTTTTCCGGTGGAGCTGTGTAACGAAACCGGCACGCGCTGTTCCCTCTCAGTCGAGCAGTCGATCGCCGCGGACCTCACCGACGGCCAGATGATCCGGCAGTACCCGCCCGAACAGCTGCCGGGTCCGCTCGGCGGTGCCGATCAGTCCCGGGGTGTCGCTGTAGGCGAAGATCGCCGAATGCCGTTGCACCGTCCCGCCTACGGGCGCGACCCGGTGCAACGAGAATCTCCCCTGGAACAGCTGCAGATCCCCCGGCCGCAACTCCAGCCGCCGGATGAACCGCTCCCCCTGCCCCGTCAGCACGTCCCGCACATCCGGGAGGTGCTCCGCCTCCCGCGACCGGATGTTCGGGCAGTACTCGAACACCCCACCGCATTCCGGCTCCTGCGTGAGCATGCTGACGGTGAACTCGTTGGTATCGAAATGCCACGGATGCGACATTCCCGGCGCGACCACATTGAGGCACAACCCCGCCAGCGGATCGGTGTACTCGTGCAGCTCGGCCAGCCCGAAACAGTCCGCCACGAACCGCTGGAACCGGCGATCGGTGTACAGCCGCTGGATCAGCGCGTCCGCGGGAATGAGATCCCTTGCCACGAACGCGTTCCCGCGGTGCAGCACGATCCGCCCCGGATGGTCGGGCGGTAGATCGGTATCGAGGGGAATGTTGTAGGCGTTGACGTCCTCCACGGTGTAATACGCGTGCGGAGCCAATTCCACCCCCTCGCCACGCAAGGTAGTCAGCAGTTCGGGCCTGATGAACCCGCGCAGCACGCAGCATCCATCCGCGGCCAGCTCGGCCCGCGCCTCGCCCACCGCCGCCAGCCACGCCGCACTCCCGGGTGAGTCCAGCGGATACTTCCCGACATCCACTCCCGGCACCGGACCCCCGCCCGCCGCCGCATCGGCTTCCCACGAGTCCGCCCGACCCCCGACCGCAACCATGCGGCCCATTCTTGCCGCCCGAACGCCCGACACGCCCGAGTTCCACTCCGATTGTGAATACTCACTATTCCTGCGCCCCAGCAGGTTTCATGCGGTACCGGTCGTCCGCTTCATCGCGGCCCCCATCGACCGTCGCGACTCTACGCCACCCGGATCAGCCGATATCCACCGGCCGGGCGAGTCCATCCCACGCCAGGGCGACGCGGACATCGGTCGGTTGATTCCGGTTGCGCTACAACCGGATTCATGACGGTTGACAACGCTCCCGAAGGGGGTACACCGGTAGTGAGAGGACCGGCGCGATGGGCAGTCAGGGATCGTGGGAGACCATCAACCGGGCGCTGAATCGGGTGTCCGGGCCGGGGAGGCGCGGCACCGAGTGGACTACCTATCTGTGTCCGGTTCACGAGGCGGATGGGCGACGGCATCGGCCGTCACTGGGGGTCGTGTACAACCCGCAGCGGCAGCGGACGGTCGTCCGGTGTTTCGCCGGGTGTTCGGATGAGGAGGTGCTGGAGCGGCTCGGGCTGCGGGTGCGGGACCTGTTCGACGCCCCGGCGGAGCGACGGGGGCCACTGACGCGGGGGACGGCGGAGACGGGGCTGGCCGATCGGGCCATTTTGGCTGCGGGACTGACACTTTCGGTACACAAGCGTGACTTCGGTCCGCCGATCGGACGGTCGCGGCGGGTCGCGGCCTATATCTACCGGTGGCCGGATGGCAGTCCGGCGGGGTGTGTGTTCCGGGTTCGGACGCTGCATCGGCAGGGGTATGTGAAGAGCTTCTATCAGCAGCGCCGGACCGAAACCGGTTGGGAGTACGGCGGATTCGAGCGTCTTCCGTTCCATTTGCCGGAGGTGATCGACGCCGTCGAGGACGGCCGTGACATCGTCGTCTGCGAGGGTGAGGCGGATGTTCTGACTGCCACGCGTGCCGGGTTGACCGCCACCTGTAATGCGGGCGGGGCGAACGGGTGGCATCGGGAGCATGCCGACTGGCTGCGCGGTGCGCATCGGGTGTGGGTGGTTGCCGATCGGGATGCGCCGGGGTATCGGCATGCGGCGAAAGTTGCCGAGTCACTGGTCGATTGCGTGGATGAGCTGCGGGTGGTGCAGGCTCGGGACGGGAAGGATCTCACCGATCACTGCAATGCGGGGCATCAGGTGTCGGAACTGGATCCGGTGCCCGTGCTGGACGAGCACTATCGCGGGCGGTGAGCACGGTCGCGGGCGGTCGCTCGCCGGCGGTGGTGACGGCCCGCTGGTAGCGGTCGATCAGGGTGCGCAGGGCGGCGACCAGATCGGGGGAATCGACGATGTCGAAGTCGGCGTCCAGCAGACCCAGGTAGAGGGCGAGCATTTCCGGGTGGTCGGAGCCGGGTTCGAAGGCGCACCGGTTGTCGCCGAGTTCCTCGATGTCGATGGGGATCGGGAGGCGGGCGCGGACGTGAGCGGCGGGGGCGTGCACGATCACGCGGGCGCGGAAATGCCACGTCGCCGAGCCGATTCCGCGTTCGACGTAGGACGCGATCTCGGAGTCGGGCGGCAGAGTGCGCGGAGTGAAGCGCGGTCCGGCCGGTGGGCGCGGGTCCATGCGGTCGACGCGGAAGGTGCGCCAGTCGCCGCGGTCGAGGTCCCAGGCCAGCAGGTACCAGCGCTGGCGGTGGTTGACGAGACGGTACGGCTCGACCGCACGCCGGGAGGATGCGCCCGAGTGGGTCCGATAGTCGAACCGCAGGCGTTCGTGGTCGCGGCACGCGGCGGCGATGGCGGTCAGCGTGTCGGCGCTGACCCGGGGCCCGCGCATCGGAACCGGCAATGCGCTCTGGAAGGCGCTGACCCGGTGCCGCAGCCGTGACGGCAGGATCTGCTGCAGTTTCGTCAGCGCGCGCAGCGACGTCTCCTCGATGCCGAGAACCGAACCGCTTGCGGCGGTTCGTAATCCGACGGCCACCGCGACGGCCTCGTCATCGTCGAGCAGCAGCGGCGGCAGCGCGCCACCGGTCCCGAGCCGGTATCCCCCGTCCACGCCCGGCCGCGCTTCCACCGGATAGCCGAGTTCGCGCAGCCGATCCATGTCCTTGCGGATCGTGCGCGGGGTGACCTCGAGCCGTGCGGCGAGTTCGGCCCCGGTCCAGTCGCGCCGGGACTGCAGCAGCGACAGCAGCCGCAGCAGGCGGGCGGAGGTTTCCAACATTTCTCGATGGTATGCGCGAATTGCGGAACGAACCGTTCCGCAATAGTCCATACCGTGGTGTCGAGCGGAAGATGAAGAGCCTCCGGCGAGGTTCTCCCGAGTGAACGGAACAGCCTGATGAGCACCGAGATTCGCCCCTTCACCCTCGACGTTCCCCAGTCCGACCTGGACTATCTGCACGACCGCCTGGACCGTGCCCGCTGGGCCGCCCAGCTGCCCGGCACCGGCTGGGAGCGCGGCATCCCCGAAACCGCCCTGCGCGAGCTGGCCGACTATTGGCGCACCGAATTCGATTGGCGCGCACAGGAAGCCGAGCTCAATGCCTTCCCCCAGTTCACCACCGAGATCGACGGCCAGCGCATCCACTTCCTGCATGTCCGTTCCGAGCGCCCCGACGCCCAGCCGCTGCTGATCACCCACGGTTTCCCCAGCTCGATCGCCGAGTTCATGGGCCTCATCGGCCTGCTCACCGACCCGGCCGAGGGCCCGGCCTTCCATGTGATCGCCCCGTCCCTGCCCGGCTACACCCTGTCCACCCCGCTGAGCGCCGTCGGCTGGACGATGGCCCGCGCTGCCCGCGCGTGGATCGAGCTCATGGCCCGCCTGGGTTACGACCGCTACGGCGTGCACGGCGGCGATGTCGGCAGCGGCGTCTCGGGCCTGGTCGCGGCCCTGGACCCCGAGCACGTCACCGGCGTCCATGTGGTCACCGACCCGCTCACCGCCGCCAATGTCGCCACCTTCCTGCCCGGTCTGGCCGACGGCCTCGACCCCGACGACCCGATCGACAAGGTCATCCTGGACCGGATGGACTCCTTCCGCCGCGAGGGTTCCGGCTACCTGGCCATCCAGAATTCCCGCCCCCAGACCATCGGCTACGGCCTGGTCGACTCCCCCTTGCTCCAATTGGCCTGGATCGCCGAGAAATTCGAGGCGTGGACCGACCTCCCCATCGACCGCGACCAACTCCTCACCACCGTCAGCCTCTACTGGTTCACCGGGTCGGGCGCGTCGGCCGCCCACACCCTCTACGAGCAGTCCCACTCCACCGAATGGGGCGCTCCCCCGTCGGTCCCGCAGGGCTTCGCCATCTTCGGCGCGGACGAGACCGTCCGCCGTGTCGTCCCCGCCCCCGCCGACGCCCACTGGACCGAATTCGAACGCGGCCTGCACTTCCCGGCCATGGAGGCCCCCGCCAACCTGGCCCGCGACCTCCAGACTTTCTTCGGTCCGCTGCGCTGACCCCGGAAAACGTGAACCGGCCCGGCGATACCGCCGGGCCGGTTCACGTCACTCGGACGCCATCCGCCGATCCAGCTCCGCCACAAGCCGTTTCGCCGCCACCATCCGATAGGCGTCCTCGACGATCTCCCCGATCTCGTCCCACTCCACGGCCGTATCCAGATACACGCCGAGCCACCCGCGATGCCCTACATACGGCGGCCGGAAGAACCGCTCCGGCTCACCGGCCGCCAACTCCTCCTGCACCCCCGCCGGTGCCGCACACCAGAATCCGACCCGCTCGTCATGATGGTGATCCGCGAACATCACGAACATCTTTTTCCCGCCCGCGAACCAGCACGGCTCCCCGTGACTGACCCGCTCGGTCACCTCGGGCAGCCCGGTGCACACACTCCGCAGCAACGCCAGCACACTGTCCATTCCCGCAGGCTAGGCGACGAACGACCCGCGGCCTTGGACGAATGGGAACCCCGGCGGGGTCATGGTGTTCGGAGTCAGCCGATTCCGGCGGGGACGAGATCGCCGAGGTCGGTCATGGTCAGCCCGACCAGGCTCTCGCGGAAGGTTCGGCCCGGGGCGTCCGGGACCGCGACCTCGCACGGCACCACCAGGAGCGCGCAGCCGGCGGCCTGGGCGGCGATCGAGCCGGTGGGCGAATCCTCGATGGCGACCGTGTTTTCCGGTGCGACGCCCAGGAGTTCGGCGGCCCGGAGGTAGACGTCCGGGGCGGGCTTGCCGTGGGGCACCTCGTCGGCGCAGACGGTGGCACCGAAGAACTCGCGGCCGATGGTGTTCAGGCCGTACTCGGTCAGCGACCGCTTGGTGTTGGTGACCAGGGCCATCGGGATGCTCGCGGCCTGCACCATTTCCAGCGCTTCACGCGCGCCGGGACGCCAGGGCACCGGGCCGTGGAACAGTTCGGTGACCCGTCGCTCCATCCAGTCCGAGGCCGTGGCGACGGCCCCGGGCGTGTGCTCGATACCCAAGCCCTCGAACAGAATCCGGAAGGCGTTCGGGCCGGACGCGCCGATCAGCGCGTGCCGGACCGTGTCGGTCAGCTCCCGCCCGTACTCGCCGGCCAGTTCGCGCAATGCCATGTCCCAGAGCTTTTCCGAGTCCAGCAGCGTTCCGTCCATGTCCCACAACACCGCGTCCAACCGCGCCACCGACTCGAACTCCTTCCACACCACCTGAACCAAAAAACCGGCTCCGCCGCGGGGCGGAGCCGGTTCAGCCTATCGGGGACCGATCACAGACCCGAGGCCGCGATCATCAGGTGCCCGGTCGAGGAGTCGACCTGGATCCACCGGTTCTCGGTGGACACCTGCCCGTTCTTGAGCACGTAGGTCAGCGCCACCACGGCCCGGTTGTCGCCGTTGGGCGTGACGGCGCCCACGCTCACCGACGAGATGCCGCCCCAGAACTGCGCGTACGCGTTGTAGCCGCCTGTGGAGGACTGGTAGCCGGGCGACAGCATGGACCACGCACCGCTCACATTGCCGGGGAGCATGCTGTAGTAGCCCTGGATGAACGAGACCACCGAGGTCGCCGGCGGCGGACCGAACGGTGTCGTCGAGGACGGCGTCACCGTGGTCGTGCTCGGCCGGGCCGAGGAGGTGGGCGCCACCGACGAAGTCGGCGCGGGCGTGGTGGTGGGGGCGTGGGTGGCCGCACCCGCCTCGCCGGTGCGCGTGGGCTGCTGGGTGCCGCCGTCGGCCTGGCCCATATTGTCCGGGGAGGTCGCCGGAATCGGCGAGGCCCCCGCGCTGACCGAGCCGCCGTTGCTCGCCAACGGCTGGTTGCCGCCACCGCTGTTGTGGCTGACCGACATGGCGATCACGACGGCCGCGACGAGCGCGGCCACCACGCCGGCCGCCACCAGCACCAGCCGCCGCGGATTCCGGTCCGCGCCACCGGTTTTCGCTCCCCCGGTCACGCCCGGCGGCGGCGTGCCCGGCATCGTCCCGCGCTGTGGCGACACGTCCCGGGCCATGTCCACGTGCACGGTGGCGTCGGTGGCATTGCTGGGCGCGCCGCTGCGCGAGGTCGACATCACGGTCGTGGCGGCCGAACCGTCCACGGCGGCAGCGGCACTCATCGCGGGCAGCACCTTGGTCTGCTGGATCGGCACGGCCGGGGCCCGCCCCTCCGCCACCGCCTGCAGCCGTTCCGCCGCCTGCGCCATGGTCGGCCGGTCCGCGCCCTCGGCCGCGAGCAGGTCCATCAGCACCGGCGCGAGCGCCGCGGCATGGGTCGGCGGCGGCACCTGGGCGCGCGCCACCGAGTGCAGCACCGCGAGGGGGTTGTCGCCCTCACCGAAGGGCGGCTTCCCCTCGACCGCGGCGTAAAGCGTTGAACCCAGGGCGAACACGTCGGAGGTGGGCTCCGGGTTCTCGCCCCGCGCCACCTCCGGCGACAGGTAGGCGGGCGTGCCCGCCAGGAATCCCGTGGAGGTGACGGTCACGTCCCCGGTGGCCCGCGAGATGCCGAAGTCGGTGATCTTCACCGTCCCGTCGTCGGCCACCAGGATATTGGCGGGCTTGACATCCCGGTGCACGATCCCGGCCTTGTGGGCCGCGGCCAGCGCCTCGGCCACCTTGGCCCCGATCCGCGCCACCTCGACCGGCTCGAGTCGCCCCTTCTCCCGCATGTGCGCCGCCAGGCTGACGGCGTCCACGTATTCCATGACGAGCCAGGGCTGGCCGTCCTCCTCCGCCACGTCGAACACGGTGACGGCGTTGGGATGATGCAGTCGCGCCGCGATGCGCCCCTCACGCATCGCCCGCATCCTGGCCTCGACGGCCTGCGACCGGGTCAGCCCCGGTGTCAGCAGCAATTGCTTGACCGCGACCGTGCGCCGCAGCCGAACATCGGTCGCGCGCCACACGACCCCCATAGCACCGGTGCCGATCGGATCCGTTAGCCGGTACCGCCCCGCAATCAGCCGGTCTGCGCTCATGTGGTTGTGCCCCTCCTGCTGGCTTTCACGCCGAGCACCCCTGCAACTCTGCGCGAAAGCCCGGAAATCTGGTGAAGATATTAAGCGTTGAAGTACTTGGCTTCCGGATGCAGCAGCACGAACGCATCCGTGGACTGCTCCGGATGCAGTTGCAACTCCTCGGACAAGATCACTCCGATCCGGCCGGCGTCCAGCAGCTCCACGAGTTTCGCCCGATCCTCGAGATCCGGGCAGGCACCGTAGCCGAACGAGTACCGTGCGCCACGGTATCCGAGTTTGAAGTAATCCAACACATCGGCGGGATCCTCGTCGGCGACCGAATGTCCTTCCAGTGTCAGCTCTTCCCGAATCCGGCGGTGCCAAAACTCGGCGAGTGCCTCGGTGAGTTGCACGCCGATGCCGTGCACCTCGAGATAGTCGCGGTAATTGTCGCCCGCGAACAGCACATTGGCGAAGTCGGCAATGGGCTTACCCATGGTGACCAGCTGGAACGGCAGTACATCGACCTGCCCGGTCTGCTTCGCGTACTCGCGTGAGCGAATGAAATCGGCGATGCAGAGGAACCGGTCGCGTTGCTGACGCGGGAATGTGAACCGGAAGCGTTCCGGCGCATCGGGATTCGGCTCGGTGAGAACAATCACATCGTCGCCCTCGGACACGGCCGGGAAATAGCCGTACACCACCGCGGCGTGCTGCAGCACCCCCTCGGCGGTCAGCCGGTCCAGCCAGTACCGCAGGCGCGGACGGCCTTCGGTCTCCACCAGCTCCTCGTACGAAGGTCCCTCGCCGCCGCGCTGGCCGCGCAGGCCCCACTGACCCAGGAACAGCGCCCGCTCGTCGAGCAGGCTCGAGTACTCGTTGACCGACAGGCCCTTCACGATGCGCGAACCCCAGAACGGCGGCGTCGGCACCGGCAGCTCCGCGGCCACATCCGAGCGCTCTGGCACCTCGACCGGCACCTCGGAGGCCTTGCGCTGCTCGGCGATCCGCTTGGACCGCTCGTGGCGGGCCTTGCGCTCGGCGGCCTTCTCCCGGGCGGCGATGGCCTCCGGAGAACCCGGGTCGGCCGCGCCGCCACGCTTGACGGTCATGATCTCGTCCATGAGCCGCAGGCCCTCGAAGGCGTCACGCGCGTAGTGCACCTCGCCGTCGTAGACCGCGGTGAGGTCGTTCTCCACGTACGCGCGGGTCAGTGCCGCGCCGCCCAGCAGTACCGGGAACTGTTCCGCGACACCGCGGCCGTTGAGCTCCTCGAGGTTCTCCTTCATGACCACGGTGGACTTCACCAGCAGCCCGGACATGCCGATGACATCGGCCTTCTTGTCCACGGCGGCATCCAGGATCGTCGAAATCGGTTGTTTGATACCGAGATTCACGACCTCGTAGCCATTGTTGGACAGAATGATGTCCACCAGGTTCTTGCCGATGTCGTGCACATCGCCCTTGACGGTGGCCAGCACGATGCGGCCCTTGCCGGAATCGTCGGTGGCCTCCATGTGCGGTTCCAGGTAGGCGACCGCGGTCTTCATGGTCTCGGCCGACTGCAGCACGAACGGCAGCTGCATCTGGCCCGAACCGAACAGCTCGCCAACGGTTTTCATGCCCGCCAGCAGCGTCTCGTTGATGATCTGCAGTGGCGGGACCTCGGCCATGGCGGCATCCAGATCGGCGTCCATACCGGCCTTCTCGCCGTCCACGATGCGCCGCTCGAGCCGCTCGAACAGCGGCAGCGCCGCCAGTTCCTCGGCCCGCGACGCCTTCGACGAGGCCGCCGACACGCCCTCGAACAGCGCCATGAGCTTCTGCAGCGGGTCGTAGTCCTCGGTACGCCGGTCGTAGACCAGATCCAGCGCCGTCTGCCGCTGCTCCTCCGGAATCCGCGCCATGGGCAGGATCTTCGAGGCGTGCACGATGGCCGAATCCAGGCCCGCCTCGACGCATTCGTTCATGAACACCGAGTTGAGCACCTGCCGCGCGGCCGCGTTCAGGCCGAAGGAGATGTTCGAAAGACCCAGTGTGGTCTGCACATTCGGGTGCCGCTTCTTGAGTTCGCGGATGGCCTCGATGGTTTCGATGCCGTCGCGCCGGGACTCCTCCTGGCCGGTGCCCAGGGTGAAGGTCAGCGTGTCGATGATGATGTCGGACTCGTCGAGCCCCCAGTTGCCGGTGATGTCGGCGATCAGGCGCTCGGCGATCTCCACCTTCTTCTCGGCGGTGCGCGCCTGGCCCTCCTCGTCGATGGTCAGCGCCACCACGGCCGCACCGTGTTCGGCGACCAGCGCCATGGTCTGCTGGAACCGCGAATCCGGCCCCGCGCCGTCCTCGTAGTTCACCGAGTTGATGGCGCAGCGCCCGCCCAGGTGCTCCAAACCGGCCTTCAGCACCGGGGTTTCGGTGGAGTCCAGCATGATCGGCAGGGTCGACGCGGTCGCCAGCCGGGAGGCCAGCTCGGTCATGTCGGCAGTGCCGTCGCGGCCCACGTAGTCCACGCACAGGTCCAGCATGTGGGCGCCGTCGCGGGTCTGATCCTTGGCGATGTCCAGGCACTTCTGCCAGTCACCGGCCAGCATGGCGTCCCGGAAAGCCTTGGAGCCGTTGGCATTCGTGCGCTCACCGATCATCAGGACCGAGGCGTCCTGCTCGAACGGCACCGAGCTGTAGATCGACGACACGCTCGGCTCGTGCACCGGATCCCGCTTGGCCTGCTGGACCTCGCGCACCGCCTCGGCCACCTGCCGGATGTGCTCGGGCGTGGTGCCACAGCAACCGCCGACCAGCGACAAACCGAACTCGGACACGAACTGGCTCAGCGCGACCGCGAGCTCCTCCGGCGTCAGCGGGTATTCCGCGCCGTTCGCGCCGAGGATCGGCAGACCGGCGTTCGGCATGACCGACACCGGCAGCTGCGCGTGCTTGGACAGATGCCGCAGATGCTCGCTCATCTCGTCCGGACCGGTGGCGCAGTTCAGCCCGATCATGTCGATGCCGAGCTTCTCGAGCGCGGTCAGCGCCGCGCCGATCTCGGAGCCGACCAGCATGGTGCCGGTGGTCTCCATGGTCACGTGCGTGATGATCGGGATCCGGCGCCCGGCCTGGTCCATGGCCCGGTGACTGCCGGTGACCGCGGCCTTGACCTGCAGCAGGTCCTGGCAGGTCTCGATGAGGATGGCGTCGGCGCCGCCGTCGAGCATGCCGAGCGCGGCCTCGCTGTAGGCGTCGCGCAGGGCAGCGTAGGGCGCGTGGCCCAGGGTGGGCAGCTTGGTGCCCGGGCCCATCGAACCCAGCACGTACCGGGGAGTCCCGTCGGCGGACGGTCCCATCTCGTCGGCCACCTCGCGGGCGAGGCGGGTGCCGCGCTCGGACAGGTCGCGAATGCGGTCGGCGATGTCGTAATCGGCCAGGTTGGGCAGGTTGCACCCGAAGGTATTGGTCTCGACGGCATCGGCGCCGGCCTCGAAATAGGCCCGGTGGATGTGGCGCAGCACGTCGGGGCGGGTGTCGTTGAGGATTTCGTTGCATCCCTCGAGGCCGCGGAAATCGTCGAGAGTGAGATCCGCGGCCTGCAGCATCGTGCCCATCGCACCGTCCCCGATCACGACACGCCGTCTGAGCGTGTCCAAGAGGGTGGTGTCGAATTCGGCGCGGCTGCGTACAGACATGTACTCAAGAGTAGTGGGAGACGCCGACAATCCCTGCGCCGGTGTGGGGTGCTACCCCAACTCCTACATTGCGCGTCGCATGCACACTGCGTCTACGCACACCGTAGGCTGACCGGGTGAACGCCAGTGAATCCCCGGTGCCACCCGAATCGGACCTGCCTACGCTGCGGGATCCGGTACTCGTGGCCGCCTTCGAAGGCTGGAACGATGCGGCCGATGCCGCCAGTGGCGCGGTCGAGCATCTGGAACTGATCTGGGACGCGCAGCCGCTGGCCGAGCTCGACTCCGAGGACTATTACGACTATCAGGTGAACCGGCCGACGGTCCGGCAGGTGGACGGGGTGACCCGCGAGATCCAGTGGCCCTCGGCCATGCTGTCGGTCTGCTCGCCCCCGGGCAGCGATCGGGACGTCGTGCTCCTGCGGGGCGTCGAACCGAATATGCGCTGGCGCAGCTTCTGCAACGACATCCTCGAATTCGTCGAGCAGCTCGGGGTGTCCACGGTGGTGATCCTGGGCGCGCTGCTGGCCGACACCCCGCACACCCGGCCGGTTCCGGTCACCGGGACCGCCTATAACAAGGAAGCCGCGGAGCGCTTCAACCTGGAGCAGACCCGCTACGAGGGACCGACCGGTATTACCGGAGTGCTGCAGGATGCGTGCGTGCGCGCGGGCGTCCCGGCCATCTCCTTCTGGGCGGCGGTGCCGCACTACGTCTCCCAGCCGCCCAACCCCAAGGCCATCATCGCCCTGCTACACCGGGTCGAGGATGTCCTCGATGTCGAGGTGCCGCTCGGTGGTCTGCCCGAGCAGGCCGAGGAGTGGGAGGGCGCGGTCAACGAGATGACCGCCGGCGACGAGGAGATCGCCGAGTACGTGCGCTCGCTCGAGGAGCGCGGCGATGCCGAGGTCGATATCAACGACGCCATGGCCAAGATCGACGGTGACGCCATCGCGGCCGAGTTCGAGAAGTACCTGCGCCGCCGCGGACGGGGCGGCTTCGGTCTCTGACACCGGGCTTCCCGCACCGAAACCATTGCCGCACCTGCGTTCACGCGCAGGTGCGGCGTTCGTTTCGACGGCTAGTGCTCTACGGCCCAGATCTTGACGGAGGCCTCGTGGGCCAGCTTCGCGATCAGCAGGTCGCGCGGAATGGTCTGCCCCGCAAGGTGATCGAGCGACGGCACCACCACGTGGTGGGCATCGGCACGCTTGAGTTCGGCCGTCAGCTCCGCGAACGCGGTGCCGTCGCCGGGGGTCGATTCATGGAACGTGGCAGCGAAGCAGAGGCCGGCGGACTGAGCGAGCCCGCACATGGCGTTCTCCAGCTCTTCGCTGCGGCCGTCGGCCAGATCGTCACGCACGTACCCATAGATCAACGCTTCCACCCGAACCTCCGTTGGATTGGGGATCGCTGTCATGAATGTGCCCTGTTGAACAGTTTGGCGAAATCACGAATGCAATTGCAGATGTCAACCCACTGACATCGAGATGCCCTATCCGGGTCCATCCTTCGTTA
This sequence comes from Nocardia sp. NPDC004123, assembly GCF_053603795.1. NCBI lineage: Bacteria > Bacillati > Actinomycetota > Actinomycetes > Mycobacteriales > Nocardiaceae > Nocardia > Nocardia sp. NPDC004123. The sequence continues at coordinate 43,008 of NZ_JBSGGG010000011.1, forward strand.
ACTGGTGAGATACTACAGAGCGTGTCCGCCGGTGACGATCGACCTGTCTGGGCCGTCCGAATGCGTGCCGAACGTGATACTCGCGGGTGGTCTCAAGCCGATGCGGTCCGTGCCATGCGGGGCAAATCGAGCCACAATCTGCCAACGGACAGCACACTTCTGCGCAACTGGCGGCGCTGGGAGTCCGGGGAATCGCGGCCGGACGATTTCTACGCTCCGATCATCGCGGCGGCTTTCGATACGGTGACGGCCGCCTTCTTTCCCAAGGCGCGGCCCAATCGGGACGACGAGATGCTCTCGGCCACCGGGATGGACACGCTGGAATTCATTGGGCGGCTACGTATGTCCGATGTGTCCGCCTCGACGCTCGACGCCATTCGCATCACCGCTGATCGGCTGTGTTCGGAGTATCCGTGCGCCGATCCGCACGAGTTGCATGCCGAAGGCACGGCGTGGCTGCGGCGCATCACTTCGCTACTGGACGGTCGCTTGACTCTCGCGCAGCATCGGGAGGTCCTGGTGCTGGCCGGATGGGTTGCCCTGCTGATCGGTTGCGTCGATTACGATCTCGGCTGGCGCACCGCCGCCGAGGCGACCCGCCGGGCCGCGCTCTCCCTCGGCCAGGAGGCCGAGCACGCCGAAATCATCGGCTGGGGAGCCGAAATGGCCGCCTGGTTCGCACTCACGCAGGCCAACTACCGGGGCGCCATCGAGACCGCCGAGGCCGCGCACGCCACCACCGACCATCTGGGTGTCGGCGTCCAGCTGGCCGCACAGCGCGCCAAGGCGTGGGCACGGCTCGGTGACCGCCGCGAAGTGGAAAAGGCGCTCGCCCAGGGCCGTTCGATCCTGGACACCATCGAGCATCCGTCCGATCTGGACAATCACTTCGTGGTCGATCCGCAGAAGTTCGACTTCTACGCCATGGACTGCTGCCGGGTAGCCGGGCAGGACCGGCTCGCGGAAAACTATGCCCGGCAGGTGATCTTGACCTCCACCCGCCCCGACGGCAGCATCCGCAAACCCATGCGGGTCGCCGAGGCGCACCTGACGCTGGCGGTGGTCGCCATCCGCGATCGCAATCTGGAGCTCGCCCTCGACGAGGGCGTGCGGGCCTTCGCCGGCAAACGCCGCTCGCTGCCCTCGCTCATATGGATCGCGGGAGAGACGGCGCGGGAGATGATCGAGCGCTTCCCCGGCGATCCGCGCACCCGGACCTATCTGGATCAGCTGCGCGCACTGGCTGCGGGCTGACACCCCTCGCAGCGCGCCGGGACATCCCTCGGCACGCGCCCACCGGTTACGCTCACGCGCATGGACTTCAGTCTGTGGACCTGCGCTGCCCGAGGGCACGAGACCTACGCCCCGACCGAGCCCGAGCTCGCGGCACGCCTCCACGTCCCCACCCCGGCGGGTGAATCCTGGCGCTGCCTGCGTTGCGGAGATTTCGTGCCCGGCGAGCCGCGTCGCACCGGTCCGGCCGACGACGCGCCCGAGGTGCCGCGCGGGCATCTGCTGCGCGACCGGATCATCATGCGGCTGCTGGCGGCCGAGCGCATCGTCCGGGCCCTGGTGCTGATCCTGCTGGGCGCGGGCGTGCTGAAGCTGCGCGGTGCGCGCGAGCACTGGAAGGCCAACTGGGACAAGGATCTTCCGCTCATCCGCCAGCTGGCGGACCAGATCGGTTTCAACCCTGACCATTCCAAGATCATCAAGGGCATCGACAAAGCGTTCACGTTCTCCCCCACCGTGCTCACCTGGGTGGCGGTGGCGCTGTTCGCCTATGCCGCGATCCAGCTCACCGAGGCGGTGGGCCTCTGGCTGGTCAAGCGCTGGGGCGAGTACTTCGCGGTCATCGCGACCAGCATCTTCCTGCCGCTGGAGATCTACGAGCTCACCGAGAGGATCACCTTCCTGCGGGCGGCGGCGCTGATCGTCAACCTGGCGGCGGTGATCTGGCTGTTGTGGAGCAAATCGCTGTTCGGGCTCAACGGCGGTGCCGCCAAGTATTACGCCGAACACCACTCCGAGAGCTTGATGACGGTCGAACGTGCCGCCGTGGCAGCCGAATCCGAGCGGCCGACCGAACGCATCGACACCCAGCGCGCACACTGACGCCGCCGGGCCCGCGTCACTCGGGCACGCCGAGACCGTAGGCCAGGGTGGGCCAGGATTTGATCAGTTCGTCGCGGAAGACGGCCCAGGCATGGGACCGTTCGGCGGCAGGTCGTCGGTGACCGGGGGCGCGCGGCCACCGGCGCGGCCAGGGACGCGACGACCAGCCACCCGACGATCACAGCGCTCCGCAGTCGGTGCCGCACGGGCTTCCCCCGAGGTCGATGGTGAGGTCGACGCCGCCACGACCGGAACGCTGTAACCCCCACATCTATTCATGTGTGTCGCGGCGTGACGCCCCCGGTAACTCCCGTCACGCCGCGGCATTCCACCGCGCGGAGTACTACGGGGTGACGATGTTGAAGTTCGGGTCGGGCTTGTCCATGACGTCCTTCAACTGCTTCAGCTTGACGGGGTCGCCGCTGACCTTGATCGCGCCGGCCTGGATCTCCTTCACGATGTCCTTGGTCCCGGTCATGGTGGCGATCAGCTCCAGCCGGGACAGGGTGAAGGTGGCGTCCGGGGCCGGACCCTTGAAGTCGGCGGGGATCACGTAGTGGATGAGCACGCCGTTGCGTAGCTCGGTGCGGTAGGTCCGGTTCTGGTCGGTAATGATCCAGTCGTTGACCAGGTGCAGGTCCCACGCCTTCGGGCCATTGATCAGGAATGCCGCGGAGTCGAAGACCTGGTCCACGCTCAGGGCGCTGATCATGCCGGCGGAGTTGGCCTTGGTCGGGGTGCCGAAGGTGCCGTTGCGCAGCTCGTAGGCGCCGGAGAGGAAGAAGTTGCGCCAGGTGGCGTTCTCCGAGCCGTAGCCGAGCTGTTCGAACGCGCTGGCCTGCAGCATCTTCGCCTGCTCATTGCCCGGGTCGGCGAAGATCAGGTAGTTGAGAACCTGGACGCACCAGCGGTAGTCGCCGTCGGAGTACGCCTTGCGGGCCACCTTCAACGCCCCGCTCGCACCGCCCATCGCGTCCACGTGCCGTTTGCCGGAATCGACCGGCGGGTGCTCCCACAGGTGCGCCGGATTGCCGTCGAACCAGCCCATGTAGCGCTGGTAGATGGCCTTCACATCGTGGCTGACCGATCCGTAGTAGCCGTGGTTGTACCACTTGCTCTCGATGGCCGGCGGCATCTGGATCATCTCGGCGATCTCGATGCCGGTGTAGCCCTGGTTCAGCATGCGCAGGGTCTGGTCGTGCAGGTAGGCGTAGGTATCCCGTTGCAGCGACAGCCATTCGGTGACCTTGTCCGCTTCCCACATGGGCCAGTGGTGCGAGGCGAAGGCGACGTCGTACTTGTCGGAGAACATGGTGATGGTCTCGGTCAGGTACTGCGACCACACGTGCGCGTCGCGAACCAGCGCGCCGCGCAGGGTGACCAGGTTGTGCAGGGTGTGGGTGGCGTTCTCCGCCATGCACATCGCACGGAAGTCGGGGAAGTAGAAGTTCATCTCCGACGGCGCCTCGGTGCCCGGGGTGATCTGGAAGACGACCTTGATCCCGTCGATGGTCTCTTCCTGGCCGGTGTGGGTGACGTCCTTGTTCGGCGGAATCAGGCTCACGGTGCCGACCGAGGTGGTCATGCCCAGGCCCGCACCGACCTGGCCCTTCGCACCACGCGGCAGCGCCGCGCCGTACATGTAGGCCGAGCGGCGGGCCATGGCGGTGCCGGCGAAGACGTTCTCCTCGACCGCGTGCTCCACGAAGCCCTGCGGCGCGATCACCGGGATCCGGCCCGAGGCAGCGTCTTCCAGGCTGATGACACCCAGGGCGCCGCCGAAGTGGTCGACGTGGGAGTGGGTGTAGATCATGCCGGTCACCGGCTTCCGACCGCGGTGCGCGAAGTACAGGTCCATGCCCGCCTTGGCAGTCTCGGTCGAGATCAGCGGGTCGATGACGATGATGCCGGTGCTGCCCTCGATGATCGTCATGTTCGACAGGTCGAGACCGCGGATCTGGTAGATGCCCGGAACCACTTCGTAGAGGCCCTGTTTCACCACCAGCTGCGACTGCCGCCACAGCGAGGGATGCACCGAGTTGGGGCAGGTGCCCTGAATGAATCCGTAGGAATCGTTGTCCCACACCACCTTTCCAGTGGAATCCTGCACCACGTCCGGCTCGAGCTTGGCGATGAAGCCCCTGTCGGTGTCGGTGAAGTCCTGCGTGTCGGCGAAGGGCAAAGCGGATTGCGCCCGATGCTGCTGGTCGACGATGTGGCCGCTCGGATCGACCGGATCCTTGGTGGTCCGCTCGGCGGCGGAACCGTTGTCGCCGTTGCTGTCACACCCGGCGACGGCGGCTCCGACACCGGCGGCCACCAGCGCGGCCGCGCCCACCCCGAACACCCCCCGCCGCGACACCGTGAAGCCGCCCGGCCTGCGGTCGTCGCCGTTGTTCGTGAGGTCCGCGTCGGTCATCAGCGCTCTCCTGTCTCCATGCGGTCGATATCCGGACAGCAGGAGTAGCCGATCATTCGCTGCCGTTCTGCCATCGCCGCCACAGTACATCACTATTGCAGTGATACTGCAATATGATGGCCGTGTGACACCACCCATGACCCCGCGAACCCTCCGCCGGACCTGCGTGCACACGCTCCGGCCGGATGTGATCGGATTCTCGTCATGAGCGAGGGCAAAGGCGAAGGCCCACGGCGGCGACGCAACCCGGAACAGACCCGCAGAGCGATCATCGAGGGCCTGCTGTCGGCGGTCCACGACGGCGAGTTCGACCCCACCACCCGCAGCATCGCCGAGCGCGCCGGCGTGTCGGAACGCAGTATCTTCGTGCACTTCCCGACCCGGACAGCGCTGATCACCGCGGCGGTGGATCAGCAGTCCGAGCAGGTCGAGGCGCTACTGGCCGAGATCGACCCGGAACTGCCACTGGCCCAGCGCATCGAAGCGGTGGTGCGCCAGAGCGAGGCCATCTTCACGCTGCAGCGCGAGCCCCGGGTGCTCGGGCTCATCGAATCCCTGCGCACCCCGGCGGTGGACACCCGGATGCGGTTGACCGACAAGCGGATTCGGGACGCGCTCACCCGCGCCTTCGCACCGGAACTGGACTACGCCGAGGGCGAGCAGCTACTCGATCTCGTCGACGCCACCGTGGGCTGGCCGTACCGCCACCACCTGATGGACCGGCGCGGCCTGTCCACACGCGCCGCCTCCGAGGCGGTCGGCCGCGCGCTCACCGCCATGCTCACCCACGAACACTGAACCGGCCGAGCACCATTGGCGACCGCCGTGCCGGGCACGGACCCCCGCCGCACCCGTCGCGGGTGACTCGGGGTCCGGAATTCAGCAAACCCTCACGCATTGCCGCTACGTTGCTGATGACGGCTGATTGCGGGCTGATTCGGCTCACCCGAAACGGGTGAAAGTACGCGCACGAACCGAGAGCACACAATCCTCCAGCCAAGCTTCACCCGCCGCTTCGGGAATTCACGCCCTGCGGCGACAACGACCGATCGAAAAGCAGTGGGGTCCGGCTGGTTTCCCAGCCGGACCCCACTCGTGTCCGCTGCTACGGAGTCACGATGTCGAAGTCCGGGTCGGGCTGGTCGAAGAGGCCCACCAGTTTGGCGAAGGCCTGGACATCACCGTCGATCCTGAGCCGTCCGGCCTGCACGGCCGCCTGTAGGTCCTCGCCCGCGAGCAGCACGCCGATCAGGGTGGGCCGGGTCAGGGTGAAGGTGACGTCGGGGGCCGGCAGTTTGTCACCGTCGCGGCGATCCCAGTGCAACAGCACGCCGTTGCGCAGCTGTAGCCGGACGGTGCGGTTCTCGTCGGTGAAAACCCAGTCGCTGGTGGCCTTTTCGTGCCAGGCCTGGGGACCGTCGAGCCGCAGCGCCATGCCGTCGAAGACCTGGTCCACGGTGAGCGCCGCCATCATGGACGGCGAGCTGGCCTTGGTCGGCGTACCGAACTTGCCATTGCGGAGCTCATAGGCGCCCGAGAGGAAGAAGTTGCGCCACGGGCCGTTCTCCGCGCCGAAGGCGAGCTGTTCGAAGGCGTCGGCCTGCAGCGCCTTGGCGGCCTGGTTGGACGGGTCGGCGAAGATCACGTAGTTGACCGCCTGCACGACCCACCGGTAGTCGCCCTCGTCGAAGGACTTGCGCGCCTTGCGCAGCACCTCGTCCGCGCCGCCCATGAACTCCACGTGCCGCTTGACCCCTTCGACCGGCGGGTGCTCCCACAGGTGGGCCGGATTGCCGTCGAACCAGCCCATGTACCGCTGATAGATGGCCTTCACATTGTGGCTGACCGACCCGTAGTAGCCGTGCGCGGCCCACGAATCGACCAGCGCCGGAGGCATTTCCATCATCTCGGCGATCTCGCTGCCCACGTAGCCCTGGTTGAGGCGGCGCAGGGTCTGGTCGTGCAGGTAGGCGTACAGGTCGCGCTGCAACTCCAGGTACTCGACCAGCCGCTCGGTGCCCCAGGTGGGCCAGTGGTGCGAGGCGAAGACGACCTCGCTCTCGCGGCCGTACAGGTTGATCGATTCGGTGAGGTAGGTGGACCACACGTGCGGGTCACGCACCAGCGCTCCGCGCAGCGTCAGCAGGTTGTGCAGCGTGTGGGTCGCGTTCTCCGCCATGCAGAGTGCGCGGAAGTCCGGGAAGTGGAAGTTCATCTCCGACGGCGCCTCGGTACCGGGGGTAATCTGGAAGACGATGCGCACGCCGTCGATCGTCTGTTCCTGCCCGGTGTGGGTGATGTCGAGGGTTGGAGCGATCAGCGTGACACTGCCTGTCGAGGTGGTCTGCCCCAGCCCCGCACCGACCTGGCCCTTCGGACCGCGGGGCAGCGCGGCACCGTACATGTAGGCTGCACGCCGGGCCATGGCGGTGCCCGCGTAGACGTTCTCGGCGACAGCGTGTTCCAGGAATCCGGCCGGCGCCACCACCGGCACCCGCCCGGACTCGGCGTCCTCCACGGTCATCACACCCATCGCACCGCCGAAATGATCGACGTGCGAATGGGTGTAGATCATGCCCGTCACCGGCTTCCGGCCGCGATGCGCGAAATACAGGTCCATCCCCGCCTTCGCGGTCTCGGCCGAGATCAACGGGTCGATGACGATGACACCGGTGTCGCCCTCGATGATCGTCATATTCGACAGATCCAGGCCGCGGATCTGGTAGATGCCCGGAACCACCTCGTACAGGCCCTGTTTCACCACCAGGCCCGACTGCCGCCACAGCGACGGGTGCACCGAGTTGGGGCAGGAGCCCTGCAGGAAGCTGTAGGAGTCGCCGTCCCAGACCACAGTCCCCTTGTCGTCCTTGACGATTCCGGGTGCCAGCTCGGCGATGAAGCCGCGGTCGGCGTCCTGCTGGTCGGCGGTGTTGTCGAACGGAAGCTCTTTCAGGGCACGCTGGTTCTGCTCGATGATGAACGGGCTCGGTTCGGTGACCGCACTCACTGTCCGCCTCCTGTACCTGCCGGGATCTCCGACGTCGATGGCATCGAAAAGGCTTGCCGCTTACCGGGATCGGTGAGACCGATGATGAGCGCCACCCCGCACACCACCAGCACCGCGACCGTCGCGATGGCGATGACCCGCTGCCCGTGCGCCCAGTGCCCGCGGTGCAGTGAGTTGTTGCGCAGGACGCTGAGCCCCGCCACGAACATGAGTCCGACCGCCGCGAGGGCGGGCGCGATGGCCGCCGGATGCCAGCCGCTGGTCGCCGCATGATTGACGAACAGCACCCCGGTCCCCATCGCGGCGATCGCGGTGCGCCGCCAGGCCAGTGCGGTGCGCTCGGCGGGATAGGTGGGCGGCGCGGTCACGGCCACACCGTCGCGATCGCCGCGAAGATGGAGACGATCGCGATGCCACCCGCGAGAATCGGGACGAGCATCGTGTTCCCCAGCGGCTCACCGCGCACCATCCGGTCCTGGACATCGCGCCAGTGCGTGTACGCGCCGGCGGCCAGCACGACCGCCAGCACGATGCAGCTGAGCGAGAGCAGCCGCCGCACCCCGGCGTGATGGAACGGCTGCACCAGCGTGTGCACCGCGACACCGGCGGCCAGCAGACCGAGCGCGGTGCGGATCCACGCGAGAAAGGTTCGTTCGTTCGCCAGGGTGAACCGGTAGTCGAGCTCCGGGTGTTCCGTGTCGCCGCTGTCCTGGGGTTGGTTCTCCACTGCTACCACCTGTCCGGTGTCGCGATCGCGGTCCGACTACAGCAAATGATCAGCAAGAGCGATCATTCCATGAAATCGGCGACAGTTCGATACTCGACGGGCACGGCGAGTGACGCAACCGAACCCAGCTATGACAACTGGGCGGGCGAATGACCGGCGATGCGACGGCCGGCCTGGCCCGATTCCTGTCCGAGGACCTCGGCCGCGCGGTGACCGCTAGGCCCGTTCACGCAGTCGGCCCAGGTGTCCATGTGCAACTACTGGTCCAACCGGCTGTGCTGTGAAGCGGCCGATCGCGCTATGCAGATTCACGGTGGGCTCGGCTATTCCCGCCACACACCGTTCGAGCACATCTACCGGCATCACCGGCGTTATCGAATCACCGAGGGCAGCGAGGTGATTCAGATGCGACGCGTAGCCGGCTACCTCTTCGGTTTCATGCAGCACGCTGCGCCCAAGTGGCTGTGACTCACTTCAGGAGCCGTTGCTCGTTCGCGACGGCGACTGCCGCGGCGCGATTGTCGACGCCCAGCTTGTCGTAGATTCGCCCCAGGTGCGTCTTCACGGTCGCCTCGCTGACATGCAGTGCCCGGGCGATTTCCCGATTCCCCAGCCCCTGCGACAGCTGGCCGAGAATATCCAGTTCCCGGGCCGTCAACGCGGGCTGCGGGTTTCGCATGCGGTTGAGCACCCGGTCCGCGATGGGCGGGGACAGTGCCGTACGCCCTCGCGCGGCCGCGTGAATCGCCGCGAACAGCTCCTCGGGGCGTTCGGCCTTGAGCAGGTAGCCCATCGCGCCGGCGGCGATGGCGCGCGTGATGTCGGCGTCGGTGTCGTAGGTGGTGAGCACCAGCACGTGCGGGGTCGCACCAGCGCCCGCGGTGATGCGGCGGGTGGCTTCGATGCCGTCCATGTCACCACCGAGCTGGAGATCCATCAGCACGACGTCCGGCTGCAGACGCTCGGCGAGGGCGACCACCTCCGGGCCGCTGCCCGCTTCGCCGACGACGTCGATGTCGGGTGTGCTGCCCAGCAGGGCGCGCAGGCCGGCGCGGACGACCGCGTGGTCGTCGCAGATCACCAGGCGGACAGTGGTTTCGGCTTCGGTCACGACCGCTCCAGGGGGACTTCGGCGGAGACGACGGTGCCGTCTCCGGGCGCCGATTCGACGGTGAGGGTGCCGCCCAGCTGGCGCAGGCGGGCACGCATGGCGGGCAGGCCGTGGCCGCGGTCGGCGGTGGTGGCGGTCTCGGCGGGGTCGAAACCCCGTCCGTCGTCGGCGATGTCGAGGACGAGCCGGTCACCGAGGTCGGTCAGGGTGATGGTGACCGCGGTCGCGGCCGCATGCTCGCGCGCATTCGCCAACGCCCCCTGCGCGATTCGCAGGACCGCCGCCGCCACGCCCGCGGGCAGCCCCACCGGCGCGCCCTCCACGTGGATGCGCACGCTGAGCGAGTCGCCGCTCTCCCGTTCGGCCATCGCCTCCAGCGCCGCGACCAGCGACCCGCCCGCGGCCAGATCCGTGGGCGCGAGGTCGTGCACGAAGCGGCGCGCCTCGGCGAGGTTGTATTCCGCGACGGCCGCCGCGCTGCGCACGTGCTCGCGGGCCCGGTCCGGTTCGCTGTCCCAGATCCGGTCGGCCGCCTGCAGCAGCATGCGCTGGCTCGAAAGTCCTTGGGCCAGGGTGTCGTGGATCTCCATGGCGAGACGCTGCCGTTCGGCGAGGGTGCCTTCGCGGCGTTCGGTGGCCGCGAGTTCCCGGCGGGTGGCGCGCAGGTCGTCGATGAGTGCGGCCTGCCGTTCGGTCTGACGGATCAGGCCGACGAACAGCGCGGTGCTCAGGGCGGCGACGGCGGGCGGGGCCAGCAGCAGGTTGGGGTCGGCCCAGCCCGCGAGCTTCAGCTGAGCGAAGACGACGAGCGCGGTCAGCCCGGCGACCAGCGCGAGGGCGACACGCAGCGGGAGGATGCGCAGGCCGGTGTACAGCAGCGGCACCGCGCACCAGGCGAAACTCGGTGCGAGGACGACCAATACCGCCCACGCGGTCACCAGCAGCGCGAACAGCACCACGCGACGGGAGGCGCGCAGTTCGCTCAGCACATAAAGCACGGCCAGTCCGAGCGAGAGTCCGATCACCCACGGCATGCGCGCACTGTCGGGATGGCGGAGCACGAAGCGCAGCATCGACGCAGCCAGCAGGACGTAGAAAGCGCTGTGCACGATGGTGCCCAGCAACCGGGTGTCGTCACGGGGCTGCGCGCCCACCTGGTCCGGAGACGGCATACGGGCACCTCCTCGGCGGCAGCGACGTGGGCGAACACTCGGTGACATGGACAAACACCCTCATTCTGCCGTGCCCATCCGCTCCCGGGGTCATCCGATCGGTTGATACGGGGATCAGCCGGACCGCGCGCGAATTCCCAGCCGCTGCGCCGATGTGCCCGGCCGGCCTGGGCAGCACGCTGGAATGCGAACAGAGCGAACAGCTTTCACCCGAGATCCGTGGAGGACATCATGACCACCCCGCAGCAGTCCAGCTCCAACCGCAAGCGCCTCGTCATCGGCGGCGCGGCCGCGGCGGTCGTGGCCGCCGGGGTGATCGGCGTGGTGTCGGTGAACGCACAGGATCCGGATCCGGGCAGCAAGGCCCCGGTGGCGGCCGATGTCGCCAATGCGAACCTGCAGCAGAGCACCCATCTGACCATCGCCGCCGCCACCAGGGCCGCGCAGACCGCGCTGGATGCGGCGGTGAAGGAGAACCAGCACGTGACGGTCGCCGTGGTGGATCGCGACGGCAATACCGTCGTCACGTTGCGCGGCGATGGCGCCGGGCCGCAGTCCTACTCGTCCGCGCAGCAGAAGGCGTTCACCGCGGTCTCCTGGAACGCGCCGACCTCGCAGCTGGCCAAGCGCCTCGACAGTGCGCCGCAGCTGGCCGACATCCAGGGCACCCTGTTCCTCGCGGGCGGCGCCCCGGTGGCCGCCAAGGGTGGCGCGCCGATCGCGGGCATCGGAGTCGCGGGTGCGCCGAGCGGTGATCAGGACGAAAAGTTCGCGCAGGCGGGCGTGGCCGCGCTCGGTAACTGACCGCCGATCGCGAACCCGGAATCGGCCGCCGGGGGGCCGGATCGGGCGCGCCGACACTCGGCACGATTCCGAACCGGTCGGGAGGGAGTACTAACCTTCTCCCGGTGACCGAGTCCGCTGACGGATTGCTGCCCGACCCGAGGGGGGTCGGGTCCGAGGAGATTCCAAGCGCGGAGAGGCGGAGCGACGCCGACCGGCTGCGTCTGTTCTCCTTCGCCACCGCCGAGAAACGGGCCGATTACCTGTGGGTGTTGCGGGCCTTCGACACCGCCCGCGCCGCCTACGTGGTGCTGTTGCACGCCTCCGACGTCGCCGACTCGCTCGATCGTTGCCCGGGCGCGCCCGCGCTGACCGCCACCGAGGTGGGTCCGCTGCTGGAGCAGCTGCACCAGTGGGGTGTGCTGGAACGCAGTTACGACGGGACCCGGGCGGCGACGCTGGCCGAGTATCGGAACCGGCATTTCGTCTATCAGTTCTCACAGGCGGGTTATCAGGCATATCGGGCGGTTTCGGATGTGCTGGAGGCGCGGCTCGACGAGGCCGCGCTCTCACGGCTGGTGCTGCCGGAGCTGCTGGCGGATCTGCACACCCTCGCCGAGGCCAACAAGAGCGCGGACGCGCCGCGCGTCTACCGGGTACTGAACCGGCTGGACCGGGCGCTGTCGGATCTGGCCGAGCGGGCGGCGCACTTCTATCTCACGCTCGGCGATCTGGTGCGGACCACCGAGGCCACCCCCGAAGCCTTCCTCGCGCACAAGGACGCGCTGCTGGCGCACATGCGCGAATTCTCCATGGACCTGGCGCGTTTCGCGCCGCGGCTGGCCGCCGCCATCCGCGAGGTGGAGGGCACCGGGGTCGCGGATCTCATCGAGCGCGCGGCCCGCTGCGACGAGCGGGTGCTGCTGGATACCGCTGAGCGCCAAGCGGATTGGCGGGCGCGCTGGCAGGGGCTGCGGGGCTGGTTCATCAGTGACGACGAGGGCGGGCTCACCGAATGCGAGCGGCTGCGCGAAGCGACCATGAGCGCCATCGCGGCCGTGCTCTCACTGCTGCGACGAGTCACCGAGACACGTAAGGGCGGAGTCAGCCGGGAATCGGCGCTGCGACACCTCGCCGGATGGTTCACCGCCGCCCCGACCGCCGAGGCCGCGCATGCGCTGTACGACGCCGTCTTCGGATTGGGCCGTCCCCGCCATCTGGCCATGCAGCACCCGGACGCCGACGTGATGCCGGCCATCCGATCCTGGTGGGACGCACCACCTTTGGAGATCGCCCGCACCCTCGCCGAGACCGGGCGGCCGCCGACACCGGGTGCGCCCGCCCGGCTGCAACGCAATGACGCGGGGATTCGCCGCCTGCGCCAGGTACAGCTCGACGCCCAGCGCGCCCGCGCCGAGGCCGCACGCTCGCTGGCCGCCGCAGACCTCTACGACCGGGAGCTCGACGAGGGCGAGACCGAGGTGCTGCTCAAGCTGCTCGACGCCGCGTCCACCGCGTGGGTGCCGGTGAGCGGGCGGGTACCGGGCACCTCCGGTTCCGACAACGGCGTGACACTCACCGTGTCCGAGCACCGGGGGTCCACGCTCGTCCGTACCTCCAAGGGGGTGCTGCACCTCAACAACCGGCGACTCGAGGTTCGCGAGACGGCTGCCCTGCGTGGCCGCAAATCCTCTGCCGCGCAGTCGAATCGGCCGGATCCATCGGTCACGCCCGCGGGCGGGGTTGCCGACGGCGGGGAGGTGGGCTGATGCACGCGCGAAGTATCGATTCGCTGGCGCTGGACAGTTATCAGCGTGCGGCGCGGGTGATCCTGGCCAATCACCTGGTCACCCGCACGTATCCGGATCGCATTGCGCTGCCGCTGCTGCGGCGATGGGCGACGGAGCTGCGGGAGGATCTGGCCGAGCTGTTCGGGTACCGGCTGGAGGTCACCGAGACCACGGCGCGGCTGTTCCCGGTGCTGGATCGCCTCGACGCCGGACGGCCCGCGCGGACCACCGGTGACCGGCTGTTCGATCGCCGCCGCTACGCCTATCTCGCCTTGGCGCTGGCCGCGCTGGGTCGCGCCGGGGATCAGATCACGTTGTCGGAGTTGGCCGATCAGGTCGCCGCCTACACCGAACGGGTGGAGGGCCTGGAGCTCGCGCCGGATCGGGCCGCGGATCGGGATGCGTTCGTCGACGCGGTCGGCTGGCTCGCGGCGCGCGGCGCGGTCACCCTGGCCGACGGCGATGCCGGGGGCTGGGCGAGCGACCCGGAGGCCGGTGAGGCGCTTTACGACATCGACCGATCGGTGGTCTTCGCGCTGTTCCGGCCGCCGCGGGCGCTGCAGCATCTGCAGAGCGTCACCGGACTGCTCGGCGAGGAGGCGGGCGGATCCGATACCCGTTCCCCCGCACTGGCGTTGGCGGCACGCGAGGTCCGGCGGGCCCTGGTCGAGCAGCCCGTGGTCTACGCCGACGAGCTCGACGAGCCGCAGCGCTCGCTGCTGGGGCAGGAGAAGCTGGTCGCCGAGGTCGAGTACCTCACCGGGCTGCGGGCCGAGCGGCGTGCGGAAGGCGTTGCGCTGATCGACAGTTCGGGGCGGCTGTCGGATGTGCGATTCCCGGGCACGGGCACGCTCGCGCAGGTGGCGCTGCTGCTGGCGGGTGAGATCGCGGATCTGGTGCTGGACATCGACAATCCGGTCGAACGCCGGCCGCGGCCGGACCGTCCGCTGCTGGATCTGGTGGAGCAACTCGACACCGCCATCCCGTCGAATACCGTGTTCGCTCCGCTCGCGGATCCGATGGATGTCTTCGGGCCGCACGAGGATCCGGACGTGGAAGCAGCCGAGGCCGAGATCCCCGACTTCCCGTTCCTCGCGTCGTCCTGGATCCGCGACACCGTGCAGATGCTGACCGACCGGTACGGCAACACCTTCGCGGCCCAGTGGCAGGCCGATGTGCCGGGCCTGACCGCCGAGGCGGTCTCGCTGTTGGAGCGGCTGCGGCTGGTGGAGCTGGTCGACGGCGGCCTGCTCATCCTGCCCGCGCTGGCCCGGTACCGGGGCGCGATCGTCACCGTCCGCACCCGCGCGGAGACCGAATTGTTCATCTCCCCCACACAACTCGGCGCGAACGCCGTGCCTGCGGACAGCTCGACAGAGAAGGGATCCGGGAACTGATGGCCGACCACATTCACGGTGGAGTGCGCTTCGTCCCCACCCGGGCGGGCATCATCAACCTCTGGGACTACCGCGACCAGGAGTTCTGCTTCGCCGACGGGCGGCTGGTGCTGCGCGGGCCCAACGGCTCGGGCAAGACCAAGGCCCTCGAGGTGCTGTTCCCGTTCGTGCTGGACGGGCGGATCGAGCCGCGGCGGCTCAATCCGTTCGCGGGTGAAGAGCGCACCATGAAGTCGAACCTGCTGTACCGCAAGCAGGAATCGGCCTACTCGTACGTGTGGATGGAGTTCGCGCGCGGCAGCTGGGCCGGGCCGGAGACGGTCACCATCGGCATCGGCATGCGCGCGACCCGCTCCAACGACAAGGTGACCCGGTGGTATTTCGTCGCCGACGGCCGGGTGGGCGTGGACTTCTCGCTGCTGGGCCCCGACGACCGGCCGCTGACCCGCAAGCAGCTGGCCGAGCAGATCGGCTCCGACGCCATCGTGGACCGGCCGGTCGAGTACCGGGCGGCCATCGACGCCCGCATGTTCGGGCTCGGGCAGCAGCGCTACGACCAGCTCATCAATCTGATCCTGACGCTGCGCCGCCCGCAGCTGGCCAAGAACCTGGACCCGCGCGGCCTCTCGCAGGCGCTCACCGATGGCCTGCGCCCGCTGGACGAGCAGCTGATCCTGGACGCCGCCCGCTCCTTCAGCGATATGGAGGAGGTCGGGCGCACCCTCGAGGGCCTGGTCCAGGCCGACACCGCGACCCGCGATTTCGTCAACGTCTACCGCAAATACCTTGCCGTACAGGCGAAGACGGATATCGACCAGGTACGGGTGCGCCTGGACGCGGTCACCCACTCCAGCACCGCCCTGCACGCGGCCGCCGCCCTGCGCAAGCGCCGCGACACCGAGCGCGCGGCGGCCGAGACCCGCGCCGAGGACGCCGACCGCGCCTACGAGCAGGCCCTCGCCGACCGGGAAACCCTCCAGCGTTCCAGCGCTTACGAGGGCAAGCAGCAGCTCGACGATCTCGCCGGCGCCGTCCGCCGGCTGGAAACCTCCGCCGCCGTGCAGAGCGACAAGGCCCTCAAGTCCCGTCAGACCGTGGACCAGCGGCTCGAGGAATCCGAACGCGCCCAGGCCGCCGTCACCAACGCCGCCTCCGCGCTGTCCCGCGGCGAGGACGAACTCCGTTCCGCCGCAGCGGAAGCCGGCATCGGCTGGTCGGCCCTGCCCGAATCGGCCCGCGCCGAGCACCTCACCACCACCGTCCGCTCCCACGCCGAGGAGCGCGACGCCGACGTCCGCGCCGTCCGCCGCGCCCTCACCCTGGTCGACCAGGCCGTCACCGAACGCACCCGGGCCGAACGCGCCGCACAGCGCGCGGCGGAGCTGCGCGAATCCGCGGCCGCCGAGCTGGCCGAGGCCGAAGCCGGAGTGGCCCTGGCCCGGTCGAACACCGCTGTGTCCCTGCGCGACTGGTGGGACTCGCACCGCGCCGTGTATGCGCCGATTCGCAACGGCCTGTTCGAGGCGCTCGACGGCGCCTTCGGGCACGTCGGCACCGAGCACGCCCCGCGCCCGGCCAGCGGCGGCAAGAAGGCCGCGATGGGGGCCGGGTCTCGCACCGGTGTCGACTCGGCGGCCCAGGACGGGACCGGAAAGGCGGGCGGAAAGCGTTCGGCGACAGGACCGGATGGCGGCGGACCCGTCGACACGGCTGCGACCGGCCCGGGACCGGTCGACGCGTTCGACGACGGCTCGGTTCCGGCCACACCGGCCGAAGTGCTCACCGAACGCACCGAACCGCTCACCGAGGAGATCCGGGCGCGGCGGCAGGAGTCACGGGCGCGGGCGGCCCAGGCGACCGCACGGGCGGGCGAACTGCGCGCCGAGCGGGAGCGGGTCGCGGCCGAACGCGACGACGCGCCACCGGCTTTCGCCGCGCGCACCGATGCGCGACCCGATCGGGCCGGCGCGCCGCTGTGGCGATTGGTGCGTTTCGCCGACGGCGTCGGTGCGCACGAGGCAGCGGGGATCGAGGCTGCGCTCCAGGCCGCCAACCTGCTCGACGCCTGGGTGTGCGCGGACGCCGAACTGCCGGACCATGCTTCGGACCAGTTCCTGACGCCGCTGCCGCAGCAGTTGCGCCCCACCGGCCGGACACTGGCCGATGTGCTTGTCGTCGAAGATGATTCGGGCACGCTGACCGTGCCGCGCGAGATCGTCTCCGGCATTCTGGCATCCATCGCGCTGCACGAGGTCGCCGGCTCGGTCACGGCCGCCGGCGCGGATGGCAAGGGGCGCACTGTCACCGGGGCCGAGGCACAGCCTGTCGGCGCGGAGGGGCAGCTCACCATCGCCACCGACGGCCGGTTCCGGCAGGGGGTGCAGGTCGGCCGGCACGTCAAGGCCGACGCCGAGTTCATCGGCACCACCGCCCGCGCGCGCCGGCGCGAGTTGCGGCTGGCTGAGCTGGCCGCTGCCATCGAAACGGCTGTGGGCGAGGCCGATACCGCCGCAGCCGACGAACAGGCCGCCACCGCGGAGCTGGGGCGGATTTCGGCGGCGGCCAAGGCGCTGCCGCGGACCACGGCGGTCACCGCCGCGCTGCGGAGCGTCGCCGAGGCGGCGGGCATGCTGCGCTCGCGCTCGGAGGCGGCGGGCCAGGCCGAGCGGGATCTGGATCAGGCCGTGGCGGAATACACCAACGCGGACAAGAAGGTTCGGGCCATCGCGGCCGATCATCGCGCGCCGCGCGATCCAGCCGAGCTGGATGCGCTGGCGGCCGCTGTCCGCCATTTCGAGAACGCCGGGACGGGGCTGCTGCGCTTGCGCGGCGATCATCAGCGCGAGCACGAGCGGGCCCGGGAGGCCGGGGACCGGCTCGAGGAAGCCAAGGACCTGGCCGAGGCATTCGCGGAAGAGGCCGAGGCCGCGCGCGCCGGGTACGAGGAGCAGCTGCGCAAGCTGGAGACGCTGCGTGAGGCGCTCGGCGCGGGCGCCGCGGATATCGATCGCGAGCTGGACGCGGCCCGGGAGAAGATCGAGGCGGCGCGCGCGGAGCAGAAGGCCGCCCGCAAGGCCGCGGCCGAGGCCATCGAGGCGGTGGGCACCGCCGAGGGCGCGCACCGCGCCGCCCACGACACACTGGGCACCGCGCTCACCGAATTGCTCGCCGACGTCCGTCATCTGGCCCCGTACGCGCGCCCGGATCTGCTGAGCCTGCTGGGCGCCCCCGTCGACAGCCGCTGGCCCAGCAGCGATGCCGCGTGGTCGACGCCGGAGCAGCTGTTGTACCGGATCGAGAACGGCGATCCGGAGCAGGAGCCCACGGTGCTGCCCGCCGAGGTGTCCGCCCTGTTCGAGAATCTCGCCGCCGCAACCGCTTCGGTGCGTGCGGGCGAGGCGGCCCGCAAGTCGACCCGCAGCGCGGTCACCACCGCCCTGCAGGAGTTCGACGCCGCGCTGACCGCCGCCCGCCAGGACTACCGCCTGCACTGGGATGCCGCCGACGGCCTCACCGTGGTGCAGGTGCACGACGACCACGGCCTCTCCGCGCTGGCCGATTTCGCCGCGCGCATCGGCGCGGCCCGCCGCGACCAGGAGCTGCTGCTCACCGATGCCGAGCGCCGCATCCTGGAGGACGCGCTGCTGACCGGGCTGGCCCAGCAGATCCACGAACGCACCTACGACGCCCGCGATCTCATCTCCCGCATGGGCGCGGAGATGAGGCAGCGCCGCATGTCCTCCGGCAACACCATCGGGGTGCACTGGGTGCTGGCCGACAATCTCGCCGAGCCGGCCCGCGCGGTCTGCAAGCTCCTGGACCGCGACTCCGCCGAGCTCACCGCCGAGGACCTGTCCACCATCCGCGCCTATTTCGCCGCGGAGATCCGCACCGCACGCGCCGCCCACCCGGAGCGCTCGTTCCCCGAGATCCTCGCGGCCACCCTCGATTACCGCGCCTGGCGCGTCTTCTCGTTCACCATCGTCACCGCAGACGGCGCCGAGGACCGCCTCACCGTCGCCCGGCACAGCGCCCTCTCCGGCGGCGAACAGTCGGTGTCCCTGCACCTTCCGCTCTTCGCCGCCGCCCACGTCATGCTCGATTCGGCGGACCCGCAGGCCCCCCGCCTGCTGGCCCTGGACGAGGCCTTCGCCGGTGTCGACGACAACGGCCGCAGCGAACTCCTGGGCCTGTCCGTCCAATTCGATCTCGACCTCTTCATGACCGGCTACGACCTCTGGATCACCTACCCCCACGTCCCCGCCTGCGCCCACTACGATCTGGCCCACTCCGCCGCCGAGAACACCGTCAGCGCAACGCTGCTGGTCTGGGACTCCGACGATCTCCTGGCCGAACACGACGGCACCGACCTCACCACCGCCCTCGGCTCCCCCAACCGCCGCCGCCTCCCCCACGGCCTGGAGGGCGCGATCCCGATGGACGAGGAACTCGAGACGATCAGCTGACCCCGAGCCCCGCGCCGAATCTCCCACCGTCCGCCCCTCTTTCGATCCTTCGCCCACGCAGCTTCACCTATGCGGGTCGCGGTTCCTGCGCAATGCGACCGGGTCCTATATGGTGGTGCCCGAACTCCGGTCGGCAACCCCTCTGGACAGCCGATCGGACGACGTCTCCGTACTGCCCTGACTCCCACTCAATTCCGCGTGTCGCAGCGCGGCGCGCCGTAAGGATTGGACCATCGGCAAATCAACAGTTTCGCGGTTGGGCGTGTATCGACTAGAAATGTTCTCCGTGCCTACCGGAATCACCTGTCAGCCATCGGGACTCCCTGGACGGGGGACCAATTGACGATCGAACATCCGCGCGAGGACGAGGTCACCCAGCTGGCGCAACGGGTCGAGAAGGCCCGGGGACGGCTGGCTTACCAATACGATCCCGCTCTCACCGATGCGCTGTCGGAGACCGAGCTCGTCGCCGAGCGCGAGCTGGCCGAGCGCATCCGCGAGCAGGAGCGGGCGCAGCGCTGGAAACAGGCCGAGGCCGCGGCATCAGCGGCCGATCGGGCCCGAACGACCACCATAGAGATTGAGAAGGCCGACATTCGCGACTTGCTGCTGGCGCGCAAGGCGATCGCTGCTCAGCGGCGGGAATCGAGCCCGCACGCCAAACTGGCGTCCCTGTACAAGCATCGGGCGTGGAGTCAGCGTGCGCTCGCCGGTGTGGTCGCGGCCGGCATGCTCTGGTCCGCGGTCAACGTGCAGCACAACATCGCCCCGGGCGGGGCGAGCGATCCGCTGTACTGGTTCAGCTACCTGCTCGAAGGCATGATCAGCGTCTGCCTCGTAATCATCATGATCGGCACCAACAAGGTGGCCGAGTGGGGTGTGATCGACAGCCGCCGGCAGGTCGTGGTGGCCGAGTTCGCGCTGCTGGGCCTGACCGTCATGCTCAACACCTACCCGTACCTGAAGAACGGCAGCTGGTATGAAGTGGCCGTGCACGCCATCGCACCGGTGATGATCGGTGTCGCGCTGCTGATCCACAATGCCGCGGCCGGCCGGTACGGTCTGGCCATCGTGCGTGCCACGGACCAGATCCGGGATCTGCCGGACCCGGGCGAACAAATCCGCCGCTCCATGCCCACCGTCGTCTCCTGGCCCGGCCGCCCTTCCCCCTCGGCGGTGCCGACTCCCACCCCGGCCCTTCCCGCGGCTCCCGCTGAGCCCGAGAAGACCGTCGATGCCGAAGCCCAGGTGGTCGAGCCACGACCTGCCCGGGCCGAAAGCCAGTCGGACACCGCGAAACCCGCCGACAAGGAGCGCCGCTCCGCCACCGGCAAGAGCCGCAAGACCGAAGAAGAGGACGAGCGTTCCCCGCTCGCCGATCTCGCCGATCCGGTCCCGCCGCTGAATGTCTATGACACCGGCCAGTTCCGGATCGCCGAGACCCTCGAGCAGGAACTCGCCGAACTGCAGGCCGCCCGCCGCCGCGCCCGCGCCGCGTCGCGCTCCCGCAACGGCAGCTCCCTCGACGACTGACCCCCCTTCGCGCCGAATCGGCCGCCGCTGCACCAGCTTCGGCCGATCCGCCCGCCCGCACCCCGGTGACCCGCAGCCAGCGGCACCGGGGTGGCGTCATTTTCCGGACCTGATCCACCTCTCCCGCATTTCGTCCGAAATGCGGGACAAATCCGCTCCCGGCGTGCGGGCAGTCCGGAAAGGCCCTGGGGCACTCAGCGCGTACTCGATGAACTCCTTGGTCGCCCGGGCTTCCTCGATGCGCTGCTCGAGCGTCTGAACGCACTCACGCAGCAGATCCGCAGGCGCCGCGCGGGCGCTGGCCCGCTCGTGCTGCGCCACATGGTTTTCGGTGCAGTATCGCGGCGAGCGCCGGTGACGCGACGCGCGCGGTGATGCTGCCGTCGCTGGTCGTGGCGTCGGGGCTGGTGAAACGACCCGGACGCTCGGTGGCGCAATCAGTCTCGCGGTTGATCGCCGCGGCCGCGAGCGACCGGTCGGATCGCCGGGTCTGGTACCGAACCGACTCAGTGAGCGCCCGGGCGGGCGGTATCGGCGGGCACCACTACGGCAGAGCGCGGCTGGGCCGGGGTGCCTGCGTGCTGGAGGTAGCCGAGCCAGCCGGTGCCGACGAAGACGGCCAGCAGTACCGCGGTGGGCAGTTCGAAAATCAGCCAGCTGGTAGCGAATACGACATCTGGGGCAGGTTGGGCGGGGCGCCGGGTGACGCGAACGGGTGGGCGCTGGTGCTGGAGTGTGCCGTGATTCGTACGGTACTGCCCGCCCTGCCTGCCCACCATGCCTCCGTTGCTAGAGAAGTGCCGAACCCAGGATGCCGAACCCGCGGCGTGCGCACAGCGGTGAACGAAGGGACATCGCGATATCCGATCGAGCCTGGGTAGGTCATCCAGGTGGGGTGGCGCGCACTCGCATCAGGCAGTATGCCGAACAGCACGGGAATTGTGGGCGTATTGACCGGACCTACCGGTGCGTCAACCGGTGTGTTGCTGGTCAACTCGCCGAGGGCTCCGCGCACAGGCCGGAGAAATCACGCCGGACGACATGATTGCGATCGACAAAACTGCCCAGTGCGTGATCGGGGTGCATGCCCAGGTACTGGCTGCGGGTGCGCGTGCTCCAGCGTCGCGCCGCCTCGGACCGGGTCTTGCAGAAGTTCACCAGGTAGCCGCCCTCATAGATCCGCACCAGGGTGTACCCGCCCGGATACTCCTTGACCGCGCCCACCTCGAGGAATTCCACACCGATCCCGGAATCGGGGCGGCTCAGCCGATTCCGGTGCGTGTGGCCGCTGTGGTGCAGGAACACCCCGGGCGCGGTGGCGTAGAGCGCGTGCAGCGCGGCCGCATTGAACCTGTCCAGCACGAAGCCGGGCCCGCCCGGATTGCTCACCGCCGCATGCCTCGTCACCGGGTGGTGACCGAAGATCAGTGTCGGCCGGTCGGGTTCGCCGCGCAGCAGTTCGCGCAGGTGGTCCAGCTGCGCCGGGTCGAGGGTGCCGCCGGCGCCGCGCGCCCGGGTGGTGTCGAGCCCGATGAGCCGCAGGCCACCCACGAAGTATTCGACGAGCCGGTCCCGGGCATGGAACACCTGACCCCAGTGGTCGGTCTCCTCCGGTGGCCGGACATCGTGATTTCCCCTGCACACGAAGTAATCCCGGCCCAGATTGCCCCACTGGTCCAGGCTGTCCCGGACTCCACGCGACTGCTCGGCCGTTCCCGAATCGGTCAGATCGCCCGCGACCACCAGATGGTCCGCCCCGCGATCCGGCAGGCGCAGATCCTCCAGCATGGCCTGCAGCATGAACTCCGGATACTCGTCGGTACTGTGCCGCAGCCCTTCGAAGAATCCCGCGAACAGCCCACTGGCCGGTTCGCCGTAGTGCAGGTCGTTGGCCAGGGCGAGGGTCCGCAGCAGCCGCCCCGGCGGCGGCGTCAAGGTGGTGAAAATGCCGGTGGATTCAGGTGTTCCGGACCGTCGCGTCACCAGCGTCCGGGCGGGCACCGCGCGCTGCCCGTCGGAGTACGCCTCGAATCGATAGGCGCGCCCCGGTTCCAGATCCCGGACCTCGGCATAGTGGTACGCCGTTCGCATGCCCTCGAAGACCAGGACACGGGGCACACCGCGCCCGTCGGCGGGAGCGATCCGCAGCTCGGTGTCGGCGGGCGCGGGCCGCAGCCGCCCCGCCCGGTTCCGCGTCCGCGTCGTCCAGGTGATGACGGCCGAATGATCGGTCACCGTCACGACTTCCAGATCCGAGGCCACCACGGCCTCGTGCTGCGCCCGCCGCGCCTGGGCGGCGAACACCGGGCGCGGCGTGCGCACGGCGACGGCCGCCGCCCCGCTCGCCGCATTGGCCAGCCACATGGTCCGAAGTCGTGGTTCCAGCATCACATCTCCGTCCGCCGTGATCCCTCAGCCGCGACGGTACGGTCACCAGTTGAACCGCCAGGTGCCCGGACATGACCGATCAGCTTCCGGTTCCGGACATTCAGGTCATCTCCGGGCGGCTGGGCCTCAGAACGGTTTGGTCGGCAGGTACTTTCCGTCCAGCGTGATGACCGCGCGCTCGCCACCCTCCGGATCGGCGACCTTCTTGACGTCGAGCTTGAAGTTGATGGCGGAGATGATGCCGTCCCCGAACTGCTCGTGCACCAGGGCCTTCAGCGTGGTGCCGTAGACCTGCAGCATCTCGTAGAAGCGGTAGATGGTCGGATCGGTCGGCACGCCACCGGGAATCGAGCCGCGCAGCGGGATGGTCTGCAGCAGCCGGGCGGCGTCGTCGTCGAGCTCGAGCAGTTCGGCCACCGCGAGCGCGGACTTCTCCGGCAGCGGGTGCTGGCCCAGCACCGCGGCGGTGACGAAGGCGACCGACAGGCCGGCCGCGTCGGCGATCTGCTGCCAGGTCAGGTCCTTGGCGATCTTGGCGGCGACGGCGGCATCGGCCAGCGCCTCGCGGGCGGTCGGATCGAACTGTGCGTGCACCATGGCGGTGCCTCCTTTCGGGAAACCGTTTCGCGGACGCGAAATCGGAGGTCGGATTTCGGAGAGAACGGGGAATCAGGCGGCGAGAGTGCTGAACTCGCCCCCGGCACCGAGCGCCTCGACGCGGCCGGTGCCGATGTCGTACACCCAGCCGTGCAGGGTGAGGGTCCGCCGGGACAGCGCCCGGGCCACCGCGGGATGGGTGGCGAGGTTGGCCAGCTGTGCCACCACATTGTGGCGGACCAGCGCGGATACCGCTGCGGCACCGGTGATGTCGGGGTCGACCAGCGCCCGGGCGGCGTCGGCGTGCCCCAGCCAGCCCGCGACCGCGGGCAGGGTCGACAGGTCCTGCCCCTCGGACAGCGCGGTCATGGCGCCGCAGGCCGAGTGCCCGCACACCACGATGTCGGTGACGCCGAGGACACCCACCGCGTACTCGATGCTCGCCACCACACCGTCCGCCGCACCCGGGGTGTGCGGCGGCACCAGGTTGCCGGCGGTGCGGATGACGAAGAGTTCCCCGGCCTCGGCGGAGGTGATCAGTTCCGGCACCACGCGGGCATCGGAGCACCCGACGAACAGCGCGCCCGGCCGGTGATCACCGGCGAGGCGGGCGAACAGCCCGGCCTTGGCGGGGAAGACATCGCGTTGGAACCGCCCGAGACCGGCCGCGAGATTCGGCATGGGAACTCCTCTCCGAGGGTCGACGACCCCTGTGGGCCGACCTGCTCCACCTTGCCTGAGCTGTAGCTATAGTGTCCAAGACTTGATATCGATCATGCCGATTACTGCAATCTATAGCTGGTACGCGACACCCGAACTGCGTCGTCGCTGCCGTCCCGCGAACTCCGGAGCCACAATGATTCGCGGGCACAACACAATTGGTGGTCGCAGAGTCGAAAACTGCTGAGAGGGCGTCGGCCTCACCCTCGGTGTCGGCGTGCTATGTCCCGTGGGACGAGGGGGTCAGCGGTCGCTGGCGTCGGGGAGGCGCGCGGGGCAGGGGCCGTCGGGGGTGGTGGCGACGGCCTTGGCTGCGGGCAGGCCGTCGGCCGTGGGTGCCGCGCCCGAAAGCTGTTGGGTGGCAGCGTGGGCCGCGGTGAGTGAGCCGCCCATCAGACCAGCGCTGGCCAGGACGGCCACGGCGGCCGCTCTGCGGGTTCCCGGCGGTCGCCGCCGGGCGGTCGGCAGGTCAGGGCTCTGCGCACGCATCCACTTGGCTCCCGGCTCGACCGTCACGGTCACCGGCTGCTCGCGTCGGGCAGGCGGGCCGGGCAGGCGAAGCCCGGGAGGGTGGCCAGTTCGAAGTGCCACCATTCGTTGTCGTACATGCGGCACAGGCCCCAGCGGTTGCCGTTCGCCTCGAGCCAGGCCGCGCCCTCACGCGGCCCGACGTCGATGGCCTGGCCCGTGACGTGGGTGGATTCGCTGGGCGGCAGCACCCAGCGGCGGGCGGCCTCGGGGCTGCCGTAGGTGCGAATTCCGTCCTCCCACAGGGCTTCCTGCTCGGCGGGGGTGCGGTAGCCGGAGACGATCCACAGCGGCACGCCCTGTCCCTGTGCCTGGGCGAGCGCGAATTTGTAGGCCAGCGCCAGCCAGGGGTCCAGGCCATCGGTTTCGCTCGCGACCGGGGTGGCGAGCGGGCCGCTGCTCACGCCGGGCGCGGGTGCGGCGTGCGCGAGGGGCAGTGCGCCGCAGAGCATTCCGGCCCCGGCGGCCAGCGCGAGGACGGTGTAGCGGCCGCCGCGACGCCGGGTGGAAGGCACCGGATCGGGGTGGTGCCGAGTTTCGATCCGGTGGGCCCTCCGCATTCGCATGCCTCCTGGCGTCAGACGCGTTCCTTGGACCGCTCGCGCACGCGCAGGGCGATCGGCTTCGAGGTCTCGGCGAAGAAGTCGTTGCCCTTGTCGTCGACGACGATGAAGGCGGGGAAGTCCTCGACCTCGATCTTCCACACGGCTTCCATGC
Organism: Nocardia sp. NPDC004123; assembly: GCF_053603795.1. NCBI lineage: Bacteria > Bacillati > Actinomycetota > Actinomycetes > Mycobacteriales > Nocardiaceae > Nocardia > Nocardia sp. NPDC004123. Next base: position 68,478 of record NZ_JBSGGG010000011.1, read on the forward strand.
CCAGCTCAGGGTATTCGAGGACCTCCACGGACTTGATGCAGTCCAGCGCGAGTCGCGCGGCCGGACCGCCGATCGACCCGAGGTAGAAGCCGCCGTGCTCCTTGCACGCCTTGGTGACCTGCGCGGAGCGGTTGCCCTTGGCCAGCATGACGTGCGAGCCGCCCGCCGCCTGGAACTGGTCGACGTAGGAGTCCATGCGCCCGGCGGTGGTGGGACCGAAGGACCCCGAGGCGTAGCCGTCGGGCGTCTTGGCGGGACCGGCGTAGTAGACGGCCATATCGCGCATGTACTGCGGCATCGGCTCGCCCGCGTCGAGGCGCTCCTTGATCTTGGCGTGCGCGATGTCGCGGGCCACCACCAGCGGGCCGGTCAGCGAGAGCCGGGTCTTCACCGGGTACTTCGACAGCTCGTTGCGGATCTCCGACATCGGCCGGTTCAGGTCGATCTCGACGACGTCGCCGCCGAGGATGGCGTCGGTCTGCTCCGGAAGGTACTGCGCCGGTTCACGTTCCAGCTGCTCGAGGAACACGCCCTCGGGGGTGATCTTCGCCAGCGCCTGGCGGTCGGCCGAGCAGGACACCGCGATGGCGACCGGGCAGGAGGCGCCGTGGCGCGGCAGGCGGATGACGCGCACGTCGTGGCAGAAGTACTTGCCGCCGAACTGCGCACCGATACCGAAGGACTGGGTCAGCTTGAAGACCTGCTCCTCCAGCTCGAGGTCGCGGAAGCCGTGCGCGGCCATCGAACCCTCGGTCGGCATGTTGTCCAGGTAGTGCGCCGAGGCGTACTTGGCCGTCTTCAGGGCGAATTCGGCCGACGTGCCGCCGATGACGACCGCCAGGTGGTACGGCGGGCAGGCCGCGGTGCCCAGGGAACGGATCTTCTCGTCCAGGAACTCCAGCATGCGATCGGGGTTCAGGATCGCCTTGGTCTCCTGGTACAGGAACGACTTGTTGGCCGAGCCACCGCCCTTGGCCATGTACAGGAACTTGTAGGACGGGTGCGCGGGATCGCCTGCCTGCGAGTACAACTCGACCTGCGCGGGCAGGTTGTTGCCGGTGTTCTTCTCGTCCCACATGGTGATCGGGGCGAGCTGCGAGTAGCGCAGGTTCAGCTTGGTGTACGCGTCGAACACACCACGCGAAATCCATTCCGCGTCATCGGCTCCGGTGAGCACGCCCTCGGACTTCTTGCCCATCACGATGGCGGTGCCGGTGTCCTGGCACATGGGCAGGATGCCGCCCGCGGAGATATTGACGTTCTTGAGCAGATCCAGCGCCACGAACCGGTCGTTGCCGCTGGACTCCGGATCGTCGATGATCTTGCGCAGCTGCGCCAGGTGCGCCGGCCGCAGGTAGTGGCTGATGTCGTGCATCGCCTCCGCGGTGAGCATGCGCAGCACCTCGGGCTCCACCTGCAGGAAGGTCCGCCCACCCGCCTCGAACGTGCTCACGCCCTCGGTGGTGAGCAGCCGGTACGGCGTCTCGTCCGTACCGATGGGCAGCAGATCCGAGTACAGGAAATCAGGCGCGGTCACGAATCGGACTCCTCGAGCAGGGCTGGGGGCTGGTCAGCCGACGGTTCAAGCAGAGTGACTGTACCGACCCGTGCGCACCTGCCGATGATCAGGCCCGGCCATGTTCGCTCGTCGGCAAGCGCGTTCGATGCCGTACACGACGCGGCGACGGGCACCATGGGTCGTGGTCGAGGACACCGCAATCCGCGACCGGATGCCGCGAACAGGTACATGTTGCACCTTCAACCGAGCAGGTGTTACCTGTGCATGATGCGCTTGTCGGCGGCGGGGAGGATTTAGCATGACAACGGAACCCGGGAGTGGAACTGTGGCCGAACCCCGCTGGCTCGATGATGTCGAGATGCGCGCCTGGCTGGGATTCGTGTTCACCCGCGACCTCATCGCCGCCGCGGTCGGGCGGGACTCCCTACGCGAATCCAATCTGACCTACGTGGAATACACCGTGCTGGCCCGGCTCGCCGACGCCCCGGACCACCGGCGCAGTTTCGCCGAACTCGCGGCCGTGCTGGAGTGGTCGCAGAGCCGGCTCTCGCATCAGATCACCCGGATGGAGAAGCGCGGCCTGGTTGCCCGCGAATCCATTCCCGACGACGCCCGCCGCACCGCCGCGGTCCTCACCGAAAAGGGCTCGCAGGTGCTCGATTCCGCCGCTCCCTCGCATGTCGAGAGTGTGCGGCGTCACATGGTGGATGTGCTCGATCGTGGCCAGCTCACGGCGCTGGCAGATATCTACGACACACTGCTGACCCATCACCGCAGACCGGAAACCCGTGACGAGCACAGCTGACACCGAATTCGCAGCCCACCAGCGTTTGGTTTGGCACCCATCGGGTACTGGGTAAGACTAGGCTCGGCACCGGCTTCCGACGGCGGTCGGCACCGAGCACACGGCCGGTTATCGGTCGTAGAAGTGAGCACCCGACCTGGCCTTAGCGAAAGGGGCAGGAGTTTTCATGTCCGACGTGTCCATCGGTCTCTCGGCGGATTCGCTGCCCGCGGGTTCCGTCGACAACCTGCTTCCGCAGCTCGTCGAGCACCTGCGGCAGAACCGCACCGAACTGCGCGAGGAGTGGGCCCGTCGCATCACCGATGCCCAGCTGCTCACCGCGATGACGCCCGAGGAGATCTTCTCCGAGGCCACCTCCGTCTACGACAACTACGTCGAGGTGCTCGAGACCGGTAGCGTCGAAGCCCTGCAGGCCTACGCGCGCGACCTGTCCGAGCGCATCATCCCCAGAGGAGTCGAGACCGACGAGGTCGTCGGCATCGTGCTCCTGCTGCGAGACGTGCTGGCGCGCAGCCTCTTCGAGAAGTACCAGTCCGACTTCGAGCTGCTGAAGCTGGTGCTCGACGCCTACGAACCGGCCGCGAACCGCATCGCCAACACCGTGGCCGTGTCCTTCGTGCAGGAGCGCGAGCGTGTCATCCGCCAGCAGCAGGAGGCGATTCGCGAGCTGTCCACGCCCGTTCTCCAGGTGCGTGAGCAGCTGCTGATCCTCCCCATCATCGGCGTGCTGGACTCGCAGCGCGCGCGTCAGCTCACCGAGCAGCTGCTGCGCGCCATTCGCGCCAACCGCGCCAAGGTCGTCGTCATCGATATCACCGGTGTGCCCGCGATCGACTCCACGGTCGCCAACCACCTGGTGCAGACCGTCGACGCGTCGGGCCTCATGGGCGCCAATGTCATCATTACCGGCCTGTCGTCGGAGATCGCGCTTACCCTGGTGACCATCGGCCTGGATCTGTCGAAGATGAATGCCGTCGGTGACCTCCAGGGTGGCATCGAGGAAGCGGAGCGGCTGCTCGGCTACGAGGTGTCGCGCGTCACCGATCGCGACGGACGGTAATCAGGGCGGGTCAGATGCCGGTACCCATTCTGAAGCAGGGCACCTATCTCATTGCGTCGGTGCAGTCAGCGCTCACCGACGCGGATACCGAACGCCTGCAAGACGATCTGATGACCTACGTCAGCAGATACCGAGCCCAGGGCATCATCGTCGATGTCACCGCAATCGACGTAATGGACTCCTTTGCCGCTAGATCGCTGCGTACCATCGCCCACATGACCAAGCTGCGGGGGGCGGAGACGGTCATCGTGGGCCTACAGCCCGAAGTCGCTTTCGCGATGGTGCAATTGGGGCTCACCTTCGAGGACATGCACACGGCGCTGGACCTCGAGGAGGGCCTGTCCTGGCTGAACAAGAAGATCAAGAGCCGAGGCCAACGAGACGGTCGTGAACGTGGCCGCTGACGACGTGGTGATCGCGGTGAACGTGTCGAACGACATCGTGACCGCTCGGCAAGCGGGGCTGGAGTTGGCTGCCAAACTCGGCTTCTCGCTCTCCGATCGCACCATGATCGCGACCGCCATTTCCGAAGTGGCGCGCAATATCACGAGCTACGCGGGCACCGGGGAGATCCGGCTGGCCGTGCAGGATCGGGACGGCCGGCGCTCGATGGTGGTGCAGGCCAAGGACAGTGGGCCCGGTATTCCCGACATTCCGCGCGCGATGGAGGACGGCTTCTCCACCGGACGCGGTCTGGGACTGGGTCTTCCGGGGGCCAAGCGACTGATGGACGGCATGGTCATCAATTCCAGGCCGGGACAAGGCACCCTCGTCGAAATGTGGAAGTGGGTGCCCACCGGTGCGTGAGGACGGTTTCATCGGCGCGGTCGAATGGGCCGTCGCCGGTCGCGCACTGCCCGGGCAACGGGTTTCGGGCGACCGATCGGTCGTGCTCGACGCGGGCGGGGGCTCGGTGCTCTTCGCGGTACTGGACGGTCTCGGCCACGGTGCGGCGGCAGCCGACGCGTCCGATCGCGCGGCGCAGGTGCTGGCCGAGAACCGCGCCGAGCCACTGGATGTGCTGTTGCTGCTGTGCCATCGCGCCATGGCCGACACCCGCGGCGCGGCGGTCTCGCTGGCGCTGTTCGACTCTCGCGACCGGGTGCACTGGCTGGGCGTCGGCAATGTCGAATCCCGCATCGTCGCAGCGGCTCCCGGCCAACCGGCCATCCGCGCCACGGCCCTGCTCTCGGGCGGCATCGTCGGCTACCTGCTGCCGCCGAACCTGCAGCCGCAGACCGTGGCCGTGCGCCCCGGCGACCTGCTGCTGATGTCCACCGACGGCATCACCAGCAGTTTCGCCGACGCCGTCGACCTGTCCAAGCCGACCGCGGAGATCACCGCCGAGATCCTGGCCCGCCACGCCAAGGACACCGACGACGCGCTCGTGCTCGCGGCCCGCCATCGCGGGCAATCCCATCCCTCCCAACCCATTCCGAGTGTGAAGCCATGAGCGAGAACCCGGCATGAGCGGTCGAGGCCCGGAGGCGGAAGCTTGCGTAACCACGCAGGGCCTGCGCTCATGCCCATGGAGCAGAGCGTGAGTACGGTACTGGCCGCGTTTCGCGAGGCGTACGCCGCCGCGCTCCGGCTGCACCTGCGCGCCCCCAATCAGAACACCCTGGCCGAGGGCTATGAGCTCGGGCGGCGGGCGCTGGTGGAGGGCGTGAGCATCCTCGACCTCACCGAGCATCACTTCCGGCTGCTCGAACTCGAGGGCCTCGGGCCCGCGCCCGACGGCACCGACCGCACCGAGGCGGCGCTGGAGTTCCTGCTGCAGACCATGGCGGCGCTGGACGTCGCCACCCGCGGCTTCCTGGACGGGACCAGGCGCTACGAGCAACAGCGTTCGCGCGCCGACGATCTCGCGGGCCGCGACGCCTTCCGCACGGCGCTGGTGGAGTCGCTGCAGGACGGGTTCTTCGTCGTCGACGCCCAGGGCACGCTGGTCGAGGTCAACTCGGCGTTCGGCGCGCTCACCGGCTATGGGCCCGACGGGATTCCGTATCCGCTCCCCCACCCCTGGACCGTGCCCGAGGCACCGCGCTACCCGGATCTGGGCACCGACGCGGCCCGCTTCGTGATGCCCATCCGCCACCGCGACGGGCGGCTGCTCTGGCTCGCGGTATCGACGTCCTCGCTGGTGAAGCCCGAGAACGGGGAACGGATTTTCGTCGGCACACTGCGCGATGTGACCGCCGAGCACGACGCCCAGGCCCGCGACCAGGCGGTCTCCCGGCTGGCCACCGCGGTCGGCGCGGCCACCAGCGTGGTCGAGGTGCTCACCGTCGGCCTGGAGGAACTGCGGCGCGCTATCGGCGCGGAGGCCGCGGTGGTCTCGGTCTGGCCCAACCATCACACCGGCCCGGAACTGTATGTCTCCGAGGACAATCCGTACACCGGCGCGGGCCTGGCCCCGCACGACACCCAGCCCATCCGCCGACGCGGGGAGGCCGAGCCGGCCGAGGGCGGCGAATCCCGGCGCGTCCTGGACGCCCGGGCCCGCGCCCTGCTCGACCGCGCCCGATTGCAGCCCGGCCGCACCATGTTCGCCATCCCCGAGGGGGCGGCGAGTTCGGAGGGCATCGTGGCGCCGCTCGGCGAGAGCGGCGACTCGGCGCTGTGGCTGCGCTTCGCCGCGCCACGCGTGATCACACCCGGTGACTGGGCGCTGTTCTCGCTGCTGGTCGGGCATCTGAGCCTGGCCGTGCAGCGGGCGCGCAACTTCGATCAGGCCCGTTCCACCTCGCTCACCCTGCAGCGCGCCATGCTCGGCCCGATCGAACTGCCGCCGCGCTTCTCGGTGCACTACGAGCCCGCCCTGCCCCCGCTGGAGATCGGCGGCGACTGGTACGACGTGGTGCGGCTCGAGGACGGCACCATCGGCGTCGTGGTCGGCGACTGCGTCGGCCGTGGTCTCTCGGCGGCGGTGGTGATGGGCCAATTGCGCACGGCCGCACGGGCTCTGCTGCTGCGCGGCGCCGGCCCGGCCCAGCTGCTGGCCGAACTGGACACGGTGGCCTCCCGCATTCCGGGGGCGATGTGCACCACCGTGTGCGCGGCCATTCTGGACCCGGTGCGCGGGCTGGTGCGCTACTCCAATGCCGGGCACATGCCCCCGGTGCTGGCCGAGCCCGCCAAGCGCGGCCGGCTGCTGGAGGGCGGTCGCGCAGTCCCGTTGGCCACCTTCGATATTCCGCGCCGCCCGGAGGCCACGACGGCCATGGCTCCGGGCTCCACCCTGGTCCTGTTCACCGACGGCCTGGTCGAGCAGCGCGGGGTCGACATCGATGACCGCTTCGTCGAACTCGCCGACGAATTGTCGCGCGTGGCCGGGCAATTGCCGCGCGAGGTGGCCGATTCGGTGCTGTCGCGGCTGCGGCCCGCCGCCGGCTACGACGATGACGTGGCCATGGTCGTCTACCGGCAGCCGCCCGGGCCGTTGCGCCTGGACGTGCCCGCCGAAGCCCGTGAGCTGTCCGGTATCCGGCGCGCGCTGCGTTCCTGGCTCACCGCCGCCGCGGTACCGCACGACACGGCGGTCGATCTGGTCGCGGCCGCGAACGAAGCCTGTAGCAACAGCATCGAGCACGCGTACCTGGGCGGCGAACCCGGCCGGGTGCGGCTCAGCGCGGACTGCGGCGTGGACACTCTCACCATCGAGGTGTCCGATACCGGTGTGTGGCGGCCGCTGCCCGCGGATCCCGGTCACCGGGGCCGCGGCATCGCCATGATGCGTGCGCTCACCGATGTGCTCGACATCGACAATTCCGGTCCGGGCACCCGAGTGCGGATGTCGGTGCGACTAATGGCCGTTTCATTTTCGGCGGCCGGGCGCATGTGAATCTGGGCCCGCCGGCACAAATTCGGCGGGCGGTTTCGGAGGACTCCGAAAGAGCGCGGTAGCTGCGGTTTTCGCTATAACGCCCGCTACCAAACCAGTACCGATGTGGTAGACGATGCAGCACGAACGGACGGATCATGGCAGATTTAACAAACGTGACCAATACTTCCGGAGACGGCTATCCCTTCGCCGAGACGATGACCACCTCGGTCACCCCGCACGCTGAGGCCACCGTGCTCACCGTGACCGGCGAAGTCGATCTGGCGACCGCCCCCGCCCTCGAGAGCGCGATCGACGCGGCCCTCGCGGGCAAGCCCGCCGCACTGGTGATCGACCTGTCCCCGGTCAGCTTCCTGGCCTCGGCGGGCATGGCGGTGCTGGTGGGCGTCCACAAGCGCGCCGGGGGCACCCGCCTCGTGGTGGTGGCCGATGGGCCCGCCACCAGCCGCCAGTTGAAGATGACCAGCCTGGACCAGGTGTTCTCGCTGCATTCCACCCTGGACGAAGCGCTCAGCGCGCTGCGCTGAGGGTATTGCCCGCACACCGCTGCGGGCCACCCGTGAACGACGAAGCCGAGTCCGGTTCATTCCGGACTCGGCTTCGCGGCGTTCACGGCTCGGTCAGAGGAGCTCGCGCAATTGCTCGATCAGCTTCACGCGCTCGGCCGCGGTGCCGGCCATCGGGACCACGTTCAGCACGGTCACGCCGGCCTCGCGGAAGGCCGCGATCCGCTCCTTCACGAATCCGGCCGAACCGATCAGGTTGATGTCGCGGACCAGATCGTCCGGAACCACCTTGGCGGCCTCTTCCTTGCGGCCCGCCAGGTACAGCTCCTGGATCCGGTCGGCCTCGGCGCCGTAGCCGTACTTGGTGGCCAGCGCGTGGTAGAAGTTCTTGCCCTTGGCGCCCATGCCGCCGATGTAGAGGGCCAGGTGCGGCTTGACCCCGTCGCGCCAGCTGTCGACATTGTCGCCGATGGCGAGCGCGGGGCCGGCGAACACCTCGAGGTCGCCCAGCGCCGGATCACGCTTGGCCAGGCCGGCTTTCAGCGAGTCGCCCCACACCAGGTCGGCCTTCTCGGGCAGGAAGAAGATGGGCTGCCAGCCCTCGGCGATCTCGGCCGCCAGCTCCACGTTCTTCGGGCCCAGCGCGGCCAGCAGCACCGGAATGTTCTCGCGCACAGGGTGATTGATGAGCTTGAGCGGCTTGCCCAGGCCGGTGCCCTGTCCCTCGGGCAGCGGGATGTTGTAGTACTTGCCGCTGTGCTCGAGGCGTTCGCGCTTCCAGACCTTGCGGCAGATCTCGAGCACCTCGCGGGTGCGGCCGATGGGGGCGTCGTAGTTCACGCCGTGGAAGCCCTCGATGACCTGCGGGCCCGACGCGCCCAGGCCCAGGATGAAGCGGCCGTCGGAGACGTAGTCCAGGCCCGCCGCGGTCATGGCGGTCAGCGTGGGCGTGCGGGTGTAGAGCTGCAGGATGCCCGAGGCCAGCTGCACCCGGTCGGTCTTCGCGGCCAGGTATCCGAGCGCGCTCACCGCGTCGAACGAATACGCCTCGGGCACGAACACGATGTCGAGGCCCGCCCGTTCGAGGTCGGCGACCTCGGCAGCGGTCTCCTTGAAGCCGTCGGTGTAATTGATCGACAGTCCGATACGCATGTCCGGGACCTTACTCACCGGTCGGCACACCGACAGCGGGCGGGTTGCCGCAGACGGCCCCGCGACCGGTACGGTAAGCGGCGAAATCACCTGAATTCGCCGTACTGCCAAGGGAGGCCACCCCTCATGACTCAGGACACCACCACCTTCGGTGATTCGACACTGCGGGGGTACCTGGGTGAACTGGCCGCCAAGGTGCCCGCCCCCGGCGGCGGCGCGGTCGCGGCGCTGCACGCGGCCCAGGGTGCGGCCCTGGTCGCGATGGTCGCGCGGTACACCACCCGGGCCAAGGATGCCGAGAATCGCCCGGTCATCGACCGCATCATCGCGGCCGCGGACGTGGCCCGCGAGCGCTCCCTGGCCCTGGCCGACGCCGACGCCGCCGCCTTCACCGCGGTCGGCGCGGCCTACAAGCTGCCCAAGGAGTCCGAGGCCGAGCAGGCCGCCCGCGGCGAGGCCATCACCGCCGCGCTGCTGCAGGCCGCCCGGGTGCCCGCCGCCGTGGTCGCCGAGGCCGACGAAATCGTCTCCCTGGCAACGGAACTGCTGCCCATCGGCAACCCCAACGTGGTGACCGACATCGGCGCGGCGGCCGACTGCGCCCGGTCCGCGGCGGCCAGCTCGCAGCTGAACATCGCCATCAATGTGACATCGCTGGACGGCACGGCCGCCGCCGAGTTCGCTCCGGTGCTGAAGCAGATCGAGGAGATCATCGCCCGCGCCGATGCCCTGCACAACGATGTGGTCGCGGCCATAACCCGCTGACCGCGCAATTCAGCCTGCACTGTGCCCCGTTCCGTTATGGAACGGGGCACAGTCATTTTCCGGCCCTCTACCTGGTGATACGAACTTCGCATAACCCCCACGCCGGGACAATGGTTACGAACCGGGTACATTTCCAGATGGGACTGATGACCAAGTCATAGTCTGAGAAACCCTGCCCCACACCCTCTCGAAGGGATGGAAGAATGCGGAAACCGATTCGCTCCCTGTTCGTCGCAAGCTTCGTCGCCGCGGCGGCCGCGTTCGGAACCGGAGCCGCGGGTGCGGCCCTCGAAACGCCCAATCTCCCAGCCGTCCAAGCCATTACGCCGGCCTCAGGTCAGGTGGTGGGCATCGCCGCCCCCGTGACCGTCCAGTTCGCCGACGCGGTCACCGATCGCGCCGCCGCCGAACGCTCCGTCGACGTCCGCGCGCAGGACTCCCTCGCCGGCCACTTCACCTGGATCGACGACCGGCAGCTGATGTGGCAGCCCGCGAACCTCCTGCCCGCCCGTTCGCCGATCACGGTCAGCGCCGGACGCGAGCAGGCCAAGTTCCAGACCAATGGCGGGACCACCGCCGATGCGGACATGTCGGCGCACACCTTCACGGTCTGGGTGGACGGCGTCGCCCGCACCATGCCCGCGTCGATGGGTAAGCCGGGGCGCGAAACGCCGGTCGGAACCTTCCCGGTGCTGTCCCATGAGCGCTCGGTCACCTTCGACTCCCGGACCATCGGCATTCCGCTCAACGATCCGGAGGGCTACCTGCTCACCGGGGAGTTCGCCGAGCGCCTGACCTGGGGTGGCGTCTACGTCCACTCCGCACCCTGGTCCGTGGATTCCCAGGGCAACTCGAACGTCAGCCACGGCTGCATCAACCTCGCCCCCGCCGACGCCGAGTGGTACTTCGACAACGTCTCCGTGGGCGACCCGGTCACCACGCACTGGTGACCATTGCCGGTCAGGACACGATCAGGGAGCTCCCGGCGTGGGGAATCGGACGGATTCCCGCGCTGAGAGCTCCCTGATTCGCTGTTGTCAGCGGCCGTTCTCGGCGGCCTGGACCACGTGGCGCATGAGGAGTGCGGTGGTGACGGGGCCGACGCCGCCGGGGACGGGGCTCAGGGCGGCGGCCTTGCCGGTCACCGAGGCCGCGTTCACGTCGCCGGTGATGTTGCCGTTCTCGTCCTCGTTGGTGCCGACATCGATGACGACCGCGCCCTCGCGCACATGGTCGGCGGTGATGAGGCCCGCGCGGCCGACCGCGGCGACGACGACGTCGGCGGCCGAGGTCACCGCGGGCAGGTCGGTCGTGCGCGAGTGGGCGATGGTGACGGTCGCGTTCTCGGCGAGCAGCAGCTGAAGCAGGGGCTTGCCGACCACATTGGAGCGGCCGACGACCGCGACGTGCCGGCCGGCGAGCGGGATCTGGTGGAACTTGGCCAGTTCCACGACCGCCTCGGAGGTGGCGGGCGGGAAGCCGGGTAGGCCCGCGGCGAGCAGGCCCAGTGAAAGCGGGCTGACGCCGTCCACATCCTTCTCGGCGGCGATGGCGGAGCTGACGTCGTCGAGGCCGACACCCTTGGGCAGCGGGGTCTGCAGCATGATGGCGTCCACCGACGGGTCCTGCGACAGCTCGGTGAGCTTGGCGCGGATCTGCTCGGCGGTGGCGTCGACACCGAGATCGATGTTCTCGCAAGCGATTCCATTGCGCTCGGCGGCACGGTTGAGGGACTTCACGTACCAGGCGCTGGCGGGGTCGTCGTTCGGGATCACGAGGGCCAGGCGGGGGGCGGCGCCCTGCTCGGTGAGGGCGGCGGCGCGCTGCTTGGTGTCGGCGTTGATGGCGGCGGCGAGTTCCTTGCCGATGAGCGAAGTCGTATCCACGGGTGCACAGCTTATCCCGAGTCCCGGCCGCGCCCTCCCCGCGCACACCGGAGGCCGGGCGGGCGCGTTCCTGGGACGACGGGTGACACCGCACGCTTCGCGCGCGTTCCCACGATGGATTCGGGCAAAACGGCGAAATCAGCTCGGCAAATACCCGACAACCAGGGTGGACAGTCGTATCGTGTCTCCATTCGATAGGAGCCAATAGCCAGCTACTTCCATGGATAGCCAGCAACCAAGCAATGCGTGACACCCCCGAAAGGTCGACGGCAGTGCAGATCGCCAGGCGTTTTTCCCTCATGCTCGCGGCGGCGGCCGCCGCCCTCACCATTCTCGGCAGCGGCGCCGCGCACGCGAACCCCGCAGCGCTGTACAACTCCGCGCAGGACAATTTCACCGCCGGCAATGAGGCGGCCGGGCTGGCCGACCTGCGCCAATTGCTCAGTGAATCACCGGATGACGCGCAGGCGCTGGCGCTGCAGGCGATCTGGTCGGATTACACCGGCGACATCATCACCCGCGAGGTGGCGCTGAACCGCCTCAACGGCATCGACGGACGGCTCGCGGACGACACCCGGACCCTGTTCCGGGCCATCGGCGCCGCGGTGGGCACGCTGCCCAATCCGATTCCGGCGATCGCGGGACCGCAGACCGGCATCGCGGTGCTCGGTTACGGCCTGCTCCCCGACGGGTCCATGCGCCCCGAGCTGGTGAACCGGATGCAGGCGGCCTGGCTGCAGGCGATCGCCTCACCCCTGTCGCCGATCCTGGTGACCGGCGGTAATCCGCAGAACGGGATCACCGAGGCGGCGGCCATGCAGGGCTGGCTGATCGGGCACGGCATTCCCGCGAGCCGCATCGTGGCCGACCACCGCGCCGGGTCGACCGTGCAGAACGCGCTCTTCGGCGCGCAGATGCTGAAGGACGCGGGCGCGACCAGCGCCATTGTGGTGACCTCCCCCAACCACATTCGCCGCGCCGTGGCCGACTTCATCGTCGCCGGAATGCCGGTCATCGGCGCGACCACCTCCCTCGAGCAGCTCGTCTCGCAGCTGCCGCCGCCCGTGCGCAGCAGCCAGCGCGGCATCTACCTCGACACCACCCGCACCTTGCTGCTCCCCGCCGAACGCTGATCCCCACGCCCGGACCCCGCTCGAACGGGGCGGCCGTCCGGGCGTGCACAATGACGTGGTGACTCTTTCCGCCACCGAAACGCTGGTCGCGCGGCTCCGCGCGGCCGGGTGCGTGTTCGCGGAGGACGAGGCCGCGCTGCTGCTGGCTGCGGCCACCGACGCTGACCACCTGGAATCGCTTGTCACGCAGCGCATCGCCGGGTTCCCGCTGGAACATCTGCTGGGGTGGGCGGAGTTCCGCGGCCTCAGGGTTGCCGTCGGGCCGGGCGTTTTCGTCCCACGACAACGCACGAGCTTTCTGGTCGAACAGGCTATCGCCCTGGGCCGCAGCATGATCCGGCCACCGGTGTCCGCTGGTATCGCACACCACAGCACGGCCGGTAAGACTGTTGCCGGGACCACCATCGCTGCTGCCCGTACCGCTGCCGGTGAGCATCAGCCCGTCCGGCCACGAACGCTCACGCACCTGGTCGAGACCACCGTCGCTCACGCGGATTCGACACTGATCGCACTCGATATGTGTTGTGGCTGCGGGGCTCTGGGATTGGCATTCGCGAAAGAAATAGCGGAGGAAGGTATTCGGGTCGAGCTGACTGCGGCCGATATCGAGCCTGCGGCGGTGGCTTGTGCGCGGGAGAATCTCGGCGTGGTGGGGGCGCTGGTCGTGGAGGGCGATCTGTTCGACGCCGTGCCCGCGGATCTGCGCGGGCGCGTGCATATTCTGCTGGCGAATACGCCTTATGTGCCGTCGGAGGACATTGCCTGGATGCCGCCCGAGGCGCGCGATCACGAGCCTCGGCGGGCGCTCGACGGCGGCGCGGACGGGTTGGACGTGCTGCGGCGGATTGCCACCGTGGCGGGCGAATGGCTCTGTGCCGGTGGGCATCTGCTGGTGGAGGAGAGCGAGGAGCAGGCTCCGGTCGCCGCCGGGATCATGCGGGAGTACGGGCTGTCGGCTCGGATCGTGGAGTGTGAGGACATGGGGGCGACCGTGGTGATCGGTACGCGCGCATGAGTATTCGCGGTGTGCTGTTCGATATCGATGACACGCTCATCGACTATTCCGCGACGGTGCGGATCGGATTCCTGCGGCATCTCGCGGCGGAACAGCTCCTGGATCGCGTCGAGTCGCCGGAGGCGGCGTTGGCGCTGTGGCGGGCGATCGAGGAGGAAGAGTATCCGCGGTTCCTGGCCCGTGAACACACCTTCAAGGGGCAGCAGCGGGTGCGGACCGAGCGATTTCTCGCGCACCTGGGCATGACGACCGACGATCCGGTCGCATGGTTCGCCCGCTATGCGGTACACCGCGATTCCGCGTGGTCGGCGTTCCCGGATGCCGCGCCGGTACTGGAGCGGTTCGCCGGGCGGAGGGCGCTCGGCGTGGTGTCGAACGCCTCCCAGCTGTATCAGACCGGGAAGCTGCGCACGGTCGGGCTGCTGCACCACTTCGGGGACGCCATCCTGTGCTCGGACGAATTCGGTGCGGCCAAGCCTGATCCGGCGATCTTCCGCGCGGGATGCGAGATGCTCGGGCTGCCGCCGGAGCAGGTGGCGTACGTCGGCGATAGGTACGACTGGGACGCACTGGGCGCCAGAAATGCCGGGCTGCGGGCCTATTGGCTGGTTCGCAGCGGGGCGGGGGTCGCCCCGGACGACGGGATCACGGTCATTCGCTCACTGACGGAACTGGATTCGCCGGCCGGGTGAATCCCTCAGCCCGCCTCGAGCGATTTCCGGATCTCGGCCTGGATCTCGAGCTGCGCCCGGGCAGCGGTCAGGCCCGCGTTCACGTCGGCGGCGGTGCGCTGGGTGGCGGCCGAAACATACTGTGCCACCGCCGCTTCGATGGATTCCACCGCCGTCGTCGCGGTCGCCAGTTGGTCGCCGCGGGTGGCGGCGGGCAGGGCGGCCATGGCGACCAGGCGGTCGTCCCACGCCAGGGCGGCCTGCTCGAGTTCGGCGCGCAGCACGATGGTGGTGGCGTCGTCCAGGGCATCGGCGGTGTGCAGGGCCGTCATGGCGTCGCGCAGGCGGCGGTGCAGGCGCGGTTCCGGGTCGTGCGAGCCCGCCCAGGAGACGGGGGCGCGGGTGGGGGTGCCGGGGACGACCTGGTTGGCAGCCGCGATCGCGGTCTTCTGGCGGGAGGACACCAGCATCACGCCACCCACGGCGGCCCCGATCGCGATCAGCACGATCAGCACGACAATCAACATGGTCGGCTCACTTTCGTCGGTCGGTCAGCGATGAGTGGTGGGGTGCGGCGGGGCGACGGTCGAGTGGCTCGGTCCGGTCGGATGCGCCGGGGTGTGATGGCCGTGCACCTTGCTGTACACCACGATCACCGTGAGGATGATCGCGAGCACCGCGAGGATCGCGGCGATGATCTTCACCTTGCTCCATGGGCGGTCGCCGGACACCTGGCCGGTGAGGCCGTTGATGTACACCTGGTAGGTCTTGTCCATGTAGACGACCGTCAGCAGCCAGATCGGCAGCAGTAGATGCTTGTACGCCAGCCAGTTCCAGTTGGTGTTGAGCTGGTGGATGCGCTGATGGTCACCGCCGATATCGCCGCGCACGGTGGATTCGATCGCCGACTCCATCCGCTGCTGCGCTTCCGGCAGCGACTGCTCCGCATCATTGTCGTAGGTGCGGCACAGGTGCCCGGCCACGAATTCCGGTGAATAGGCGCGCGCCTGCTCCACCGGCCACGGTTCCAGCGCCCGGATCCGGTTGCGGTTCAGATTGTCATTGGCCAGCACCGGGAGATCCGCGAATTCATTGGCGACCTCACCGGCCACCGGATACCACCGGGTCCGGGTCTCGTAGATCGGATCCCCGTCCGAATCCGTGCCGACCCGCACCTGATAGTCGTCGCCGCGCTCGCCCTGATACCAGCTCTGGGTATCGGCGTCGTAGGTGAAATACGCGGTATACAGGCTGGAGAACGCCCCGATCCGCCGATATTTCCGGAAGTTCGACGGCGCGAACCACCGCCCCGACACCCATTTCTCGACCAGCTCCCGAGCCTGCTTCTCCCCCACCCGGAACGGCACCACACCGTCCACCGGCAGCCGGGCCGGCGCATTGTGCACATCATCACGCTGAATGGGCGTGGCACAGTACGGGCACCGAGTAGCGGTGAGACTCCCATTGAACCCGGTTGTCCCACCACAGTTCTGGCACTTCACCTCCCACTCCCCCGTCACCTGCGGCCCCGCCGCATGCGCCTGCAACTCCCGCAACGCCGCGATCGCCGGCCCCAACTCCCGAGCCTGCACCGCCACATCCGGCGCCGTCACCGGAGACCGATTCCCGCAACTGGGACACAGCAGATCCTGCCCCACCGGATCGAACACCAACTGCGCCCCACACGAGGAACACGGATACGTCCGAGTCAACTCCGTCCGATGCAACATCGCCCGATCCGGCGCCCCCGCCTCCGGCTGCGCCACGGGACTTTCCGCCCCGCCATCCCCGACCCCCGGAACAATCACCGGCGCCACGATCACAGGCTGCGGCATCGCACCCATGGGCCCCTGCCCCGGATTCCCCGCCCCGAACCCACCCGGCAACGGCGGCGGCCCCGCCGTCACCCCGGGCACCGGAAGCGGCGGCGGTGCAATGGTTCCCGGCCCGGCAGCAGCCGAAGGCGCCGCAAGGGACGCCGACGGCCATCTCCCCTGCTGCTCGCCCGGACCACCGGGCAGTGGCGGCGGCCCGCCAAGTCCACCTGTCCCAAGCGAAGGCGGCGCAGCAACTCCTGATCCAGCTGCGGCAATCGGCGGCGGCATGGGAGTCGGCGTTCGTGCCGGAGCCCCGGACCCCGGAAGCGGAGGCGGAGGCGGCGCAACGGTTCCCGGCCCGGCAGCAGCGACCGACGGCGGGCCGAAGTTCTGCGGCGGGGCGGCCTGCGGCATGGGCAGGACTCCCCCATGTCCACCTGGAGCGGACGGAAGTCCCGGCGGAGGCGGGACCGCCCCGCGTTGGGGCATGGGCGGGACACCGCCATCGGCGGGCCCGGAGGTCGGCAGCGGAGGAGGACCGGCCGGAGCCTGCCCGAAATTCTGCGGCGGCACAGGCGATCCCGCGCCGGGAGCGAACTGCGGCGCGCCAGTGGGTGCGTTCGGCCCGGGTGGGGGCGGCGTCATGCCGTGCACCGGCGGGAGACCACTCTCGCTCGAATCATGACCCGGGAGCGGGGGCGTCCAGGGTTGAGGGTCGGCCGGGCGTGGGGTGGCCGGGTCGCTACCCGGGAGCGGCGGCGGGCCGGAGGGGTGTGGGGGCTGGTTGTCGTTCATCTGGGCTCACTCGGTGCGGCGGACTCGAGGGTCACGCATTGCGGTGGAAGGGATTTCGGGACGCACCGAGTTGTCGGGCGTTGGTTCCGGCGGCGCGGGTACGGCGGCGGACCCGTCGGCAGTCGAGGGTGCCGACGGGTGCGGCCGGGCCGGGTCGGCCGGGCCGGGTGGAGAGGCTGCTACTGCGGGGGCAGGGGCGGCGGGGTGCCCGGGAGCGGGGGCGGGGTGGCGAAGAGGGGCTGGAGGGCGGGGACGGAGCCGGCGGGTTGCCAGCCGGGCATGCCCTCGGTCCAGACGTTCGTGTCGCGGGTCAGCTGGCCGGACGAGACGTACTGGCGTAGTTGGTCGATGGGGAACGGTCCCGCGGCCTGGCCGGCGTTGTCGAAGTGGAACTGCTGCTGGCCGGGGAGCGGCGGCGGGGCCGCCTGCTGGGGCGCGGCGGGCTGCGCGTAGCCACCCTGCTGGGGCTGGGCGTAACCGGGTTGCTGGGGCTGGGCGATGCTGCCCTGCATGGCGCCGGCCATCTGGCCGCCGAGGACCACGCCCATACCGGCCTGCATGGCGGCTCCCATTCCGCCGCCGGGGTTCTGGGCGGCGGCGAGCATGGCGTCGGCGGCCTGCATCTGCTGATAGCGGTTGAGGTCGACATTGTTCATGAAGCCGCCGGCTTCGACGCCGCGCGCCACGCCGCGGGTCATGGCCTGCTGGATCTCCTCCGGCAGGGAGATCGTCATGGTGACGCCCTCGACCCCGATACCGAAGCCGGACAGCCGCTGACCGACGAATTCGCGCAGCTTGTCGGACAATTCGACCTGGCGGCCCTGCAGATCGATGGCGCCCAGGCCGCTGGCCAGCACCATGTCGGAGAAGGCCAGCGCGACATTGGCGCGCAGCTGCTCGCTGAGCACGTCGGCGTCGACCTCGGCATTGGTGCCGATCATCTGGCGCAGGAACACCTCGATGTCGGTGACGCGGACGTTCGCGGTGCCGTTGGCGCGGATCTGCACCATGCGGAAGTCGGGGTCACGCACGGTGACCGGTTGCGGTGTGCCCCAGCGCATGTCGGTGACGGCGCGAGTGTTCACGTAGTACACCTCGGACCGGAACGGCGAGTTGAAGCCGTGCCGCCAGGCCTGCAGGGTGGACATGATCGGCATGTTCTCGGTGGTCAGCTGGTAGTGGCCGGGACCGAACTTGTCGGCCAGCTGCCCGCGGTAGACGAAGACCGCCTGCTGCCCCTCCCGGACGATCAGTTCCGCGCCGTTCTTGATCTCGTTCTCGTAGCGGGGAAACCGCCACGCCAGCGTGGTGCGAGTGTCATCCAACCATTCGATGACGTCGACGAATTCGCCGCGGATCATGTCGAACAGGCCCATTGAGTTCTCTTTCCTCCCTCGGGCGCTGCGCCCGACCCCGGCCGAGTATGGCACAGGGTCGCCGGCGCGCGCGGTCACCGTCGTGTGGCTATCGAGCCAACCACAGGCAGTGTTAATCATTCATGAACGACCATGGCCCGCGCGGGCTTTCCCGCGCGGGCCATATCAATCCGCTACCAAATCCCCGTCGCGCCCGGAGCTCATCGTCGCGATCCCGCCACCGAGCCAAACGATCTTGCCGGAGAAGTGGATCCGGACGGCTGGATCAGGCGGGAGAGTCGAGTTCCCCGGCCACCACACCGGCGGTGAAGGCGTCCCACTCGCTGGGGGCGAACACCAGCGCTGGGCCGGTCGCGTTCTTGGAGTCGCGAATCCCGACCTTGCCCGAATCGAGGAACGCGACCTCCACACATTGGGAACCGGTTTCGCTGCGGCTGCTCTTGAACCAGCGTGCCCCGGACAGGTCACCGTTCACGATCGAACTCCCTTGCTATCTGGCGGACCAGGTCTCGCGTTCGCACTTCATCGAGCGTTTCGGCCCGAATGGCCTCGGCCAACTCACTGTATCGCTGGACGTCCTCGAGCCTCTCAACGTACAGATCGCTGGTCAGCCGACCCTCGACGTAGACGACAGGTGGCTCGACCTGGTTGTTCCTGGCGTCGGTGCCGAAGTCCAACAGCACGAACGGGCCGTGCTGGAAACCCCAGGTGTACCCGGCCGCATACGGTTGGACCCGCAGGGTCACGTTCGACCTGGTACTCAGGTCGGCGAGATGCTCGAGCTGCGCGGCCATCACCCGCTTGCCACCGACGACCCGGTGCAGCGCCGCTTCGTTCAGCAACACTTCGACCGCCAGCGGATTGGCTTTGCGGGTCACGATCACCTGACGCTTCAACCTAATATCGATGCGCCGCTGGATGTCTTCATCGTTCTCGAAGCCCGGGAAGGCGCGGAACACCGCACGCGCGTAGTCAGAAGTTTGCAGCAGTCCGGGTATCTGTTCCTGGTAGGTGACCAGACGGCGGGCGGAACGCTCCATGCCGACATACATGTTGAACGCATCACTGAAAAGCCCGCCGAGGGAGAAGATCCCGTCCTCGTCCTTGGCCGTCGCCGCCCGGAACGCCAGACCGACCGCCTGCTCGGTCTCGTCGGCATCCACCTCGTAGAGCATGCACAGCTCCCGCACGTCCTGCCGCCGCGGCTTGACCGTGCGACCGGCCTCGAGCCGTTGTAATGCGTTGAAGCTGAGCTGAACCTGGACCGCCGCCTGTTCGAGGGTCAGCCCGGTCGCCTGACGCCGTTCGCGCAGAAACCGACCCAGTTGCCGCCGCAACAGGGTCGGCGACACATCCTCTGCCATCGATGCTCCCCCTGAAAAGTGAATACATCCGCCAACAGAATCTGAATGCTGCATCGCGGTGGATCCGCATCCCGCCTTGGGATTTCAGACTACCTAATCTGAATATTCAGATTCCGCGTTTTCAGAAACGTCCTCGGTGGTGTGCTTGGGCTCCAACGACGGCACACAGGTAGGTGACTATGTCCAGCAACAACCCGTGGTCTGTGCAGGCGATCATCGACCGCATCGAACGAGAGAAGCGACAAGCCGCCGACCCCGAACCTCCATCGAAGGAGAGCGCTACGGTCGGGTATTCGGTGCGCGGGCTGTGGTCGTGCTACTCCGATCCCGGCGAACTGACTGCCGCACAAGCACATATCGCGATGCAACTGCATCTCCAATGCGGAGTCGACACCTGTGCGGTGCGTTGGCGGGCGCGCACCGCCCTGGTCACATCCGGGCGCATGGTCCTCGACCCCCGGGCGGCGCGAACACCGCCGTCGGCACACAGATCCCTGTTCACCCTGCTACGTGCCGCGGTATTCGGCTACAGCACACTGCTTTTCGGTGGTCGCCATGCCCTGCGATGACCCGGACCTGATCGAGATCCAGGTCATCCAGGACGTCCTCGACACCATCGAAACCCGTCTGCGCGACCGCGAACGCCACGGCCGGCGCTTGACCGTCCCCCGCTCCCGCGTCTACGCAACGCTGCTGCACGCGGTCATCGTCAGCGCTCGCGAATGCCACCGCCTCCCAGCCACACTCGACCGCGCCGCCATTCTCGACACCATCCTCGACGGCGCCGAACCCGCGAGCCACGATGCCGCCGACCGACCGATCGACGACGTCATCGACCGCCACACGGTGCCCGTGAACTGAATCCGGCCAGCGGGTCGATGCGGGCACCTGGCCGAGCAGGTCTCCGATGACTGGTCGACAGCCTGCCCCGTCGAAGCAGCTGTGCGGAGCACCTCACTGCGCAGGAGGACGGTCCCAGCTGTAGGCATCCGGCATGTTGTGCCTGCCGCCGGAATTCTGGTTCTGGATCACCGCATTGGCGGTATACGACGAGCCATCGGTGAACACCACGACGCATTTCAGATGCGCGGTCTCCTCTCGCATCGTGTCGTGGACATGCGGTGTGCACGACACCGACCGCACCGGCCGGTGGTCCTTGGCGGTGATGTTCTCCTTCATGGCGTTCTGCAGAGCGACGTAGGCATCGTTGTCCGGCCCGCACCCGGCCACGAGCGCCAGCGAGGCGAGGATCACGACCGGCCCGGCCCGCCGAGGGAAGCTCATAGCACCCATCCCACCACCGCGGTCCGCGGACGGCACGGTTTCGATCGCATCGACGGGTCGGCCAGCGAACAACCTCATCAGCGAGGGCGCTCTCGAAGGACTCGAATCCGCCCGCGCCAGATGACGACTCGGCGGCCGGCCAGGTCGGCCTCCGGGACCTCGTCCACGACGCCGAGCGTGCTGCGATCGGCGTGGCGCTCTATCCAGCCAGCTCGAGCCGGGCCACTACGTTGTCGGTGAGCTTGGATACCTCGTCATCGCTCATCGCAAGTGCCGAGTACCCGACGCTGAGGTCGAGGCCACCGAGCCGCTCGTTGGCGATCACGAACAGTGATGGGCCGAACATGTCGAGCGAAACGGCCCTGGTGACGTCCTCGAGCGTGTAGTCGCCGTAGCCGGCCTGCAGGCCGGACTCGCCGGTCGTGGTCACAGCAAGTCCGTCGAGGCGCCGGTTGTTCCGGATCCCTGGGCCGGCTTCGTGCCGATACACCTCCCATCCCGGAAACTTCATCATCGAGGCGGACTCGTGGTCCTTGGCCAGCGCGGCGATCAGCTTGAACGAGACGTCACGGGCGGTTGCCCAGAAGTCGTCGGCTATCGGGTGCTCGGTGCGCAGGATGTCGACATAGCAACCGAAGGTCTCGCGCGGCCGCGCGAGTCTACTGAGGCGACGAAGGTCGACCGTGGTCAACACGGTCATGGCATCGAGCCTGTACCGCTCGCGCATGGCAAGCAGGAAGGCTGCCGTTACCGCACCGTGAGGCGTCGTTCTGTTGGCTTTGACGGCATCCATGAGCGTTGCCGTTACGCCGGGCTCGAGGCGACGTGCCAGTACTCGCGTTTCTTTCTTCCGGTCGGGTACCACCTGCTTGGGTAGCCGAATAGCCGGCGTATAGGTGGTCTTCTTGCCATTGCCGGACTTGCTGAGCAGGCTGTCCTCGATCGACGGGGGCAACGTGGTGTCGAGCGGGCGTTTGAGTTGCGCCGCGGCTGGATCGGCGAGGAACTCGAGAAGCTGGCGAGCGAGCATGTTGGCGGACTGGGCGTCGAGCGTCGCGTGATCGGCGCAAATGAGGATGTGGTTGAGGTCGGCGTCGGGCGACTGCCGCACCAGCGTTATCCGCAAGCGCGGATGGTTGCCCTTCGGGATCGGTGTGCGGATCTCAGAGGCGAAAACCGTGCGCCAAGCGTCCGGGTCGGTGTCGTCGAGCACGTTCAACGGGATCTCCGTCGTGCCCTCGGTGTCGAACCAGGGCAGGCGATAGGCGAAGAACGGCATGTGTCGCCAGACGAGCTTGCCGTAGCGGATATGAGCGCGAAGGATAGGGTGCTGGGTCTGTAGCCAGGCGAGCGCGCCCGTCACCAGCGCCGGATCGAGGCGGCCGCGCACATGCAGCACCTGCATGGTGATCAGCCCGCCGTGTACATGCAAATGGCTGAGCAGTTGTTCCTTTTCGCCCAGCGGACGTGTATCGCCCAAGCCTTCCTCCCACGTTTTCGAATACCATTCCAGGTCGCGCTGAAATTGGCTAGCATGCCGACTACATAAGGGACTCAGTGATGAACGATGTCGAACGACCGATAGTCGAGTATATCTCCGCCATGGTGGCCGAAACCGGCGGTTCGCCGGTCGATCGCGAGACCCCTTTGCTCGAGGCAGGCCTGCTGGACTCGATCAGTTTGGTAAAACTTGTGTATTTCCTCGAGGAACGATTCAAGATCAGCATCCCGGACACGGAGATACGGCCGGAGCTATTCGAATCGCCTGCGAACATAGCGGCCTATGTTTCGCAGCGAGCGGCTCAGCCCGCCTAGAGCTCGCGCAGCCGCGCACGGAGCACCTTGCCGGCCGCGCTCCGCGGCAGTGCGTCGATGAACGCGATCTCGTCCGGGACTTTCTGAACCGATAGCCTTTCGCGGGCATAGCGGATCAACTCATCGGCCGACACCTCCGCCCCTTTGACGACAAACGCGATCAGCCGATTGCCGTTGCGCGAGTCCGGCAGACCCGCCACTGCGGCTTCGGCGACAGCAGGCAAGGTCATGAGCGTCTCCTCCACCTCGATGGGGTCGATCTTGTAGCCGGATACCTCGATCAACAGCTTGCTGCGGCCACGGATGAAGATGCGACCTTCTTCATCGAGCGAGGCCAGATCGCCGGTCCGGAACCAGCCCTCATCGAACGCCTCGGCATTGGCCACGGCATCGCCGAGATAGCCCTGCATGAGCGAGGATGATCTGATTTCCATTTCGCCGACGGCTGGGCCGAATTCGGTGTCGAACGGGACGATGCGGACCCTGGCGTCGCCCGCGGGCTTGCCCACCGAGGCCCAGCTCGCGTCGAGATCGGCGGAGTTGTTGTGCGAGAACATGCTCGCTTCGGTCGAGCCGTAATCCTGACGAAGTGGGGTACCCAGGCGCTCGCGCACCGCTTCGAAGATCGGTCGTTTCAGTGCGACGCCGCCCGAGAAGGCCAGGCGCATGCCGAGGTCGAAACTGCCGGTCTGACCGGTGACGATTTCGTACATTGCCGGAACGGCGCCCATGACGGTGACGCGCTCGCGGACCATGGTGTCGAGCAGCTTCTTGCGCGAAAGCGCCAGCGGCAGGCGATCGCTCCAATAGAGCGTCGTCGCACCGCCGGCGACGGTTTGCGTAGCGCCCAGTAAGAAGCCCAGCGAGAAGTTGCCCGGCAGAATGTCCACGACGACATCGTCCGGCTGAATTTCCCAGGCTGTGCTGGCTCGTTCACCATCAGCGACGAGTTCGGCATGGGTGTGCGGCACCACCTTGGGCAACCCGGTCGAGCCGGACGAGAAGAGGTAGAGCGCCGTTGTATCGCCTCCCAGTTTCGGCAGCTGGGCGGTTGCGTTTCCTTCGGGAAGGGCACTCGTCAAGAGCAAGGGAATGCCGGGGGCCGCATCTGCGATCAGTGTCTCGGCAACAACGGCAAGACCGGGAGTTGAGATGACTGCGCGGGGTCCGGTCTTCTGCGCGAGTGCGGCAAGTTCGGATCGCGTGGCCGTCTCGCCCAGAGGCATCGCGATGGCGCCGATGGCGAAGAGCGCGTGGGCGGTCACGAAAAGATCGGGCGAGTTCGGAATCAGCAGGGCAACGGGATCACCGCGCCCGATCCCACGGTCGACAAGGCCGGCGGCGAGCCGGCCGATCCGCTCGACCAAAGCGGCGTAGGGCGTAAATGCTTCACCCTGCCGCAATCCGCTGGTGATCGGTGCCCGCGCTGTCAGCGCGAGCAGGTTGTCGTAGATCATCTCTACTCCGCAGGGTCCGCCCCCTCTGTTCGTAAGGATAGAAGTGGGATGCGGCATCTACAAGCCGTCAGCGATCACGCCGGCAAGTCAGTTGGAGAACGCCGGTATCGAACATCAAAGCTTCTGCCAGTTCCAAACCAAGCCGTTATCGTGGTCGCCATTGAAAATGGCCGCATGCCGCCGCCAAAAGGACCAGCGAGACAAGGAGGCTCAGTTCAAGTCCAGGCGACAGCACCTCAATTCTGTCCTGTCGCAATCGATTTCCGTATACGCGACGAGTTCTTCTCCGCTGACAACACCGTGCTATCGATCATCGAAGGCCAAGGGTCCGAGTGTTCTCGAGCTCGGCGCCGGGAAGCGAACGAAGCAAACAGCCATTGAATTCGGCATGTCAGACCCCACGGTCGGGCGACCAGCGGAATGGAAATGCGCTGCGGCCGTATAGTAGCCGGGCCGAGTTGATCCGGGTGTTTCGACTATCCGGGTAGTTCGGGCACGTCGAAATCCAGTGCGGTTGCGAGGTTTATCGTTCTGCGGGGAGTGACGCATTGCCGGATCAGGCTTCGCAGATCAAGCCGGTTGTGGCGGGCTTGGAACAGGAACGGTGCGGCGGGATGCTGTCGTAGCTGATCGGTGTCGAGTCCGTCGGCGGCGTGGTGGGCGGCGGCAACAAGAGCGGGGAACGCCGACTGGAGCTCGGCTGCCCATTCCTCGACCGCTGTCAGCCAGGCGCGGGTGGCGGAATCGGGTGACGAGGAGAATCGCGCGATTGCCTCGCTCAGTTCCGGCCAGGTGTAGTCGGCCCACGGTTTGGTCTTCAGGACTGGTAGCTGCCATTGGCGCCTGACCTGTGACCAGTGATCGGTATGCGCCGGCACCGAGTGAATCGCGAAGTCCGGCAGGCTGAGTGCGGTCAGGGTTCCGCCGTGGCAGGCCCCGGTGTCCAGGCCCAAGATCCGGTTGTCGCGAATCAGTGGCTCGCTGCCGGTTACGTGGTGTCCGAACACGATTGGCTTGGCATCGGTGTAGTGGTCGTGCCAGACGCTGTCCGGGAACAGAGCGCTGAGTTCACGTTCACCGCGAGTGGAACCGCACAGCACCTCCGCACGCTGGTCCTCGAGCGGGATGCCGGGCACCATGCCGGCATGGACGACGCGGACATGTTCGTTTTCGAAGTAGTACGGGAGCGTCCGCATCCAGTCGACCATGTCGGCGTAACCATCGCCGGTCTGCAGTCGGGTGATTTCCTGGGCGTAGGAGAAGATCCCGCGGACATGTTTACGTTCATGGTTGCCCATGAGCACCACCGAGTTCGGGCGTTCACGGAAAAGGGTGACCACCTGGTGTGGTTTCGGGCCGCGGTCGACCAGATCACCGACGCTGACGAGGAGGTCGTCCGCGGTGAGTTCGACCTTCTCGAGTAGCTCGAGTAGCTCATCGAAGCAGCCATGGATATCGCCGATGATGACGGTGCGCCGCATCCGGACGACGGTAGCCGCGGATCGCCTCAGCGAGCAAAGGAATATCGCGGTTGTGAACCGCACAGCATCCGGCAGTAACGGATACCTCTGGGCCGCAGTCGGTCTCGCCGCCGGCCATTCCGAACCGGCCGGTGTGAGCGGCGTGGTCAGCAGTACGGGAGGCGGGAAGTGCTATGCCGATTGATCATTCGGGGCTCATGCCGACCGCTCAACGCGGGAAGTGGCGGGGCTTGAATTACTGACCGAGCCCTGCGGCCCGCGCAACTTGTAAGCTCCCGCTGTGAGCACATTGGGGGCGGGATCGGTTGTGACATCGGCACGGCAGAAACGGTATTCACAGATCAAGTTGGTTGCCACCCTTATCGTCGTCGGCTGTACCTCACCGCAATAACCAGTTTGCCCATCACCGAGAACATGAATGGCGACATCGTGACTGGTTTCTACGCCCTGGCGCTGTTCGGCACCGCTTCAGCGATCCTTCCACTCGAAACCGCGCGCCTCGCGGCAGAAGAGGACGCTGCCATGCACGCATGAACGGCCAACCCAACCGTTCCAAACGCGCACTACAGCTGAGAAATTGGCGCGAAATCATTGTTATACAGCGGATTGTGCGGGATTGCACCGGCCGTCCGAAACTCCGGAATGAGCGCACGTTGCCCGGGATTGATGCCGAACGCGTGGAAGGCGAATTGGCTCGCGATGAAGCGTTGGCACTTTACGGCGTGACAAGGAGCCCGCGCGCCAGGGCTGTTGTGACCGCAGCGGTGCGGTCCGACACGTCGAGCTTGGCGAATGCACGCTGGAGGTGGGTTTTGACGGTTGTTTCGCTGATGTGCAGGGCTTGACCGATCTCGGCATTGGTCGAGCCGTGTGCGACGTGTCGTAGGACTCCGAGTTCACGCGCTGACAGCTCGGTCTGCGACTGGCGGTTTCGGCGATGCAGCCGGGCGCTCACCGAGGGTGTCAGGACCGTCTCGCCGCGTGCGGCTGCGCGTACGGCGGTGGCGATTTCGGCCCGTGAGCTGTCTTTCAGTAGGTATCCGCACGCGCCTGCCTCCACAGCACGCAGGATGTCGGTGTCGGTGTCGTACGTGGTGAGGACCACTACCCGGGTCTCGGGGCAGGCAGCCAGTATCGCCTGGGTCGCCGCGGCGCCGTCGATCTCGGGCATCCGCAGATCCATCAGCACCACGTCAGGTCGAAGCGTGGTGGCCACCGTGATGGCCTCGGCCCCTCCGGCGGCCTCGCCGACGATGGCGAGATCGGTTTCGCGGGAAAGCATTCCGCACATGCCCTCGCGCACCACCGGGTGGTCGTCGACGAGCAGGACGGTGATCATGCGGGCACCACGAGATCGACCTGAGTACCAGCACCCGGGCTGGTCTGCACGGTGACGGCCGCGCCGATCTCCTGTGCCCGGCTGCGCAGGCCGGGCAGCCCGAATCCATCGACGTCGTCCTCGTCGAAGCCGATTCCGTTGTCCGCCACCGACAGTCGCACACCATGCTCGGTTCGTACGAGATCGACCCTGACCCTGTCAGCGCGTGCATGCTTGCCGATATTGGTCAACGCCTCCTGCGCGGCGCGCAGCAACACCACCTCGGTGCTGGTATCGAGCTGGGGCACAGCCGGATCCACGTTCACGGTCACCGCGATTCCGGTCTCGTCGGTGAGTTTGCGACCGCGGCGGCGCAGGGACTCGGCAAGGGAGCCACGCCTCAGGTCCGGTGGCGTCAATGTTTCGACCATGGTGCGTGCTTCGATCAGGTTCTCTCTCGCGGCGGCCTCGATCAAGGCCAGATGCCGGCGAGCGGCTCCGGGGTCGTTATCCATCTCCGATTCCACGGCCTGGGCCAGTGTCGCGATCCCGGTGAACCCCTGGGTCAGAGTGTCATGAATTTCTCTGGCCAGGCGGGCACGTTCGGTCATCGAACCTGCTTCCCGGGACAGTCGCGCGACATCGGCGCGGCTGCGTTCCAACTGGTCCACGAGCACCGCCAATTGCTCACCTCGGTCGATGGCCAGGGTGATCGTCGCACCGATCGCCGGGTTGAACACGACCGCGATCAACGATATCGCCAGTCCCAGCGGCACCTGGGAGTTAGCGAGAAGAGCGAAGACCACAGGTGTGAAACTGACCGCGGCCGCGACCGCAATCGCGGCTCGAACCGGCAGCGCCATGTAGATCAGCGCATATACCACCATCACCGCGGCGAGCGCGGGTGGCGACCACCAGGCGGCGGCGTGAAACAACACCAGCACACCGACCACGAACAGCGCCGAATTCCGGTCCACCTTACGTCGATAGAACGCATCGGGATTCCCGCGACGCGGAGCCAGCAACGCGGACCACGCCAGCAGACAGGCCAATGCCGTCAAGCCCGCCCACGTTTCGCCGACATAGGTGCGCCGCAACACGATGACGAGAACTCCGGTGGCGATGAGGCCACCGACCACGTAAGCGCTCCAGATCCGGTACCAGAAGTCCCACCGCTCGGGCGCAGCACCGGGCGTAGTCATGATCCGACGATAACCCGGATCGTGTCCCGCGGTGTCCTCCGAACGGCGGACGTGTACCCCCTGACCGGCGGCATACGCTGCGACAAAAGTCCACGCGTACAGGGGGATTGGCCATGACCACTACACAGGTGACACCCGACGAGACGCTCTACCCGCCCCGTTGGCAACCCGCGCCGCTGCGCTGGCACCGCACCCCGGTGTCGTGGCGGCAGTCGTGGAAACTCGCCGTACAAGGGATGCCATTACGGCGCGACCGCACCCTGGCCGAGTTCTATGGAGCACAGCTGCCCGGACAAGACGACATACTCGTGGCACGAATGCCGTTGCTGCGCTTCGTCGTCATACGCAACCCCGAGCACGCACGGCACATCCTGGTGACCAACCAGGCCAACTACACCAAGAGCGCAGAGTACGACATGCTCGCCGTCGCGTTCGGGCGCGGCCTGGTCACCGAGCTCGACGGACAACGCTGGCAACGCAACCGCCGGCTCGTCGCACCCGTTTTCGGAAAACGCAACATCGCCACCCTCTCGGGCCCCATCACCGACGCCGCCCAGGACTGCGCCCAGCGCATTCTCCAACTCGGCGCCCATGGAGCCTCGGTGGACATGAACGCCGAAATGAGCCGGCTCACCCTCGATATCGTCGCCCGCACCATGTTCGGCGTCGAACTGACCGAACCGATGTCGGAGATCACCCTGTCCCGGATGCTGCGGCTGTTCGGGGTCGGGTTCATCGCCGGCACTTCCCGAGGGCTACACGCACTCGCCGAGCTGACCAATCGCCACGACCTGCCCATACGCGTCATGCGATCCGCCTGCTGGATTCTCGCACCGAGCATGGTCGCCGACCTCCGTCACGTCGAGAAGGTGATCGACCAGTTGATCACCGATCACCGCAGTGGTGCGATCACCCGCCGCGACAACCTGCTCGGACTGCTGATGGATGCCCAGGACCCGGAAACCGGACACCGCTACACCGACGCTGAGATCCACGACGAACTGATGACTTTCATCGGCGCCGGCACCGAAACCACCGCGACCGCACTCGCATGGACATGGAAACTGCTCGGCGAACACCCCGACGCCCGCGCCCGCCTCTACGCCGAACTCGACGACGTCCTGGGCGGACGCACCCCCACCGCTGCCGACGTCGACCTCCTGCCATGGACGAAAGCCGTTGTCGCCGAGACCATGCGACTCTATCCACCGATCGTCGGACTCGGCCGCGTCGCAAAGACCGACGACATGCTCGGCGACTTTCCGATTCGCGCCGGGACCACAGTCATCGTCAGCCTCCACGCCCTCCACCATCACAGCGGAGTATGGGCCGACGCGGGCGCTTTCGACCCTGCCCGCTACCTGACTGAAAACCTGACAGCAACGCAACGTCACGCCACTTTGCCCTTCGGGGCCGGCAAACGCATGTGTGTCGCCCACGTCTTCGCCAACACCGAAGCGGTCCTCGCACTGGCCACCATCGCCCAGCACGTCGAGATGAACCCGGCGACCACCACGCCGATCCGCCCCCAATTCTCCTTCACCGGTGGCCCCAACGGGCCAGTCCCCATGCACATCAGCACCCGAAACACCAACCCGGCAGCCTCCGGGTAGCGATCGAGCGCGGCCGGCGCGGTGGGGGTGTCGAGTTCAGGGTGCTCGTCGTCGATCAACTCACCCACCGATGGCCGACCCCGTATCCGATATTCGGTGCGGGCTCCACGATGGTGAATCCGCCCTGGACGTGCCCGCGAAACTCTCGGCGCAGGTGCGGGTCTTCGCTACCGGCGATGGCCGTAAGACCGACCCGGCCGACCGCAGTGAGCTGTCGAGCTCGCGCATCCTCTGCTCACGAAACGCAGCCGAGAGCCGGAGCGGCCAGGTCGCGACTCGTTGGAGGCATCCAGCCGAACACCGGTCATGGTTCGTGCTCGGCGGTGAGATCAGTCGGCGATAGGGCGCATAGCCCGATCCGGCAGGACGCCGGCCCGGACGAGTTCGTCGTAGATCCGCTGCTGCTCATCGTCGAGATTCGAGTACAGCATGTCGTACGCCAGTTCTTCCTCGGCGAGCACCGCGACCGGATCCCAGTCGTCACCGAGCGCCTCGAGGACGGCGCTGCGCCGTCGCACCTCGTCCAGCGTGAGGTCGTAAGCAAAATTGTGGTCGGCCATTTGGCATCTCCAACCAGGTTCTTTCCAAAATGAATTGACGACGATGCCCAATCACGCCGCCTTGGGCAATGACCTGCATCACGTTTCACGGTTGGACTTCGTCACATTTGATACCCGTGCGCGCGGACAGGACCGCGGAGTAGATGCGTCCACATAGTCGCCACGACACGTCCACCGCTGAAATCGGGCGTGGCGACGCCACACCGCCAACAGAGCGGAACTCGCCAATGGCCGTCGCTGGCGAGGTCCTATTGCCGGCCGACCTGATGCTATTTACTCCGACGCGAAAACCCCGCACCGATCGAACCCGAACTGGGCCGTACGACATCAGCGGCCGGTGACGAGCGCGCGATATTCGGCATTTCCGTGCACTGCCGGCCGGGCCCAGTCGGGTGAGATGACCTCAGCCCGTTGATCTTCGGAGCGCTCGCGCTGGCCGGTTCGGCCAGCGCGGTATCCGGCACGAGCGGATGATTGCGATCGATGGGCCTCGGCAGTCGCCGCGATTCAGTGGTGGAAGAGTCGAACTCCGGTGCGGGCGAGGGTGATGCGGCGTTCGCGGCAAGCATCGGCGATAACGTTTGATTGGAGAGCACCGCCGGGCTCGATGACGAGCTCAACCCCGTGTTCGGCAGCAACGTCGATGTTGTCCCGGAACGGGAGGTACCCGTCGGAGACGAGTGAGACGCCCGCGAGCTGATGGGCCCAGCTGACCCGTTCGGCCTCTTCCAGGAATCTGTGGGATCGGGTGAGGCTCGAGACAAGTTCACGCGATTGTGCGGGAGTGAGAGTGCCTGCGGCGGTGGAGATCTGCCAATTCAACCGTTGCTGACGCGCCATCGTCGCAGGCAGTGGCATCTTTTGAACGGCGGGGTGCCGCCGAGTCCACCAGGTGCGTGCCTTACTTCCGGCGAGCAATGTGCAGTCGATTCGCGACTGCTGTCCGGCACCGACACCGATACTCATGCCGTCCCGGACGTAAACGACAGAATTGGATTGGGTGTACCGGGCGGTCACCATGCCCAGCAGTGCATCGATCGTCGCGTTGCGGCTGATGGGGTCGCCGACAGCCACATGCAGCAGGTCTTCGGTGATCGGCGAATGGTCGCGGTCCTGTTCGAAGCTGACGCCGAAGACAGTTCGAATCTCCGTCTTGGGTGGCTGGAATGCGGGATCGATCTCGAATACGACGAATCGCCCGCTCTTCTTGCGGCTCAATGCCGCTACGGTTCCGGGTGCATAACCCGGCGCGATGATGCCATCGGAGACGACCGAGGCCAACAGTTCGGCGAGCTCGTGATCAACCGGTTCGGACACCGCGATCATGTCGCCGTAGGACGAACGGGGATCGGCGTCGCGCGCCCGCACATAGGCCGCCGTGATCGGGCCCACCGAGCTGTCGCCCAATCCCCAACTGTCACACATGGTTTCATCGAGGTCTCCGGCGAGCGCCGCACCGGCCGGGGAAACGTGCTTGAACGATGCCGCAGCCGCCTTGCCTGTGGCTCGACTGGCCTCGGCGACCAGTTGCCAGGCATTGAGCGCATCGAGGTAGTTGATCATCGACGCCGCGCCGTGCACCACTCGAATATGGTCACCGCCAGCCGATACCCGCGCCTGTTGATGTGGATTCATGCCATAGCGCAAGTCCATTGCCATACCCCGTCTCTCGTCTCGAGATGGGGAGCACCCAGGCGTACGACGCTCCGATACTGCGCTTCCTCGTGGTCGGCCCACGTAACGCCAGTCGCGATCGACCACACGCTAACCCATGACAGACCGAACATCCAGACTGACCAAGGCGCACTGGATTTCGGTATGTGCGTGCGCTCGCACGGCAGGCCCCGCAGCCGACTCCAACCATACGACCAGCGGGAGAAGAGCACGCTGCCATGCCCGCATGAACGGCTAACCCAACCGTTCTAAACGTGCACTACAGCTGAGGAATTGGCGCGAAACGGGCTGTTGCAAATTAGGCGCGGATTTCAGCCGTGACCCGAGTCACATGTCTACGTGGACCGCTGTCGACCGATCATGCAGGGCCGCAGGTCATTTGCCCCCGACGTGACGTCACAATCGCCGACTCGGCGCATTTTGCAACAGCCCGGAAACCACTGTTCTACGGCGGACTGTGCTGGACTGCACCGGTCGCCGAAACTCGGCATTTGCCTGCACTGCCGGCTGCCGTACGGCGCTCGGGCCGTTGGGCTTCCGGCGCCGCGCGCCGGCCGGTCGAACAGCGCGGGTGACGGTATTCCCGTACGTTCGCGCGGTGTGGCGGCATGGGTCTACCGGTGGGCTTCGGATGGACCGTCGGCGGCTGCGGTGAGTCGGCGGGCCAGGGCGCGGGCGGCGTCGTTGAGTGCGTCGGGGTGTTCGATGACGAAAGGGAGGTTCAGGCCGGCCAGGACGGGGGGAATCCAGTCGAGCTGTTCGGCTCGCATTCTGACCCGGACCCACGGGTGGGCGTCAGGGAGTGGTGGGTCGATCTCGTGCACGGTCGCGATCGTCGCGGGGAGCAGTGGGCGGACCTGGGTGAGGGTGCCCTGGACTCGGATCGATACCTCGTACCGATAGGGCGCCGTGGCAAGTGCGGACAGCAGATGCGCGGTCGGCTCGAATCCCGCTGGCGGAGTGAACGTTCCGGGCAGTGTCGTCACCGCCGTGATGCGGTCGAGCCGGAACTGACGTACTTCGTCACTGTTGCTGTCCATCCCCGTCAGGTACCACCGGCCGGAGTGGGCGACGAGCCCGTATGGATGTACAGTCCGGTCAGTGCGGCGCCCGTTCCGGTCGGTGTAATCGATCGCGACAGGTCGGCGCTCGCGGGTAGCCTCGGCGAGCCGGAGGAGGACCGCGGTCTCGACGGCGACCTCCGAGCGGGCATCCTCGGTGAATTCGGCGGTGCTGATCAGTGCGTCCAGCCGGGAAGTCAGACGTGCGGGCAGGACGCGACGGAGTTTGGCCGTCACGGTGTCGGCCGCGTGGGCGGCTGTTGTCGATTGACCGACGCCGCGGGTGGTGAGGAGTCCGAGCAACACAGCCACCGCTTCGTCATCGGTCAGCATCAGCGGCGGCATTCGGTACCCCGGGGCGAGGCGATATCCCCCGTAGCGGCCACGCACCGATCGAACAGGGATCTCCAGGTCGGTGAGATGGGTGACGTATCGCCTGACGGTGCGTTCATCGACGCCCAGCCGTCCGGCGAGTTCGCCGACGGTATGGGTGCCGCCGGCCTGCAACAACTCGAGGAGGGCCAGCACTCGGGCGGTGGGGCGCGTCATCAGAAAATTCTCGCATGTATACCGGGCGGAAACTGTCCGGTATTGGCTCTAACGTGGCCTGCGGGCGGCGCAACCGCCGCCCCAACCAACAAACAGGAGTACGCATGAATCTCGTCTCGATCCGTCTGATCACCGGCGACATCCAACGACTGGTCGGCTTCTATCAGCACCTGACCGGTGTCGAAGCCACCTGGGCTACACCGGATTTCGCCGAAATCGTCACACCGTCCGGCACACTCGCGATCGGAAGCACCCGCACCGTCGCGTTGTTCGCGGCCGGCAGCGCGCGCCCAGCGGACAACCACACCGCGATCATCGAGTTCCTGGTCCCCGACGTCGATGCCGACTACCAGCGGTTGCGCGATACGGTCGACGATTTCGTCAACGAGCCCACGACGATGCCGTGGGGCAATCGCTCATTGCTGCTTCGCGACCCCGATGGCAACCTGATCAACCTCTTCACGCCGGTCACCGCGCAGGCCGTCGCAAAATTTGCCCGCTGACATCCGCGCGTCGCATGTGTGTGGGCACCTGTGAGGCGCTGGGCCCATCGATCTTCCACAGGCCCGCGCCGACCAGTTCGGGCCGCGCACTTTGCGGTATAGCGCGTTCGGTCCCCGGCCGCCCGCAACTGCTGGCGTCGTAGCCGAAAGACGGCGAAGAACACCGTGGTCGCGCCCGTCCACAGCGTTCAGTGATGGTGCTGAGCGATGGTCAGGATCCACTCCTCAGTCGTAATCGCCGGTGAGCAAAGGCGATTCGGGATTTGTGAGGCTCAGGTTCGATATGTCGGCGAGCCGGGATGGCCGGCCCAACCGACATATCGCAGCACGACCCGTGACACCAGGGGCCGGCGGTCAGCTGTCGGGCATGACGGTTCGGCGCCGCTCGGCACGGCGGGCGAGCGTATCGACGATTCGATGCCATGCCGGTGACTCCCTGAGGAGCAGGGAAAAGACAGGCGTCGGGTTCGCTGGCCGGCTGCTGTTGCCTTCGTGTTCGATCTCCCATGTTTCCAGGTCGTTGATGAGCCGATCCACGCGCGGATCGTCCGGATCCCAGTCGACTGATTGATCACACGCGAGATACAGGCGCATCTTCTCGGGGTCGTCGAAGCCGGCGTTCTTGTCCCGTATCCATTGCGGCACCGCATGCGGGTCCGACGCCTGCATCAGGATCGACCAGTCGCGTTCGAGTCGGACGGTCCGTTCGCTGACTCCGAGACTGCGAAGCCGGTTCAGGATGGCGACCATCTCGGGTTGCAGGACAAGCTCTTCGCCGCTTGCCAATTCGGCGATGCGGCGGCGATGCTCGGTGAGCTGCTCGATCTTGGTCCGCAAGGCGGTGTCGATATCGGTGATGGCAGCTGCGAATTCGGTTGGCTGTGCGTGCAGCAGCGCGTCGATGCGGGCCAGCGGCATTCCGGCATCGGCAAGAGTCCTGATCCGGACCAGATCTACCGCCGCCTGCGCGCTGTAGCGGCGATAGCCGGAGGCATCGCGCTCAGGCTCGGGCAACAGGCCGACCTGGTGGTAGTGGCGGACGGTGCGCACGGTCACGCGGGCGGTTGCCGCGAGCTGGCCGATCGTTAGCACCGTATGCCTCCGGTCTTCGGGAAACATGGCCAAGCCGAGTTTAGGCGCGAGGCACCCGGTCGACGACGTCGCGGATCGCCTGGACGACGACATCGGCGCGCGTGAAGCACAGCTGGTGGTGGCCGACATCGGAGACGACGCGATGTTCCCCGACCGACACCGTGCTCACCATGGCCGTGGCCATCCTCCTCATGCCCTCGTGTATCGCATGTATCGTCTGCTCCGGCATCGCCGCCTGCGCGCCGGGGTCGGTGCCCTCGGCGGTGAGCGCGACCACCGGTACGTCGGGAATGTCCGGGCCGGCACGCAGTTCGTCCGCGAGTGCAACCAAGCTGCCCCGCTCGGCGATGCCGACCCGGAGCCATTCGTCGCTGACATGGGCTTCGATCAGCGGCTGCCGCATGTGTCGCGGGTAGTCCGCCACCAGTCCGGCGTACATCGCGTGCAGGGCTGGGCGCATCTGCCGGATCCGCTCGGGACCGGGCGCCGGCTGCCGGCCGGCAGCCGGGCTCGCCGCAGCGGGCATGAAATCCTCCCAGTCGCGGTGGAAACCATCCACCCAGACCAGCCCGGCCACCTCCTGCGGATACAACTGCGTGAACCGATGCGCGTAGGCGCCGCCGAGAGAGTGCGCGACCAGGACGTACGGGGCTGCGAGGTCCTGGGCGTGCAGCAACTCGTGTAGTTCCGTCGCGACCGCGGCGGCGGTGCGCGGCAACGGGACCGGATCGCTGTACCCGCTGCCGCCACGGTCGTACGCCACCGCGGTGCAGAACTGCGAAACCCCTTGCTGCACAGCGAAATAGTCCAGACCGACCGCACCCGCTCCCGGCAGGAACACGACGGCCGGCCCGCCACTACCCAACCGATGCACGAAAACGCGGCGGCCGTCGACCTCCTGAAACTCTCCGATCGGCGGAGCAGGCCGAGCTGCGGGAGCGATGTTCTTCGTCATGAAGCAAGGGTGCAACCCCGACGTAGCGTCAGGGTCAAGCCTTCCCGTGGCCCTCGGGCACACGCGGACGCTCGACGGTTGGCTGGAACAATCGCGCGATCCGCTACGCGTGAGCCGCGAACCGGTTCCGAGGCTGAGCTGGCCTCGTGCGACGGGCAGCCTTGTCAGAGGGGCGATTTGCGCGTTCAGACTGCGCGCGTCAGCCTCTGACCAGCATCCGGGGCGACTGCCCGCGAAACTGATTTGTCCGCTCGTCGGCGGTCGCGTTGGCCGGTTCGACAGCGCGACCAGCGGCAGAGCGGATGTTGCCCTGTAGAGCTGCGTCCGAAAGGATGAGCCGCAACGATTCTGGTACCGAATGTAGACAGGTGAGTGATGTCCGCCTCCGCAGAGCGTCGATCGTCCCATTCCATCGCCGGGAGTCAAGGCACACGAGAATTGCCTAGTCCTAAGGTACTTCGGCTGATTATGTGCGCATATCCGCCGCTCTTGTTCGCTGGTGTGCGCGTCGCTCACATCGCGGACGACTGGACCTCCGTGCGTGCTACCCACAGAGTTCGTCCATGGAACTGGAACCCTAACCGGTCCGCATTCGGTGGCACCTTGTACTCGATGACAGATCCGTTCTTCGGGATCATGGCCCGCGGTCAGCTCGGGCGCGGCTATCGCGTCTGGACGAGCGCCGCAAGCATTGAGTTCATCGCGCCCGGCCGCGAGATGGTGACCGCCTCCATGTCGCTCCCATCCGATCACGTCGCGGTCATCCGTGACGCCACGAGCGATGGCGGCAAGTCGATCACAACTCACACCACCGACATCGTTTCCGATCAAGGCGTTCTAGTTGCCCGAGCCAGCCAGCAGCTGTACGTGCGACGCGTCAACTAGTGACCACACCACCTTCAATGCCGACCCACAACGTCCTGCACTCGAAAGTAGCGGATGTTCGTGTGCCGCAGTCGGTCTCATCGTCGGCCGTGCGGCCAGCGGTACGCGTTGCGGGATGGGGATGTTGGTTGATCAGCGTGCGGCCGACGCGTGGCGTGCGACCGACATTGGCCGACGGGCATCTGCGACGGCAGTCACCACACAGGTGCCCAACCGGCCGACGCGATCGTAGAGCGTTGCGGTGCCGACCGCGATACCGTCGCCGGTGACCTGATCCTGAGCCTGAAGCCCGAGTTCGGGGCCTTCGGGCAACCGCGACAGCGTCAAGGTCATGTCGGTATTGATGTAGCCGATCCCCGCAGATCCCCAATGGCAGACGAAATTCGTGGCGTCTCCCATCGCAGCCGCTCGCTGAAACGGGGAGATCGGTTCGCCCTCGATCAAGGGAATGAGGTTCTGCCACAGCACTTTACGGTCTGCGTTCCGGCCTGCGGTCAAGTTGTCGGTCCACTCCGACTCGCCGCACTTGAGCAACGGCGGCTCACCATCCGGCGATGTCAGCTGAGCCTGCGGAGCGGGCAATGACTCCTGCGGCTGCCACATCTCACCCGGTGCCGCAGAAGCTGACGCGAGGAAGACCGCACTCGCCCGCGCACGGAGCTCGCCCTGCTGCACGATGGAGGCATCGGCCACGATCACCCGCGTGCCCTCGCGGATGACGGCGCTGTGCACCGCGATCGGTTCGTTGAGTACCGGCCGCAGCATATCGACTGTGAGCCGCGCGGGTATGAAACCCTCTGCGGGGCAATGTGTTTCCAGCTGACGCGCCAACAACCCGCACACCGCCGGCCCGTTCACCTGTTTCGACGACCACTGGCTGACCCCGTAGCCATGCGCTTGGTACTGCCCGTCTCGCGCTACGAAGAACGACACCACCGCGATCGGCCCCCTCTGTCTCCGGCTCGTCGAAACGCATCGATTAGAGCACGTTTCATGGCCTCCCAGA
Organism: Nocardia sp. NPDC004123; assembly: GCF_053603795.1. Taxonomy (NCBI): domain Bacteria; kingdom Bacillati; phylum Actinomycetota; class Actinomycetes; order Mycobacteriales; family Nocardiaceae; genus Nocardia; species Nocardia sp. NPDC004123. The sequence continues at coordinate 106,641 of NZ_JBSGGG010000011.1, forward strand.
AGATCATCCGGCTCTAGTCGAGCGCACGAAATTCGGCGTGATGGTGCGTTCGCCGACGGGTACTTCGGCCGACCCGAACCGCGCGGGTCGCGGCAAGGCAGGGCGTTGTGCTCCATGATGATTCGAATCGGATCTGCCGACAGCGCCGCGACGTAGGCCGGATCGGGTACGAGTTTCACGTAGCAGATTGGGAGCGCGATTCCATGCACATCCTGCCCGGCGGCACGGCCACCTTCCTGCTGCTGTTCGGCCTGTTCGTCGGCGGGTTCGCGATCCGCTCCGCACTGCGTTTGAACCGTGTGCTGCGGCTGCTGCGGCACGGCGAGCACGTCGAGGGGCGGTGCGTGGAGCGCCGGACTGTCGAGCGGGGGCCGGGCATGGAGCGGAGCTACACCACCGAGTACGTCTTCGCGTTCCGCACCCGTGACGGCCGCGACATCGAGTTCACCGACCATGCCCCGGGCCCGTTCGGCGTGGCGGTCGGGGCGCCGGTCCGGGTCAGTTACGACCCGGCGGACCCGGCGGCGAACTCCACGGTGGCCGGGCCCGGGGCGTGGGGTCCGGTGGTGATGCCCGCGGTGTTCGCGCTCGGGCTCGGGGTGTTCGCGGTGGGGCTGCTAGCGGGGTTCGTGGCCATGCGGGTCTCGCTCTGAGAAACACGGCCGCACAGCGGCGCGCAGGCGTCAGAACGTGGCGCGGTCGAACGGGATCGGGAGCTTTTCCAGTGCCCCGGCCGCCCGTAGTCGTGCGTTCGCGTCGAGGATCGTCTCGATGGCCGGGGACTCCGTACCGCCACTGGTGAGATCGATCACCAGTCCACCGTGTGCGGTGCGGACGTACGTCGCGGGCAGCCCCCCGGGTGCCAGGGCGGCGCGGCCGGCGGAGAGGACGACTGCACGGCCGCATCGCGGGTCGCTGTTCGCCAGGTCCCACCGCTCGGCCACCGCACGGTACTCGTGCCTGCCGTACACCTGCCCGGCGTCGATCTCCCAGTGCTCCGCGAGCAGGCGCAGGACCTGCGGAGCGCGCCGGATCACCTCCGCGGTTTCGTCGACCTCCCGCGACCGGAAGGCGAGCACGACCGAGTTCACCGCGTAGCGTGAGGTGCTGCCCGCGTGAATCGCCATGGAGACGTGCGCCGCAGCGGGGTTCTGCGCCCACAGCGACGTCGTGTATCCCACGACGTCGAGGTCGGGACCGGTGTTCGTCCGCTCGATGTAGTCCGCCAGTGCGGGGACCGAGGGCTGCACCACGGGATCGGACGGGCGGCCGCGGCCGGCCTCGTGCCATCTGTGAAACGTCGAGCCGTCGATGTCCGCGAGCACGCGCAGCGTGCCGTACCAGCGTTCGGCGATGCCCGGCACGGATTCCCCGCGAAGGCCCCAGCATCCGTTGACTACGACGTCCAGCACGATACGTTCCCCTTGAGGCCTCGGTTCCCCGCCCGGTGTGGCGTGACCGCCACGGTAAATCAGGGGTCCGACAGCCTGTCCCCGCTGTTTCAGGCCCGGCCGTATTCGGTGTCGATCCGTACCGGGACGCCCGGTGACGAACACCACCCGGACCGGTCGGTCGGGTGGTGTCGGTGTGTCGCGTCGGAGCGCGCTCGTTGCTCGGGCGCGAATTACTGCTTGCGGCCGGTGAATTCGTCCATCGAGTGGTAGACGCCCACCGTGTTGAGGTAGAAGTCGCGGACCTTGAGCGGGAGGAGGCCGGAGATGGCGCGGTTGAGGCGGGAGGTCCAGGGTAGGACTACCAGGGCGGAGCCCTTCTTCATTTCGGTCCAGGAGGTGTCGACGACTTCCTCCTGGTCCAGGATGGGGGTGAACCAGAAACCCTTGGCGCCGTCGAACATTCCGGTGTTGATGTAGGTCGGGCAGACCGTGGTGAACTTCACGTGCTCGTTGCCGGACTGCTCGAGCTCCAGGCGTACCGAGTCCGACCAGCCCAGCGCCGCCCACTTGGAGGCCGCGTAGACGCTCATGCGGGGGTTGGCCACCAGCCCGGCGGAGGAGGCGATGTTCAGGACGCGGCCCTCGACGCCCTTGTTCGCCACCATGGCAGGCAGGAATTCGAGCGTGATGTACATGGGCGCAAGCGAATTGATCGCCATGGTCTTGTCGATGTCGGCACGGTTGCCGGTCTCCCAGAAGTAGCCGTTGCCGCGCACGATGCCCGCATTGTTGACCAGCACGTCGATTCCGCCGACCTCGGCGCGCACGGCCGCGGCCGCCTCGGCGATGGCGTCACGGTCGGACACGTCCACCACGTAGTGGTGAATCCGGCTGCCGCCCAGCGCCGCCAGCTCGGCCGCGGTCTCCTTCAGCGCCTTCTCGTTGACGTCCCACAGCACCACGTCGGCGGCCTGCTCGGCCACCGCGCGCTGCGCGAACGACTTGCCCAGGCCCATGGCCGCCCCGGTGACCAGGACCTTCTTGCCCGCTACGGTCTTCATACCCCTCTGTACCCCTGTCGAAATGAACTGCGGAATCACTTCTGCCGCAGTGTCTTCATGACGCCCAGGTAGAGCGTCATGGTCTTGGCCCACAGCTGTTCCGACATGCCCGGCAGCGGTGCGATGGGCAGCACCCGCTGCACCGCGATGGTCTGGGTGTCGATGTACTTCAGCAGGCCCTCGGGCCCGTGCCGGCGGCCGGTGCCGGAGATGCCGAGCCCGCCCGACGGCGCGGCCACCGAGCCCCACGCGGCGATGAAGCCCTCGTTCACGTTCACCGATCCGGCGCGCACCCGCGCGGCGACCTCGCGGCCGTGGGCGATATCGCGGCTCCACACACTGGCATTGAGGCCGTAGGCGGTGTCGTTGGCCTGCGCGACGGCTTCGTCGTCGCTGGACACACGGTAGACCGACACGACCGGTCCGAAGGTTTCCTCGCGGTAGACGGTCATGCCCGCGCGGACGCCCGCGAGAATGGTGGGCTCGTAGAAGTAGGGGCCGAGATCCGGCCGCGCCTTGCCGCCGGCGAGGACCGTGGCGCCCTTGGCGACCGCGTCGTCGACGTGCGTGCTGACGGTGTCGATCTGGCGCGGGAAGGTCAGCGACCCGATCTCGTAGCTGTAGTCGAGAGTCTTGCCCAGGCCCAGTTTCTTTGTGTGGGCCACGAATTCGGTGACGAACTGGTCGTACACCGTGTCGTGCACATAGATTCGCTCGATCGATTCGCACAGCTGCCCGGCCGAGGCGAAGCAGGCCCGCACCGCGATCTTGGCGGCGGCCGAGACGTCGGCGTCCGCGAGCACCAGCAGCGGGTTCTTGCCGCCGAGCTCGAGCGAATACCCGATGAGCCGCTCCCCCGCCTGCTGGGCGATGGTGCGCCCGGTGGCGCTGGATCCGGTGTAGTCGACGTAGTCGGCGCGCGCGATGACCTCGGTGCCGACCACGGTGCCCCGCCCGAGCACCGCCTGCCACAGGCCCTTGGGCAGACCGGCGCGCTCGGCGATGTCGATGGCCCAGAGCAGGGTCAGCGCGGTCTGGTTGTCCGGCCGCCCGATGACGGCATTGCCGGCCAGCAGCGCGGGCAGCGCGTCGGAGGCGCCCAGCGCGAGCGGGTAGTTCCACGGCGAGATGACCGCGACCACGCCCTTGGGCCGGTTGCGCACCTCCACCTGGGTGAGGACCGGCATGACGCCGCGCGGCTTGCGGTGCGCCAGAATCGATTTGCCCTCGGCCGCGTAGTAGCGGGTGTTCACCGCGACGTCGGAGACCTCGTCGAAGGCGTGCACCCGGGACTTGCCGGTCTCGAGCTGGATGATGTCGAGGATGGTGTCCTGCTCGGCCAGCACCAGGTCGTGGATGCGGCCCAGCAGTGCGGCCCGCTCCCCGACCGGCACGGTCGCCCATTCCTGCTGCGCGGCGCGCGCGGTGGCGAAGGCGGCCTCGATATCGGTGACCGAGGACTGCGGCAGGTCGGTGATCTTGGCGCCGGTGGCGGGCGCGAACACCTCCACCGAGGGCGCACCGCCCGCGACGGCGTGGCCGAGCAGGCGCTGGACCAGGTCAAAAGGCAGCGCATCGGCGGCGGCGAGCTGCGGGGCAGTCGTCATTGGTCGCCCTCTCGAGGAGTCGGGTGCGGGTGAAACCCATTATTAACTGAACATCGGTGTTACATGAACACTGATGTTAGATTAATAGACGTGACGCACACCATGTCAAGCCCTCCGGCGGGCAAGGGCACCCCGGCGCGCCGCGGCCGCCCGCCGCAGACGGAGAAGCAGGCCGACCAGGTGCGCGCCCGCATCGTGCTGGCTACCGCCGAGGTGTTCGCCGAACAGGGTTCGCGCGGGCTGAGCGTGGCGCGGATCATCGAGAAGGCCGGGCTGGCGCGGCCCACCTTCTACCGCTATTTCGCCAATGCCGTCGAGCCGCTGCACGCGGTGCTCACGGTCTCCAACGAGGACCTGGTCGGCGGCATCCGGTCCGCGCTGGAACGCAGCGAGCAACCGGTCGATCTCGGCATCAATATGATCGAGGCGTATCTGCACTGGGCGGGCGGTCACGGCCGGATGCTGGCGCCGCTGTTCGCCGAACTGCACGATCCGGGCTCGCCGGTGTCGGCCTATCGCGAGCAGGCCATCGACGACATCCGGGTCCTGGTACGCACCAAGATCACCGGCCTGGGGCGGCCGGCCCCCACCGATCTCGACCTCGATACCGCGCTGCAGACCTGCGAATTCGTCGTCTACCGCATTTCCGCGGACGCACCGCACGGCGAACCCGATCAGGCCACCATCGACGCGGCCCGGCTGACCATGATCCGCGGGGTGCTCACCATGCTCGGCACGCGCGCGGATGTCGAATACGCACTCACGATTCCGGGATTGTTCGAATCGACCCAGGACTAACCGGCCCACTTCCTGCTCGGCTCGGATCAGGATCCGGCCATCGAATTCCCAGGAAATCAGCCGACACCGCGCATCCGCCCGTCCTATCGTCGATTCGTTCGTACAACGAAAAGAGCTGAGGATGAAGGCTATTCGCACCCGCGAGCCCGGCATCGACGGACTGGTCTACGAGGATGTCCCCGACGCGAAACCCGGTCTCTGCGATGTCCTGATCAAGGTCGAGGCGTGCGGTATCACGCACAACGAACTGGACTGGCCCATCTGGAACTGTCGCGCCGGCCACCCCCGCGACTCGGTCATTCCCGGCAACGAGGTCTCGGGTGTAATCGCTGCCCTCGGCTACGGCACCGCCGGATTCGCCGTCGGCGACGAGGTTTTCGGCCTCACCGACCAGCTGCGCAACGGCGCGGCCGCCGAGTACGTCGCCGTCGAAGCCCGCAATATCGCACGCAAACCCCGCACCCTCGACCACATCCAAGCGGCGGCGGTCCCGCGTGCCGGGCTCACCGCCTGGCAATCCCTGTTCGACCACGGGCACCTCGACAAGGGCCAGACCGTCGTCATCCACGGCGCGGGCGGCGCGGTCGGCTCGATGGCCGTCCAGCTCGCGCACTGGGCGGGTGCGCACGTCATCGGTACCGGCCGCGAGCACTCCCGTTCCCTGGCACTCGAACTCGGCGCCGACCGCTACCTCGCCCTGGACACCGAGCAACTGGCCGTCGCCGCAGGCCGGGCCGACCTGGTGGTCGACACGATCGGCGGCGACGTCCTCACCGGTTCGTCGATCCTGCTCCGCCCCAACGGCACCCTCATCACCATCAAGGCAGCAGCCGAATTCCCCACCGACCGCGACGACATCCGCAAGGTCGTCTTCGTCCAGGAATCCAACCGCGCCCAACTGACCGAACTCGCCCGCCTTATCGACGAGGGCCACCTCCGCCCCCAGGTCGGCGCGGTCTACCCCCTCGAAGAAGCGGTGAAAGCCTTCAGCGCCAAGGCCGCCGGGGGCCTCCCCGGCCGAATGATCCTCCAGCCGTGAACCGCTCGCCGATCACAATCGATATCGGATCGTCGGCCTCTCCCTCATCGCATCCATGGGGACCGTGTACCGGTTGCCGGTACAGGCGCAGATCACGTCGGCGATCTTGACCAGCGCTGGAATGTGCCGTACCCGAAATGGGCGATACTCAGCACGATCACCTCGTCGAGCGCGTCTGGAGAGCACTACGCGCACAGGCGGACTACGGCAATGCGGCTCGCGCATTGATCAACGCAGCTGGACGAAACCGTCGTAGCCTTCATTGCTGCAGCTCGGGAATGGGTTGTTCTTCGAGGACGACGATTTCGCACTGCTCGGCCCAGTGCAGGTGGTGGTGGTCGCCGACCATTTCCAGCGCCTCGTCCATGCAGGTGGCCTGGAGGATGGACATTCCGATCACTCCGCTGTCGGTCTCGGTGGTACCGGTCGGCGTGATGCGGCGCGCATTGCCGAGGGGTTTGCCCGCGTCGACGAGGCCGGCGCCGATCCGGTTGCTCCAATCCGCCCACAGCTGCATGCCTTTCACAGCTTCCGCGGGTGTGGCCTGGGCGAATCGTTCGGCGACCGAGAGGGGTGCGAGGTAGAGGACTATGTAGCGCTTCATGTTTCGACAATAGGTGACCAAATGGTCACATGTCAACGCTCATGTGACCGATTGGTCTCGTATAGAATGGGGGCGTGGACGAGGACGCGGTGTTCAAAGCGCTGGCCGATCCCACCCGGCGGCACCTGCTGGACGCGTTGTTCGCCAAGGACGGCCAGACGCTGACCGAGCTGGAATCCGGGCTGGAGATGACCCGCTTCGGCATCAGCAAGCACCTCCGTTTGCTCGAGGAAGCGGGCTTGGTGACGGCGGTCCGCAGCGGGCGAAAGAAGTTGCACTACCTCAATCCCGTGCCGATCCGGCTGATTCACGATCGATGGATCGACAAATTCACCGAACAACAGCTCTCCGCACTGGCCGATCTGAAGAAGGACCTGGAATCGTGAGCTTCGAGGATGTCCTCTCGCGTGCGCGCCCGGAGACGACACAGATCCATCGCGTGATCATCGCCGCACCGGCCATGCGGATCTGGGAGGCCGTAACCGATCCCGACTGGACCGTGCGTTACGGATTCGGCGGCCGCAGCGTGCTCGAGCCTCGGGTCGGTGGTGCGTTCACGGTGTTCGCTCCCTCCGGACCTCGTCCGATCGACAGCGAACCGGAGGTCATCATCCGCGGCACGGTCACCGACTACGACCCGCCGGTGCTGTGGGGTGCGCGCATACGTTTCCGGGGCGATGAGCACCTTGCCGCGGAGCCGGAAACCTATCTGCGATACGAGATTCGTGATCGCGGCGACGGCACCTGCGCCCTGACCGTCATCCACGATGTCGCCGGCGCTCCGCTCATCTCGGTCATCGTCTCCGGCGATCTGGAATCGGAGGGCTTCGGCGGCGGCTACCCGTTCATGCTCAGCGATCTGAAATCCCTGCTGGAGACGGGGCGGTCGCTGCCCGTCAGTCGCCCCACCCGGAAGAGCTGATCACGTGCACTGCAATCGATTTGCTTCCACCGGGGTCAGGCCCGCTCGAAACGCATGGCGGGGTCGGTGATTCGGCCGTAGCGGAGTTTGGGGAGGTCGCGAAGGTAGTTCATGTAGAGGCGCCAGGGGGCGCGGTCGCCCGTTTTGGGGAGGATGTCGAGGGCCCGGAGCACGTAGCCGGGCTCGAAGTTCAGGAACGGCGCGGTGCCGATGGACGGGTCGCGCACCGGGGTCGCCGTGGCGTAGCCGTGGGCATCCATGTGGCGCAGCAGGCGAACCACGTACTCGCACACCAGATCCGCCTTCAGCGTCCAGGAGGCGTTGGTATAGCCCATGACGAAGGCGAAGTTGGGGACATCGGAGAGCATCGCGGCCTTGTAGGCCATGGTGTCGGGGAGGTGGACCTTGCGGCCGTCCACCACCAGCTCGACGCCGCCGAAGGGGATGAGGTTCAAACCCGTTGCGGTGATGATGAGGTCGGCGTCGAGGTCGCGGCCGGATTCGAGGCGCAGGCCGGTCTCGGTGAAGGTGTCGATGCGGTCGGTGACCAGCTCCAGCCGCCCCTCGCGGATGGCGCGGAACAGATCGCCGTTGGGCGACAGGCACAGTCGCTGATCCCACGGCCCGTAGTTCGGGTTGAAGTGGGTGTCGATGTCGTAGCCGTCGGGCAGCCAGCGCTTCTGAAAGCCGCGGATCCAGGCCCGCATGCGCTTCGGATAGCGTTGCGACAGTTGGTACATCAGCGTGCTCAGGGCGACATTCTTGGCGCGGGTCAGGCCGTAGGCGATGCGCGCGGGCAGGTATGCGCGGGCGCGGTCGGCGAGGTCGTCGCGGTCGGGCAGGGAGATGATGTACGAGGGTGACCGCTGCAGCATGGTCACGTGCGCGCCCTCCTCGACCAGGGCGGGGCCGAGGGTGACGGCGGTGGCGCCGGAGCCGATGATGACGACCCGCTTGCCCTCGACATCGACGTGGGCGGGCCAGTGCTGCGGGTGGATGATCGGGCCCGGGAAGCGTTCGGTGCCGGTGAAGTCCGGGGTGTAGCCCTCGTCGTAGCGGTAGTAGCCCGAGCAGCTGAACAGGAAGTTCGCGGTCATGGTCACCGACCGGCCGTCATGGTCGGCGATGACGGTCCAGCGGTTGTCCGCCGAGGACCATTCCGCCCGAACCACCCGGTGCCGGTAACGGATGTGCGAGTCGATCCCGTTCTCGGCCGCGGTGTCGCGCACGTACTCCAGGATCGAGCCGCCGTCGGCGATGGCCTTCTCCCCCAGCCACGGCCGGAACCGGTAGCCGAGGGTGAACATGTCCGAGTCGGAGCGAATCCCGGGGTAGCGGAACAGATCCCAGGTGCCACCGCTGGCCTCGCGCATCTCCAGAATGGCGTAGGTCCGCCACGGGAAGGCGCGCTGCAGATGGTAGGCGGCATCGATACCGGACAGTCCGGCCCCGGCAATCAGCACGTCGACGTGCTCGGGCGTAGTGGCCATAGCCCCAGCCTATCGACCGCGGTGAGCGAGACCACTACGAACGCGACAAGAACTCGGCCACCAAGCCCGCCACCCGGTCCGGATCGCCCCTGTCGATGCCGAAATGGTCGAGTCCCGGCACCGTGACGCGTTCGCACTGCGGGATCACCGAGGCCAGCAGCTCCTGATCGGAGGCCGTCCACGCGCGCCGATCCTTGTCGCCCTCGAGCAGCAGCACCTCGGCGGTGATCTCGGCGTAGTGGTGGTAGGTACCGTCGAGCCGCACGTACTGGCGATGCTCGATGAGATTCTGCGGCAGCTGCGCGATGACCATGTCCATCTCGGGCGCCTCCATGAACCTCGGCATCATGCGGCGGAACATCCAGCGCGGGACCTTGCGCGCGCCGTCCGGGCCGATCGCACGAATGAAGTCGACGAAGGCGTCGAAGGGTTTGCCCTGGGCCAGGTACTTCTCGTAGGGACCCATCCAGTCGGACGGCATCGAACCCCGGACCGACAGACCCGGCTCGTACACCGCGACCTTGCGGGTGCCCGGATGGTTCCGCGCCGCCTCGAGGGCGACGAACCCGCCGTACGAATGCCCCACCAGGAACGCCGCACCCGTCTCGTCCTGGAGGGCACGCACATCCGCGCAGTCGTCCTCGACACCGTGGCCGGGCCGCTGCGGGCCGCTGTCCCCGCGCCCGCGCCGCTCGATCGTGTGCACCGTGAACGCGGTGGCCAGCGCGTCGGCGAACCCGCTGTACCCCTGCGCCAGCGCCAGCACCCCCGGGACCACGATCACCCCCGGCCCCGTTCCCTCGGTCACGTAGGCGATCCGCGTACCGTCCGCGGACACCACGGCATCCGTGGACCGCTCGCCTTCCCACTCGGCCATGGGCAACCTTCCGCTTCGGCCGCACGCGCCACTTTCGGCCGCACACTCCGAAAGACCACGGCGACAGCCGTATCGGGCCCCGTCCACGCTACGCCGATCGCGCCACCGCAGGCCGGCCTGCCAGCGGGATACTCCGGCGGCGGCCAGGTGTTCCGAGGTCGGCGCGTGTTCCGAGGTCGGCGCGGCGGGTCATTCCCGGTTGCGCAGGCCGCTGGCGCGCAGCACCCGGCGGGCGATGCCGGAGCGGATGGACTCCTCGCTGCCGAGGATGCGGACGTGCCGCCGGGCGCGAGTGATGGCCGTGTACAGCAGTTCGCGGGTGAGCAGCGTGGACTCCGGTCCGGGCAGCACGACCGACACGGTGTCGTACTGGCTGCCCTGGCTGCGGTGGATGGTCATGGCGTAGACGGTGGTCACGCCGGGGAACTGGGTGGGATGCACCAGGTAGGGCTCGCTGCCGCGCTGCAGGGCGGCGCGCAGGGTGCCGTCGGCCGCACGGACGATGACGCCGGTGTCGCCGTTGTAGATGCGAGCCTCGTGGTCATTGGCGGTGACCAGCAGCGGCTGGCCCGGGTACCAGTGCCCGGCACCGGGATCTGTACTGATCCCGGCGGCGGTGACCCAGCCGGCGGCCAGGCGATCCCAGCGTTCGACACCGTAGGGGCCCTGGCGGTGGGCGCACAGCAGGCGATGGGATTCCAGCGCGGTGAGCGCGGCGGTCGCGTTCCCGTCGACGGCGGCATCGGTGGCCTCGCGGGCGGCGCGCAGGACGTCGGCGCGCACCTCGGTGATGTCGTCGGGCGGGTAGAGCGACAGTTCGTCGCCGCCGTCGGCCAGCAGGGCCAGGGCGGAGTCCGCGTCGCCGGCCCGGATCGCGACGGCCAGTTCGGCGATGCGCCCCCCGAAGCGGCGGCCGCGGGTGAGCCGGACGATGCCGCCGCGCAGGCGTTCCCGCTCGCGCCCGGACAGGGCGTCCGGATGGGCGGCAGCGGCGGCCGGATCGCCGCCGAGGATGCGTTCCAGCGCCGGATTCGCCTGTCCCGGAACAGGTCCCGCGACCAGGTCGGCGAGCACCGCGCCCGCGTCGACCGAGGCCAGCTGGTCCGGGTCGCCGACCAGCACCAGGCGGGCGTCGGGTCGCACGGCCGGCAGCAGGCGGCTCATCATGGTCAGCGACACCATGGACGTCTCGTCGACCACGATGACGTCGTAGGGCAGCCGGTTGAACTCGTTGTGCTTGAACCGGCCCGCGCCGCCACGCTGCCAGCCCAGCAGACGGTGCAGGGTCGCGGCGGTCAGCTCGGGCAGACCGATCTCGCCCGCCTGCTCGCGCACCGATTCCTGCATGCGGGCGGCGGCCTTGCCGGTCGGGGCGGCCAGGGCGATGCGCAGGGCGGGGGCACCGGGCACGGCCTGCTGATGCGCGACCAGCAGGGCCAGCACCCGGGCGATGGTGTGGGTCTTGCCGGTACCGGGGCCGCCCGCGATCACGGTGGTCCACTGGGTGGTGGCCAGGGCGGCCGCCAGCCGCTGCCGGTCCGGCGGCTCGCCGGGTCCGGCGTGGTCGGGGAAGAGCCGATCCAGTTCACGGCGCACGAGTTCGGCGTCCACCATGGGATGGGTGGCGGCGCGCTCGGTGAGGACGCGGCGGATGGTCTCCTCCTGCCGGTAGTACCGGTCGAGGTAGAGCAGCGGGCCCGAGTCGTTCGCACCGGGCGGGTCGATGAGCCGCAGCGGGCGCAGCGGCCCGGACGGGCTGCCGGTCACCAGCGGACTCACCCGCAGCGCCGCGATGACCGAATCCACGTCCGGCCACGGCAGGGTGGCCGGGTCGATCGCCGATTCCTCGGTGCCCTCGGCGTCGACACCGATCTCGTGCATGCGCCGGACCTCCAGGCACACCGACCCGGAGCGCACCGCACGCACGGCCAGCGCGGTGGCGAAGACGACGGCCGGGGACCGCTCGCCGCCGAGCCGGGCGAGCCGCAGCGCCACATGCACGTCGGCCGCCGACAGCACCCCGGCGGCATTGAACACCTGCAGCGGGCCGGTGCCCCGCTGCGCCAGCTGGATCGCGGTCATCGCGCCACCTCCGGGTCCCCGGCCAGCAGGGCCGACAGCTCGACGATCAGGTCCGCGGGCGGCAGCCAGTCGAAAACGCCGCAGCCGTCCGGGGTGTCGGGTCCGACCATGCCGCGCACGAACAGGTAGCGGATGCCGCCGAGGTGTGCGGCCGGATCGTAGCCGGGCAGCCGCCAGCGCAGATACCGGTGCAGGGCAACGGAATACAGGATGGCCTGCAGCGGGTAGTGCGAGCGCATCATCTCCGCGGCCATGCGCTCGTGGGTGTAGTGCGCGACGGTGAGGTCGCCGGTGCCGAGCCGGTTGGTCTTGTAGTCGACAACCACGAATCGCGGTCCGGTGGTGCGCAGCACGGCGTCGATGCTGCCGGTGAGGTAGCCGCGCAGCGGGGTGTCGTCGAGGTGGGCCAGCTGGTCGGCGTAGGGGGCGAAGACATCGTCGGCGGGCAGGTGGCGGCGCAGCAGGTCGGCAATGCGCGGGACGGTCACCCGCGCCGCGACCGGATGGTCGCCACCGGCCAGCGGGAGCTCGAAGTCCAGCTCGCTCAGGCGATCCCGGGTCGGGAAGTCGGCGAGCGCGCCGAAACCGATGGGCGTGTGCATGACCGCCAGCAGCGCGTCCGACAGCACATCCGGGTCGGCGTCGAACATCTGCTCGCTCACCGCGTGCTGGACCCGCGCGCGGATCTCGGCGGCCAGGTCGGGTGCGTCGGTGTCGACGTATTCGAGGACCTCGTGCACGAGCGTGCCGAACTCCGCGCCGTAGGGCAGCGAATTCATCAGCGACGGCCTGGCTCCCGCGAAGGCGGTGAGGTCCTCGGCGAGCACGGACGGGGTGGCCGGTTCGTCGGCGACGCCGCGGCCCTCGGGCAGATCGGCGGCGGGCAGGGCGTCGTGCGCGCCCGCCGTGAGCGCCGAATAGGAGGTACGCCGCCACGCCTGGTCGAGGGCCCGGCCGAAGTAGGCGGCCGCCAAAGGCTCGGTGGCGGTGGCGGTGTCGTCGAGGGGCAGCCGGGCGCGGGTGATCTCGCGCACCGGCTCGACGGCGATCACGCCCGGCGCCGCGGTGGCGGCCCACTCCCGGATGCGTTCCAGCAGTACCGAATCCGCTGGCACCGGCACCTTGTCGGCCACGGCCGGACTGCCGGGCTCGCGGCCCAGCAGCATGCGGTGCAGGGGCGCGGTCTGAGTGTCGTAGGCGGGGGCCCACCAGGCCACGATCTGCGCGCCGGCCCGGGTGAGGGCGACGTACAGCAGGCGCAGTTCCTCGGCCTGCTCCTCGGCCTCGGCGCGCAGGCGGCGGGAACTGTAGCCGGGTGCGTCGGGGCCGCCGACATCGAGGACGCGGCGGCCCTGCTCGTCGTGGAACAGCAGGGTGGGCGGGTTGCGCAGTTTGGCCGCGTCCCACGCGAAAGGCAGGTACACGACCGGGAATTCGAGACCCTTGCTGGCGTGCACGGTGGCGACCTGTACGGCGGCGGCGTCGCGGTCCAGGCGGCGGCTGCGGTCGGCGACGCTGCCGGAGGCAGGATCACGCACCCGGTCGGCCAGCCAGCGGGTGAGCGCCGACAGGCCCAAGCCCTCGCGCAGGGCCGCGTCGTCGAGCAGCTGGGCGATCTGGCGCAGGTCGGTGAGCTGACGTTCACCGCCCTCGAGAGCGAGCAGGCGGGGGGCCAACTTTGTTTCGGCGCTGAGCTTTTCGGCGACGGCGGCGAAGCCCGCGCGGGCGAACAGCCGGGCCGCGTCGCGCAGTTCGGCGCTGAGACGGCCGACCAGATCCGCGCCCCCGGCGTCGATGTCCTCGGCGCGCAGCCCGAGCAACGCGGTGCCGGCGGCCAGGCGCACCCGGTCGGCCCGATGCGGCTGCTCCAAAGCGTGCAGCACCCACAGCCATTCGGTGGCCGCGGGCGTGCCGAACACGCTCGCGCCGCCCGCCAGCACCGAGGCGACACCTGCCGCCTCGAGTTCGGTGCGCACCATTTCCAGCTGATTCCGGTTGCGGACCAGGACCGCGATATCGCCCGGCCCGATCGGCCTTTCGCCGGGCGTGCCCGCATCGATGAGCACGCCGGATTCGAGCAGGCCGACGATATCGGCGGCCACGTCGACGGCGACCCGTTCCCGCTGGCGGCCGACCGTCGGATACCCGGACTTGTTGAGCGGACCCGCGCCACTGCGCGGCAGGCACCGCAGTCGCAGGGGCGTGACCCGCTCCGGCGCACCGGAGAGCCGCGAGAACGGCCTGGTCGCCGCCACCCGGTGCACGGTGATCTCCTTGTGCCCCAGGGCCGCACCACCGTGGAGATGCTCGAGCGCGGTCAGCAGGCCCGCGTCGCTGCGCCGGTTGGTGGTGAGCTCACGTTTGCTGTCGGCGTGCGCCACCGCGTCCAGATAGCTGAGCACCTCCGCGCCGCGGAAGGCGTAGATGGCCTGCTTCGGGTCACCGACCAGTACCAGGGTGGCGTGTCCGTGGAAAGCGCGGCGCAGGATGTCCCACTGCAGCGGGTCGGTGTCCTGGAATTCGTCGACCAGCGCCACCCGGTACCGGTCCCGGATGCGCTGGCAGGCGCGCGGCCCGTGCTCGGGATCAGCCAGCACCTCGTGCAGCAGCACCAGCAGGTCGTCGAAGTCCCGCAGGCCCGAAAGCCGTTTCCGCCGAGCCGTTTCCACCCGCACCGCCGTCGCGAACGCCACCCGCTCGGCCGCCCGATCCTCCTCGCCCTCGGCCTCGGGCAGCAGCAGGGCGTGCGGATCGCCCACCGCCGCCGCGGCCAGCCGCTGCGCGTCCGCCGGACCGAACGGTGCGCCGCCACGTGCGTACCGGCTCAGATACAGGTCATCGGCGACCGTGGACACCACATCCTCGATCCCCTCCACCAGCCGCACCCCCGGATCCTGCTCCCCCGCCAGCCCCAGCTCGTCGAGCATCCGCTGACAGAAACTGTGCGTGGTGGCAATGGTTCCCGCGTCGAAGTCCGACAGCGCCGCCAGCAGCCGCTCCCGCCGCGTCGCGATCTCCGCCGGATTCCCCTGCGCCAGATGCCGGATCAGCTCGTCCCCCGAGGCCAGCGCCCGCTCCGGATCCCCCAGCGCCGCCGCCACTCCCACGAACCGGTCCCGCGTCCGCTCCCGCAACTCCTGCGTCGCAGCCCGGCTGAATGTCACCAGCAGCAACTCGGAGACATCCACCCCCAGCTCGGCCACGAACCGCACCGCCAGCCCCACGATGGCGTAGGTCTTCCCGGTCCCCGCACTCGCCTCGAGCACGGTGGTCCCCACCGGCAACGGCCCCGTCAGCTCGAACCGATTCCCCGAATCCCCGGACGACGGGGAAATTGCGGACATGGCCACCGAATCATCCTGCGGCCCAGCATCATCGCCGACATCGGCGGGCGCATCCCACAGCCCGTGGTCGGCGGCCCCGGAATGATCGCGGTCCGGTTCGCCGCCCGGCATCGCCGAATCCGGCTCGGCGGCAGGCAGATCGAACAGATCCGGGGTGTCGCCGATCGAGGATGCGGTCTCCCGACGGCGCCTCTCGCCGGCGGGACCGTCGCTGCTGCGGCGCGTGCGGGTGGCCGGGCGCGGCGCCAGGTCCGGATCGGTGAGGGAGAAGAGGTCGTCGGTCATTCGGGGCTCCCGGGCGCGGTGACGGGCAGGGGGTTCCTCCTCGGGGTGGTCATGGCTGACCTTGATTCTCGTTGGTGAGCAAGGGGTTCCAGAGCCGGCGTGCCAGTTCGCCGAAACGGGTGGGTTCGGAGTCGACGCCGGGGAGCGCCGATGCGGCGGCCTCGGTCAGCTGGTCGAAGCGCGGCGACCGGCCGAGGATGTGACGGAAGTAGCGGTCGGTGTGTTCGCCGAAGCGATCGTCGAAGTCCTGTCCGGCGGCGTGCAGGGCGTCCTCGGCGGAGGCACCGGCGAGGCGGCGTTCGGCGTAGGTGGCCGAGGCCGAGGGGGCGATGGGCAGGGGTTCGGACAGGCCCTCGTCCCGCAGCAGCACCAGGTCGCGCAGGATGCCGCGGGCCAGGGGCGCGGTGGGCGAGGTGAGGGTGGACTGCCAGGCGGGGCGATGGTGTTTGCCACGCCCGATGGTGATGGCGCGCCACGACTGGTGGGTGCCCGTCGCGGCCAGCGCGAGCAGGCGAATCCAGGCCGCCATCCGGTGTTTCGGAGCCAGCCGCGAGAACGTGGTGCGCAGCAGCGCGTCGTCGTGGACGTCCGGGACGGTACCGGTGAGGCGGCGGCCGTCACCCAGATCCACGGCGATATCGACGGTGCGGGCGGGGATCTCGTGCAGCGGCCGGGCCACCCGCACCAGCTGGTCGACGGTGCCCTCGACCTCGTCGAGCACGGCCGCGCCCATGGTGAACGGCGGCAGGGTGCCGCGCCGCCATTCGGCCGCGCGCAGCACGTTCGGGTCCACGCCGGTCAGGCGCGCGGACAGCATGCGCTCGCCCATGTTCCATTTGGTCAGGCCGTCGAGCTCGATGGGGAGGCGGTCGGCGATCTCCTCCTCGTCCTCCGGCACCCGGATCCCCAAGCGCTGCCACAGGAATGCCCGCACCGGATGCTCGGCGAAGGCCACCAGATCGGCCAGCTCCACATCGCCGCGTTCACGCGCGGGCAGCGGCGTACCCAGGAACAACGGCCGCGGCTGCGGCGAGCGCCCCGCGGCCAGCGCGCCCGCCAGTGCCACGGTGTCGAAACTGAACGGCTGCTCGGGCCGGAAGTTGCGACGATCGAAGGGCTGCAACGGATGTCGCGTCACCACCTGCTCCAGGGCGGCCGCGCCGACATGCGCGCGCACCGTGTCGAGCAGCTCGGCCAGCGGAATCGCGGGCGGGCGGTGCGCACCCGACACCGGATCGGATCCGGTGTGCAGCAGGACGAGTCGCTCCCCGGCGGCCATGATGGCGTCCAGCAGCAGCTGCCGGTCCTCGCTGCGCGGATCCCGATCCCCGGGGCAGCGGTGCCGGGCCAGCGCGTCGTCGCCGTCCACACCGCCCGCGCGGGGGAACACCTCGTCGTCGAGACCGAGCAGCACCACCACCCGGTGCGGCACCGACCGCATCGGCACCATGGTGCACACCGTCAGCTCGCCGGTACGGAAGTTGGCGCGCGAGGGCCGCCCGGCCAGCCGGGCGGTCAGCAGCGCCCCGATATCGCTGAGCCGCAAGGGAATCCCGCTCGCGGGCTCGAGCGCAGTCGCCAGTTCCCGGCGCGCCTGCACCCCCATCCAGCCCTGGCTCGCGGGCATCTCGGTGAGCAGGTCCAGCGACCGGCCCAGCACCGCCGCCCACTCGGCCGCGGGCCGCGCGGTGCCCGCCGGTTCCTCCAGCGTGGACCCGCGCAGATCGCGCAGGCACACCGCCAGCCGGTCCACGAATTCGGCGAACCGACCGGCCAGATCGATGTCATTGCTGTCCACATCGTCCAGCGGCAGCACCAGATCCAGCCAGTCCTCACTGGATTCCCCGGCCGCCACCCCGAGCAGAATGCGATCCACCGCCGCATTGAGCGTGTTCTGCGCGAAGTCCCCGAGCCCGAACGCCTGCCGCTGCCGCTGCCCGATCCCCCAGCGCGCCCCGGTCTCGGCGGCCCATTCCCGCAGCCGCTCGATATCGTCGTCGTCGAAGCCGCAGCGCACCCGAACCGGTTCGGCCGCACACAGATCCAGCACCTCGGTCACGGTGACGCGCCCGTCGGCCAGCTCCAGCAGCGTGCCGACCACATCCAGCACCGGATTGACCGCCCGCTGCGCGCGATCGGCGAGCCGCACCCGCAGCCCGTGCGCCGGATGCCCGGGCTCGGCCCCGTCGAGGGACCACTGCCCGAAGGCCGCGCGCACCAGCGGCGCGTAACGCTCCACATCCGGGCACATGACGATGACGTCGCGCGGCTCCAGCGTCGGGTCGGCGGCGAACAGTCCGAGCAGCGCGTCGCGCAGCACCTCCACCTGCCGTGCCGGCCCGTGGCAGGAGTGCACCGCGATGGTCCCGTCGGCCAGGTTCGGCTCCGGCATGAGCGACCACCGGTCCTGCCGCACCGCGGCCTGCAACTCCGACAGCAGCGTGCGGGGCGCGGCCGTCTCCGGGCGCGGGTGATAGGTGTCGATGTGGTCGTACCCGGACAGCCGCTGCTGCAGCTCCCGCACATCCCGGCCCAGCGCCGCCAGCAGCGGATGCCGCACGCGCACACCGGGACTCGGGATCACCTCGGCATCGGCGAGCTTGGTCCACAGCACGGGGCTGGGATGCACCAGCCACAGATGCACCTGCCGCCCCGCCGACAGCGCCGACAGCACCTCCAGCTGATCGGTGGTCAGCCGGGTCACGCCGAACAGCGAAATCCGTTCCGGCAGCGACACGATGGACGGCTCCACCCGCAGCCGCGCGCACGCCGCGCCCAGGCGCTCGGCGGGACTCGCCACCCCGACCACGCTGCGCAGCCGCCGCCACAGCAGTGGCT
The DNA here is from genome assembly GCF_053603795.1 of Nocardia sp. NPDC004123. NCBI lineage: Bacteria > Bacillati > Actinomycetota > Actinomycetes > Mycobacteriales > Nocardiaceae > Nocardia > Nocardia sp. NPDC004123. The sequence goes on from NZ_JBSGGG010000011.1 coordinate 124,982, forward strand.
GCCACACCAGATCCGTGGGCAGCGCCCGGCCCGCGCCGTCGGTGTCGCGGCCGTCGGCCCACTCGGTGATCATGGCCGGGCGCTGGGCGGCATAGCTGTCGAACAGCGACGCGATCCGCGCGGCCGTCGCGTACCGGCGGCCGACCCGATGGCCGCCCGCGTCCCCGTGCCCGAGATGGCGCGCGAGTACCGCGGCCCACGGCTCGGTCAGCACCCCGTCCAGCACCGGCAGCAGAGTCCACACCAGCCGCTCCGGCGACCACGGATCCTGCTCCGGATCCACTCCCGTCGCCTCCGCCAGCGCCGCCGCCACCAGGGCGGCCGGATCCGCGAAGTCGATATTGGCCGAAATACCGTCATTCGCCGCGCCACTGCCGAGCACCGTGGCCAGCCGCTGATTCAGCCAGCGCTCGATCCCCTTGGCGGGAACCGCCACCACCTCCGGGGTGAACGGATCGCCGAGCGGATCAGCGAGCAGCTCGGCCAGCGCGTCGGCGAGCGTGTCCGCTCGTTCGGCCCGGTGAATGTGCACGAGCTGTGTTTATACAGTCGGCGAACGACATGCAAACACCGAGCGCCCCGGCTCGCCGGGTGACACCTGCCACATGCCCAGGATTTGCTAGGGCGCGTCACCCCGAAATTCGAGTGTGGTATGCGACAGTGCCTTTCGGGGAGGTTCGAAGTTCTCAGGAAAGGCTGGTCCGCGTCGATGTCTGCGTCGGTGATTCCGCTCGTGCCCAGAACCGGGTTCACCGTTCGGCGGGTGGGAGACCGCTGGGAACTCGTCAACTCCCGGCATTACGGACGCGGCGTGGTGCTGCAGTCGTGGCCGCGGGAGCGGCACACCGAGGCATTCGAGCACTGCTACCGCCTCAATGGGCGCAGCATCGAAGAGCTACAAGCGGCTTTCCACTGACTCGCGCGAAAGTCCGTGCAACAGTGTCGATTCGATAACACACACACCGATTCACCTCAAGACGTGCGTATCGGGCATGGTCCCCTCTATTGTGTTCCCTCGTGCGTTCCCCCAAGGCCCGGCGCGTGGCCTCCTCCGCTTGTGTTCTCGCTGCCGCGGCCCTTATTCCGGCCGCCCCCGCCTTCGTCCCCCTGGCCGGTGCCGCACCGGTGCACACCCAGGGTCCGATCGCGGGATTCGACGCCGATATGAGCAGCCGCATCGCGGCCGTCGACAATTACCTCGGTACCCGCCCCGGCGTCACCGGCTACGTGATGCGTGACCGCGTCACCGGCGGCATTTATCGGAACGGCAACGCGGACACCAACTTCTGGACCGCCTCCACCATCAAGCTGGCAATCGCCGAGGATCTGCTGAACCGCGCCCGGATCGGCGCCATCCAGCTCGGACCCGACGACCGCGCGCTGATGGAGTCCATGCTGGCAACCTCCAACGACAATGCCGCCGACATCCTGTGGAACAAGTACGCCGGCATCGACCGCATGTCGTTCAACAACGCCTTCCGCGCCAACGGCATGACCGGACTGGTCCCCATGCCGCCCACCACCTCGATCGAGCAGGTCAAGCTGTTCCCCGACTGGGGTTTCCAGCAGTGCTCCCCGGCCGACCTGGACCGGCTGATGGACAACGTTCTCACCCGCATGCACCCGGACGACCGCGCCTACCTGCTCGACCGCATGCGTCACGTGGACACCAACCAGCACTGGGGCGTGTGGGGCGCGGGCGCGGCCATGAACCCGGGCCTGAAGAACGGCTGGTCCGACGAGCAGGGTGGCTGGGTGGTCAATTCGGTCGGCTTCGCGGGCCCGGGTGAGCGCTACACCCTCGCCATCATGACCGAGCAGGGCGATCAGGGCGGTTACGCCGACGGCTCCGAAACCACCACGCACGTGGCGCAATTGCTGTTCCAGGGGCGCTGACACCGAACCTGCGCGCGGGCGGTTCCGGCACGGCCGGGGCCGCCCGCGGCGCACTTCGGGGCAATCCTCGCTGGACGACCACCCATATTGTAGTTTCAAGGTTGTTGTCTAAAAGGTCTGTTTTCGGTCGATCCTGATTGGTCCGCGCTACTCACACTGCATTACCGTTACGGGTGAGTTGTCGTACTTTCCCCGTCTGGCGAGGAGCAGGAACTAGATGAACGCCGAGAAATCCGTCGCACAGCGTCATCGCGTGGTGGTGATCGGGTCCGGGTTCGGTGGACTGTTCGCCTGCAAGCAGCTGCGCAAGGCCGACGTCGACATCACCCTCATCTCGAAGACCTCCACGCACCTGTTCCAGCCGCTGCTGTACCAGGTCGCCACCGGCATCCTCTCCACCGGCGAGATCGCCCCCGCCACCCGCATCGTGCTGCGTCAGCAGCAGAACGCGCGCGTCGTGATGGGCGAGGTCACCGACATCGACGTCGAGAACGGCACCGTCACCTCGCGCCTGCTCAACCAGGACTACGTCACCCCGTTCGACAGTCTCATCGTGGCCACCGGCGCGCAGCAGTCCTACTTCGGCAACGACCACTTCGCCACCTACGCGCCCGGCATGAAGACCATCGACGACGCCCTCGAACTGCGCGCGCGCATCCTGGGCTCCTTCGAAGAGGCCGAGCTCGCCACCGATCCCGAAGTCCGCGACCGCTTCATGACCTTCGTGGTGGTCGGCGCCGGGCCCACCGGCGTCGAACTGGCCGGGCAGATCGCCGAACTCGCCGACCGCACCCTGGAAGGCTCCTTCCGCAATATCGACACCCGCGACGCGCGCGTCATCCTCGTCGAGGGCGCGGGCGCGGTGCTCGCCCCGATGGGCCCCAAGCTCGGCGGCAAGGCGCAGCAGCGGCTGGAGAAGATGGGCGTGGAGATCCAGCTCAACGCCATGGTCACCAATGTCGACGCGCGCGGCGTCACCATCAAGGAGCAGGACGGCTCCGAGCGGCGCATCGAATCCGCCTGCAAGGTGTGGTCGGCCGGCGTGCAGGCCAGCGGTCTGGGCAAGATCCTCGCCGACCGCTCCAAGGGCACCGAGGTGGACCGGGCCGGGCGCGTCATCGTCGAACCCGACCTCACCATCAAGGGCTACCCGAACGTCTTCGTGGTCGGCGACCTGATGTCGGTGCCGGGCGTGCCCGGGCAGGCGCAGGGCGCCATCCAGGGTGGCACCTACGCCGCGAAGGCCATCAAGGCCGAGGTCGCGGGCAAGCAGACGGTGGCCGACCGCAAGCCCTTCAAGTACTTCGACAAGGGCTCCATGGCCACGGTGTCGCGATTCAGCGCGGTGTGCCAGGTGGGCAAGCTGGAGTTCAGCGGCTTCTTCGCGTGGCTGGCCTGGCTGGGCCTGCACCTGTGGTACCTGGTCGGCTTCCGCAGCCGTTTCGTCACCGTGCTCGAATGGTTCGTCTCCTTCCTGGGCCGCCACCGCGGTCAGATGGCCGCCACCGAGCAGTGGGTGTTCGCGCGGCTGGCGCTCGAGGCGCTCGACGATCCAGCCGAGGCGCGTCAGCTCGCCAAACAGATCGGCGGCGAAAGTTCTTCCGGTAACGGCAAATCCGCGGCGAATGCGGAAGCGGAGAAGTCTTCGCAACAGCGCGCGGGCTGACAGCAAGCCCGACCCGATGGGGGCGCCGGTGGTGGCGGGCCGCGGGCGCCGACTACCTGGCCCTGGCCACCCTCGGCGCTCCGGCCGAGCAGTCGGCGAGCGGGAATCGACGACTCCGCACCCGTCGGCGGAGCCGTCGCGAACGAGTCGCCGCTCAGGAGTGAGTGCAGATGCACTGAGGCCGGAATCCCCGAACTGGATTCCGGCCTCTTTCATGGCTTTTCACGAGCACAGTGGCTAATTTTCAGTTATGGCAATGATTTCCGGTTGTCCACTTTGTCACCAATCCAGGCGACCGGTGGGTTCGAATGCCGAGCGTCGATGTACCCCTAGATGTTCTGCCTGAACAGAAAGGTTCTGCATGGCCGCAGGTAAGCACCGACCACTCAACCCGCACCGGAACAAGGTCGGCAATGTGGTTGCGGCAGGGGCGGTTCCACTAATACCGGCGATCGTCGGATCGGGCACCGCAAACGCGGCACCGGCCGAGGTCGCTCCGATGACACAGCAGGACGGCGCGCCCAGGGCGCAGTGGCCGGCCGCCGCCGTAGTCGGCGCGGCCGCCAATGCGTTCAACGCGTTCAATGCTCAACCCCGCGTCGTCGGCGACTGACCCTCGCCGCCGAGCAGCTCGATCGAGCACCGCTGTGCTCGCGGTGGGAACCGGCGGTGAGGGCCGGTTCCCGCCGGCCCCGCCAGCCCACCGCGCCGATCCGGGCCACGTCCTCGGTCAGTAGGGAATGGGTTTGTTCGCCTCGGCCCAGCCACGCTCGATATGGCTGCCGGGCGGGGGCGGGAACAGTCCACCGATCATCCAGGTGTCCCGGGGTACCTCGTTGATATTGAATTCGAGATGCAGCCCCCGATCGAGGGTGTACGGGGCCATGAGATCGTGCAGACGCTCGCTCATGTGCTTGCGCAGATCGGGGTCCTCGAGTTGGCGCGCCAGATGGTCGATGGTGATCCGCACCGCGGGGATCGATACCCCGCCGACATAGAAAGAGTCGGCCGGGACCTCGTGGAAGAGCGCCACCGCGTAGAACTCCGGCAGCCCGAAGCGCGCGTAGTACGCCGTGATGTCCTTGGCGAAATTCTGTTTGTCCTCGGCCGTGAGGGTGTCGGCGGGGTGATAGATGTGCCACAGCGGCATGATGAACTCCCTTGGAAGAGACGGATTTTCAGCGACCGAACGACAGCACGAGGCCCTCGACCGGGCCGGACAGCGCGGCCTTCACCTGCCTGGTGAAGTCGTCCACGAGCACCTCGGTCGACCCCTGCTCCAGCCCGTCGGCGACCGCCGCCGCCACCTCGGCCGGACTGATCTTCGGCGCCGCGATGGCCTTCACCATGTCGGTGTCGGCGAACGCGAGATGCACACCGACCACCTGCGTACCCTGCCCCGCCAATTCGATCCGCAGGGAATTGGTGATCGACCACAGCGCGGCCTTCGACGCGCCGTACGCGGCCGCCCCCGAACTCCAGGACAGCACCGAGTGGATATCCACCAGCGCCCCGCCACCGTTCGCGGCGAGGATCGGCGCGAAGGCCCGCGCGATCCGCAGCGGCCCGAAGACATTCGTCTCGAACGTCTCCACCACATCCGCCATCTCGGTCTGCAACAGCGGAGCCGGCCGCAACACCCCCGCATTGTTCACCACGATGCTCACATCCCCGGCCCGCTCCGCGACCGCGGCAATCGAATCCGGATCGGTGACCTCCAGCTCGACCGGCACGATCCGCGGATCGTCACTCGACTCCGGCTTCCGCGCGCTCACGTACACCTTGGCCGCACCCCGGTCCAGAAACTCCCGGGCAAACGCACGGCCCAGCCCACGCTGCCCGCCCGTCACCAGAACATTCGCACCCTCGATTGTCGTCATATCTACCTCCTGATTCACTGACGGCCCCATCTGACTATATCTAACTATAGCTACCTTGGGCGAGTAAATACAGGTCGCGGATCTGCCGTCGTCGCGATGGGCATCGATCTCGCCGAGGCCGCTGCGAAACCCACCTGGTCTCGCCATCTCGGGCCCGAGCCGGGAAGTAGCGACGCCGTCGCCGGTCAGCCACCCCGCGCAGCGCGATGATCGGGGGCCCGAATCTGTTGCGGCGCAATCCCGGCGACAAGATCAGGGAGCTCCCGGAGTGGGACAGGGCAGAATTCCGCAGTGACGGCTCCCTGATCTTGATCGTCCAAGTCCGGTGAGCGCGTGGCGCTTTCGCGGTCCTACAACCCGGAATGACCGTGACTTCCTGTCACACCCCTGTTCTAGCGTCGTGGAGGTGGAGACGACACCGCGGTTCCGCGCTGCTCATCGGGCGGCGCTGGACCACACGCTGGAGCTGATCGCCGAATCACCGTGGGGCCGTGGGCTGGTGCTGCGCGGGAGTATCACCATGGCCGCGTGGGTCGGCGACAAGGCGAGGCCGCCGGCCGATCTGGACTGGATCGTGCCCGACCCGACCGATGTCGCCTTCACCGATCCGGCCGACCCGTTTCCCTATGTCGAGGACATGTCCTGGGTACAGCACTGGCCCGAGGCCGCGTTCGGAGCGGTGACCGGCGAGATGTGGGAGGACGAGCAGTTCGAGTCGTTCGGGCTATGCCCGATCCTGCCGCCGGAGGGCCTGCACTGGGTGGATCCGGACGACTACAGCGAGAACCACACCTGGACTCCCCTGCTGGACAACCTGGTCGAGACGATCCGGCAGCGACCGGCGACCCCGGCAGGTGTGGTCCTGAGCGCCGACGGTATCGACGACACTTCGGACGGGAGCTATGCCCTCGACTACAACGACACCCCCGGCCTCAGGGTCCGGGTGCCCTGGTACACGACCGGCCCCGACGCGATGACGGGCTCGGTCCAAGTGGATTTCGCCGCCGACCAATCCCTCCCCGACTCCCCAGTCTGGACCCTCGTGCCACGCGGCGACGGCAGCGCGCCCACCCCCTGCGTCACGGCGAGCCCGGAATTGTCGCTGGCATGGAAACTCCTGTGGCTGTTCGCCGAATCCACCAGAACCTCGGAGTACGTCGACATCCGCGACGGCGGCGCGGGCAAGGATCTCTACGACGCCGTGCTCCTGGCGGAGTCCCCGCGCATCCACCTACCCCGGCCGCTGCTGCGCAGAGCCCTCGGCGCAGCAGCCGACGATTTCGAAGCCGACGACATCCTCACCTGGAACGTCCACTGGGACACGTTCCGGCAGAACCATCCGGACGTCACCGGCAGCCTGCGCGAATGGCTCGAACGACTGGTCCGAGCGCTCACCCGAGCCGGGCATAGATCTCCTCGAGAGAGGAACTCCGGGTCAGCGGGTCAGCAGGCGACCCGTCCGGGTGAACAGGGTGCCGCCTGCGGCGAGGGGTAGGAGTGCTGCGTCCAGGCCGGTGGTGTCGGCCGGGCGGTCGTCAGGGTAGGTGAGCACACTCTCCAGTGCGCGCGGGGCCGAGAGGGCGTCGTCGGTGATGGTGTCCGCGCCGAGTTCGAGGCGGTGCCGCAGGAGTGGGGTGGCGCCGATGTCGGCGGTGAGCTCGCCGCTCCAGAAGCCGTGGTCCTCGCCGGTGCGGCCGATCTGGATGCGTTCCCGAAGGCGCAGGCGCGCACCCTCTTCCAGGCGGATGGTGGTGAAGGTGTCGTGCTCGGCGCCGCCCGCGACCACCGTCGGCTCGGGATCGACATCGAGTTCGCCGCCGGCGGCCACGTCGAACCGCCAGTGCGCCACGGACTTCCGGGTCTCGCGCCCGGGCAGCGCGATGGTGGCGGCCACCGACCGGACCGTCAACCGCGCGCCCGCACCCACCGACACGACGATGTCCAGCACGTCGCCGCCGAGCGGGGTGGCGGCGGTGCCGATGATATGCACCGTGTCCGCACCGGTGTGCCGCGCCGCCAGGCCGCCGATCGCGTGGATGTGCGGCAGCGTCCCGGCGGTCGCGGTGATGCGGAGCTCAGTGCGAATGGGCACTGCCCGCCGCCGCGTCCTGTTCGGTGGCCACGCGCAGCTGTTCGCGCACCCAGGCCAGGACCGGCGTCGCGGCCGGGTCCTCGGTGAGGGAGGTGAACACGAACGGCCGGCCTTCGCGCACCTTGGTCGAATCCCGGTCCATGACAGCCAGATCCGCGCCGACCATGGGGGCCAAATCGGTCTTGTTGATAACCAGCAGATCCGACCAGGTCACGCCAGGTCCGCCCTTGCGCGGTACCTTGTCGCCACCGGCCACGTCGACCACGAAGATCTGCGCGTCGATCAGGCCGGAGGAAAACGTGGCGGTCAAATTGTCGCCGCCCGACTCGACCAGGATCAGATCCAGCGGCGGGTTCGCCTCGATCAGGTCGTCGATGGCGTCCAGGTTCGCGGTGATGTCGTCGCGGATCGCGGTGTGCGGGCAGCCGCCGGTCTGGACCGCCGTGATCCGCTCGTCGGGCAGCACCGCGTGCCGGCGCAGGAAGTCCGCGTCCTCGGTGGTGTAGATGTCATTGGTCAGCACGGCCAGCGACAGCTCGTCCCGGAGCTGCCGGCACAGGGCCGCGGTCAGCGCGGTCTTCCCGGACCCGACGGGCCCGCCGATCCCGATCCGCAGCGGCTCCCCCGGCGTCCGCTCCCGCTTGGGCCGGTCGTGGCTGTGGTCGTGCGGTTCCCCGTCGATGAGGTGAGGTGGCATGTGCGGCTCCTTTCACCCCCATCCTTGCCCAGCCACGTAAACCGGTTGTTACCAACCCGGTGACCGGCTAGGACGCGAACAGCGGCATGTCCCGCCGCAGGTGCCGCTCGGCGAGCACGTCCTGCAGCGGGTCGGAGAGCGCGGCAAGCGATTTCGCCGCCTGCCGCGCGGTGGCGTCGCACAGCTCGGCGAGCCGGACGGTGCAGGCGGCGACCGCGGCGGGATCGAGGGCCAGCAGTCGCTGCGCGGCCGTCGCGGCCCCGGTCATGGTGGTGTAGACGGTGACGGCGGCGATGTCCTCGGGCGCGGCGTCGCACACCGTACCGACCACCCCGAATACCGTGGACAGATGCGGTCGAGCACCGAGCGCCCGCCAATCGGCGTGCGGCCAGACCTGTTTTGCCAGCCGCAGCAGCCCGCGCCCCTGGGCCCGCGACGCCGCCCGAGCCGCCGGCGACGGCGTCCGAGCGTCGGCCTCGAGTTCGGCGCGCCCCGGTTCGAGGGTCCCCGCGCAGACGGCGGCGGCCAGTGAGGCCGCCACCAGCCCGGAGGTGCGGATGCGCCGCCGCAGGTAGAGCTCGACGCTCGCGACATCGCGCAGCAGACCGGAGGCGACTGCCTCCTCGACCCCGCCCGAATGCACGTGCCCGCCGATCGGCAGCCGGGAATCGGCGAGGGTGAGGAGGGTGGCCAGGCTCATCGCCGTACGTCCGGATATCGCATGGCCCGATCCTAGGCCGCGCCCGGCCGCGGCCCCTCGGTTAGGTGAGCAGGCAGGGCATCGAGGCCGAGATGCTCTTCAGGGCGCAGGTGAAGGAATTGAGCGCGCCCGCGGAACCGGTCTCGGGGACCAGCCCGGCGACGGGGTTCACCGCGGCCGGTTCGGGGGCGGCGGGTTGCAGCGACAGCGGGGCGGCCAGGGCCGGGGCCGCGCCGAGTCCGGAGCCGATGGCCGCGATCGCACAGGCTTTCAGCACAACGGTTTTCATGAATCGTCCTCTCTCACAGCAAGCTCACAGGAAGCGGAACGCAGCGAGACTAACCCGAAGGCCGTGAGTGTGAAGGCAATTCGTTTCAAATCGCGAGGTGAATTCAGCGCCGCAGGCGGCGGAGCCCGCGCCAGGGAACTTGACCTGAACCAATCTTCAGGTTGCAGGCTTGGGGGCACGTTCATTGCCGAGACCAGGAGTTGCTGTGCGCGCCATCCGTCTTCATGAGTTCGGACCTGCCGAGAATCTGCGGTACGAGACGGTCCCGGACCCCGAGCCCGGTCCCGGCCAGGTCCGGATCGCGGTCCGCGCGGCGGGGGTGCATCTGCTGGATACCGCACTGCGGCAGGGCTTCTCGGGATCGCCGACGCCGATCCCGGAACTGCCGACCACCCCCGGACGGGAAGTGGCGGGGACGGTGGACCGGGTCGGTTCCGGAGTGGACGACAGCTGGCTCGGCCGCGCGGTCGTCGCCCACATCGGGCAGATGCCGGGCGGATACGCGGAACTCACCGTCACCGAAGCCGAACGGCTGCACGCGATTCCGGACGGTGTCGATGTCGGGGCCGCGGTCGCCATGATCGGCACCGGACGCACCACGCTCGGGATTCTCGGCTTCGCCGAGGTCAGCGCCGAGACCGTGGCCATCGTGCCGTCCGCGGCCGGTGGCATCGGCACCCTGCTGGTGCAGTACCTGGCCGCAGCGGGCGCGACCGTCATCGGACTCGCGGGCGGCAAGGCGAAGGCCGATCAGGTCTACGAGAACGGCGCGGATCTGGCGCTGGACTACCTGGACCCGGCATGGCCGGACGCGGTGCGCGCCCGCTACGGCGACCGTCCGGCCACCCTGCTGTTCGACGGTGTCGGCGGCGAGATCGCCCGCACCGCGGTCGATCTGCTCGGCGCCGGCGGCGTGCGACTGGTGTTCGGCTGGTCCGGCGGACAGATCGACCTCGACGAGCAGGCCCTCGCCGCACGCGGCATCACCTCGCAGGTCGTGCTCGGCCCGCCCATGCTGGAACGCGCGGGCGGCTTGCGCGCCTTGGAAACTCGCGCGCTGGCCGAGGCCGCGACCGGCCGTCTGCGCCCGGCCGTCCAGTCCTTCCCACTCGCGCAAGCCGCCGCCGCGCACCGGGCCCTCGAATCCCGCGAGACGACCGGAAAAGTGGTGCTACTTCCCTGACCGGCGCCCCATGCCGCGCTCCATGAACCGTTGCGCGGCCCCGCGCCGCAGATCCGAGAACGCCTGCACCGGACCGGTCCACCAGGGCGAGATCTCCAGCGGCCGCGCCACCACGGCGTGGCAGATGAGATCGGCCGCCTCGTCGGCGCTGAGCCCGGGCACGCCGGAGAAATCGGTGGGCGCGCTCATGCGGGTGTGTACCAGCGGCATGTACACCGAGGTGGTGGTGACACCGTCGGCGGCGATCTCCGTCGCCACGGTGCGCAACCAGATGTCGAAGGCGCCCTTGGACGCACCGTAGGCCGACCACCGCGGCGCGGGCGGCATGCGCAGTCCCCAGGTGGAGATGTTGACGATGTGCCCGCGCCGGTGCTCGCGCATGCTCGGCAGCAGGGTGAGCAGCAACCGGACGGGTCCGAGGTAGTTGACGTCGATGGTGCGGGTGAAATCGTGGAACCGGTCATAGGATTCGTCGATCGGGCGGCGAATCGACCGGCCCGCGTTGTTGATCATCACGTCGACCCGGCCGTGCTCGGCCAGCACCCGCTGCCCCAGGGCCTCGACGGCATCGAATTCGGTGATGTCCGACTGGTAGACGTGCGCCGTCCCGCCCGCTTCCCGGATCTCGGCGGCCACCCGTTCGAGGTCCGCCAGCGACCGCGCCACCAGCAGCACCGTCGCGCCCGCGGCCGCCAGTTTCCGCGCGGCCGCCTTGCCGATGCCGTGCGAGGCGCCGGTCACCAGGATGACCTCGCCGGACACGGCCTCGCGCAGCGCTTTCTCACGCGGCCGGGAGGTCGGATAGAAGAGTCTGGTCGCCACGCGTTCCGCCAACGGACGTCCGTTCGACCCGGCCGGTCGCGCACTGTTCGGAGCGTCTTGCTCAGCCACGTTTCCGAGCCTAACCGTCGGACCGGTATGTGATCGGGAACTGAGTGGAAATACCCTGGGCGCAGCCCGCTTTCCGGCACCAGGATGGGAGGCGGTCTACGGGGGGAAGGAATCCGTCATGTCGCATCGAGCGCCGGAAGAGCCGACGCCGGAACACGTCTCGATCCCGGGTTGGATCGCACGCGGCATCGTGCTGGTGCTGTTCGTTCCACCGCGGCTGGTGTGGGAGGCGCTCAGGCGGATACCGCGACTGATCGCCGCGGCATTCAGGCTGTTCGACGAGCATCTGGCGCGACCGCTGGCGATCTTGTTCCGGGACTGGGTCTTCCGCCCGCTGCGCAATTTCGTGCGCAACTATCTCTGGCACCTGCTGATCCAGCAGCTGCTGTTCGGCATGGTCCTCACCCCGATCGGGGCATTCCTGCTCGCCTATGTCCTGCGCCCGATCCAGCGCGCCATCGAGGAGTGGCTGTGGCGGCGGGTCCTGAAGCCGGGCATCCCGTGGATCTTCCGCACCGTGGTGAGACCGATCGCCGAGGCTATCGGGTGGACGCTGGCCATGGCGTGGAAGTGGCTGGTCGCCGTCCCGATCTCGGCCCTGTGGCGGCGAATCCTGCGGCCCGGCGGCCACTGGCTGCTGGTCACGGTGCTCGAACCGCTCGTCACCTGGTTGATCGTGTGGCCCGCGGAGCACCTGTGGCGATGGGTGCTGCGTCCTCTGGTCTACGCCGTGGTCGTGACGGTCCTGTTCGGCTGGCGGGTGGCCACCACCGTCGTCCACATCACGGTGGTGGCCCCCTGCCGCTGGTTCCACCGCACTGTCCTGCAACCACTCTTCGCGGCCGTCGCCCGCGCCTGGCGTGCCCTCGCGAGCCCGGTGCGCTGGGCGTATCAGCGGGTGGTCATGCCCTGGCGCGCCCGCATCACCGAGGTGTGGACCACCCTGTTCGGCTAGTGCGCGGAACCGGCCGGCACCGCGGCGCTGGTCGCGGGGGCGCCGGACTTGGCGAAGAACACCACCACCGCCATCGCGGCCAGCAGCACCGCACCGGTCGTGGTCGCCACGTGCATACCGGTCACGAAGGATTCCCGCGCCGATTCGACCAGGGCGGCATTGTCACCGGCCTGGTCGACGGTCTCGCCCAGCGTCGGCCCGAAGTTCCCGCCGGAGCGGAACACCAGGGCCGCCAGGGATCCCAGCAGCGCCAGGCCCAGCCCGTTGCCGAGTTCGAAGCTGGTCTCGGAGATGCCGACCGCCGACCCGGCCCGCTCGGCCGGGACCGACGACACCGCCACCTCCGACACCAGCGTGAACGCGATGCCGAAGCCCGCGCCCGCGACCACGGAACCGGCGATGTACCAGCCGATCCCGCCGTCCACACCGACCCCGAGCAGCATGAGATTGCCCAGGGACGCCATGCTCAGCGCCAGCACGAAGGTGGTCTTGGTGCCGAGCCTGCGCCCGATCCGCGCGCCGCTCATCGAGAACACGAACACCACCACGGCCCCCGGAATCCCGAGCAGCGCCGACTGCAGTGCGTCGCGGCCGGTCACCGACTGCAGGTACACGCTGGTCAGGTAGCTCATGCCGGCCAGCGCCAGCATGCCGACCGTGCTGGACCCGATGGCCACCGAGAACAGCCCGCGCCGGAACAGGCTCAGATCCAGCAGGGGTTCGGCCAGCGTCCGCTGCCGCCGGATGAACGCGGTCAGCAGTAGCACGCCGAGGATCCCGATGCCGACGGCCGGCAGGTCGAATCCCTCGGCCGCGCAATGCTTGACGGCGTACACGAGCGGCAGGATGCCACCGATGGACAGCAGCACGCTCACCCAGTCCAGGCGCCCGCGCCCGGCCTCGCGGTGCTCGGGCAGCAGCAGCGGACCGAACATCAGCAGCACCAGCAGCACCGGCGTATTGATGAGGAACACCGAGCCCCACCAGAAGTGGTGCAGCAGGATGCCGCCGATGATGGGCCCGACCGCCGACCCGCCCGCGAAGAACGCGGTCCAGACGCCGATGGCGGTGGCCCGTGCCCGATCGTTCGGGAACAGTGTCGAGATCAGGGCCAGGCTGGACGGCAGCAGTGTCGCGCCGCCGATGCCCATGAGCGCCCGCGCCGCGATGAGCACGTCCGCGCTGGGTGCGAAAGCGGCCAGCGCCGACGCGATTCCGAAAACCGTGGCACCGGCGAGCAGAATATTGCGGCGCCCGATGCGGTCGCCCAGATTGCCCATGGTGATGAGCAGTCCCGCGATCATGAAGCCGTAGATGTCGAGGATCCAGAGCTGCTGTGTCGCGGACGGATCCAGGCTCTGGGTGAGGGTCGGCATGGCCAGGTAGAGCACCGACATGTCCATCGACACCAGCAGCACCGGCAGCAGCAGAACCGCCAGGCCCGCCCAGGCGCGGCGCGGCGTCTTCACGTCGGGACGCGCGAGGGTACTCGTCATGACCTATCCTTCGGGCTGATTTCGGGCTTGCAAGAAAATGCGCGCGTACGTTGTACGCACGAGCGCGAGTACAGTGTACGCAACCCCTGCGCGGAAGGGAACAATTCGTCCGATGACCGAGGCCAAGCTCACCCGGGCCGCCATCGTCGACACCGCCATCACCCTGGCCGACGAGTCCGGACTGGATTCCCTGTCCATGCGCCGCATCGCCGATCGGATGAACTCCGGCGCCATGTCGCTGTACCGGCACATCCCCAACAAGGACACCCTGCTGGCGGCCATGACCGATGAGGTCTCGCGGCGCAACCCCTACCCGCCGGCCGAGGGCCAGGGCTGGACCTGGCGGGACCGGGTGCGGATCGCGGCCGAGGTGGATTGGCGTCTCTACCAGGAACATCCGTGGGTGCTGTTCACCTTCGCGGTGCCGCGCTACAACTTCGGCGAGCACAGCCTGGTGGTGCTGAGCTGGCTGGTCGAGGGCTTCGCCGAGCTCGGCGTCGACACCCGCGAGGCGACCCGTATGTCACTGTCGGTGTGGAGCTACATCGCCGGGGTCGCTCTACAGGAGGTCAGCGCCCGGCTGCTGCAGGGCCGCGACAGCAGCGCCGACGAACGCTCCGGGCTCACCGCCCTGCTCGACGGCGACCCGCGCTGGCCCATCCCGCCCCCGCTCGCCGATCTCGTCGGCACGGGCGACACCGCCCTGCTGAATCCGGAGCATCTGCTCGACACCGGTCTCACCGCACTGTGCGACGGCTTCGAGGCCCGCGCCACTCACTGATCCGCCCGGAATCACCATCATGGGCACCACCGAATCCCGTTGTCCGGCATCGCCTGCACTCTTGCATTGACTGCAATATTGCGGACGATGCAGTTCTGCGGCTTCTGCGTGCAGACGGCGACGGCGTCTTGTGCCCCTGTTCGATCACTCGTAGACTCGAACACTCTCTTTCGAGTTCCCAGGCAAGGCCATCCGGGTCGCAGGCCGTGATATCCAGCGGGACCCCGGCGCCGGCCACATGCTTTTGCCGTCGACCTGATTCGGCATCCGTTCCGTCCATCGATCGGTGGTCGATGTGTACCGAACTCGGAACCGCGCCCTAGCCCATCCGGCGCCCACCCAGGCTTGGCGGAGATGGCCACCGTCGTGACCGCCGCGGCGATGTTCGTCGGTACCAACATCGACAATGCGGTCGTGTTGACGGTGCTCAACGTCACCTCGCGCAGCACGGGAATCCCGCGGCGGTGGCAGATCTGGGCCGGGCAGTTCCTCGGCGTCGGGCTGATCGTGGCGGTGTCCGGGCTGGCGGCGCTGGGACTCTGCGCCGTCCCGGTGGAGTGGATCGGACTGCTCGGCGTGGTCCCGCTGAGCCTGGGGATCGGGATGCTGGTCCGGGCCCGTCGACGCTGCGACCGCACACCGCCCGCGGCCGGCACCGGGCTGTGGTCGGTGGTGGGACTGACCGTCGCCAACGGCGGGGACAATATCTCCGTCTACACTCCGGCCTTTCGCATCATGGGGACGGCGGACGCGCTGCTCACCGTCATGGTGTTCGCCATCCTCACCGCCGCCTGGTGTTCGGCCGGCATGGTGCTGATAGCCCATCGCCGGCCGGCCGAAATCCTGCGGCGCTACAGCCGTTGGATGATGCCGGTCGTGCTGATCGTGCTCGGGCTCTACATCATCGACCGTTCGGGCCTCGTGTTCGGCCAACTGCTGCTATGAGTCCATTCCGGTCGGTACTCTTCTATCGGAACGAGAGGCCGGTGAGCAGCGAGAGTTCCGGACACCGAGTCCAGGAATGGCATGGTCACCGACGCGTCGATGAACTCCCAGCGGTATCGCCGGAGCTGGGTATCACTCCCAACGATTCTCCTTTTCCCGAGGTGAATGATGGCCAGGAAGTTCGAAGGACATGTCGCCCTGGATATCCGTGACTCGGTCGCCGACTGGGGCCCGTACGCGGAGCCGACCGCGAAGCAGGGCGCGCCCAACGTGCTGTATCTCGTGTGGGACGACATCGGAATCGCTACCTGGGACTGCTACGGCGGTCTGGTCGATATGCCGAATATGAAGCGGATCGCCGATCGCGGCGTGCAGTTCACGCAGTTCCACACCACCGCACTGTGTTCGCCCACGCGTGCCTCGCTGCTGACCGGGCGAAACGCGTCATCGGTCGGCATGGCGACGATCGAAGAATTCAGCGATGGATTCCCGAGCCTGTCGGGGCGCATACCCGCCGACACCGCGTTGTGTTCGGAGGTGCTCGCCGAGCGCGGGTGGAACACCTACGCCGTCGGCAAATGGCACATGACGCCGCTCGAGGAGGAGAATCTCGCGGCGTCGAAGCGGCATTGGCCGCTGGGGCGCGGGTTCGAGCGGTTCTACGGCTTCCTGGGCGGCGAGGCCGACCAGTGGTATCCGAATCTGGTGTACGACAATCACCCGATCTCGCAGCCCTATCCGCCGGAGGACGGGTATCACCTGTCGAAGGATCTGGCCGACAAGTCGATCGAGTTCATTCGCGACGCAAAGGTGATCGCCCCCGACAAACCCTGGTTCATGTACCTGTGCCCGGGATGCGGGCATGCGCCGCACCACGTCGCGCACGAGTGGGCCGACAAATACCGCGGCCGGTTCGACATGGGCTACGAGAAGTATCGCGAGATAGTGCTGGAGAACCAGAAGCGCATGGGCCTGGTGCCGGAGAACACCGAGCTGTCGCCCATGAACCCGTACCTGAACGTCACCAGCGCCGATGGCAAGCCGTGGCCGGCGCAGGACACGGTACGGGCATGGGATTCGCTGTCCGACAACGAGAAACGGCTGTTCGCCCGGCAGGCGGAGGTGTTCGCCGGATTCCTGTCGTACACGGACGCCCAGATCGGCCGGTTGCTGGACTATCTCGAGGAGAGCGGCCAGCTCGACAACACCATCATCGTGGCCTTCTCGGACAACGGCGCCAGCGGTGAGGGCGGTCCGAACGGTTCGGTCAACGAGATGAAGTTCTTCAACGGCTACATCGACACGATCGAGGACAGTCTGGCCAAGCTCGACGAGCTGGGTTTGCCGACCACCTACAACCACTACAGCATCGGGTGGGCGATGGCCTTCAACACCCCGTACAAGCTGTACAAGCGGTATGCCTCGCACGAAGGTGGCATCGCCGATCCATGCGTGATGTCGTGGCCGGCCGGCATCCCGGCCCGTGGTGAGATCCGCCACCAGTACCTCAACGTCTGCGACATCACCCCCACCGTCTACGAACTGCTCGGCATCACACCGCCGGACACGGTGAAGAACGTGGAGCAGCGACCCTTGGAGGGGGTCAGCTTCCGGGCCCTCTTCGAAGACGCCGGCGCCGATATCGGCAAGCACACCCAGTTCTATTCGATGCTCGGCACGCGCGGCATCTGGCATCGCGGGTGGTTCGCCGACACCATTCACGCGGCATGCCCGTCGGGCTGGGGACATTTCGACAAGGACCGCTGGGAACTGTTCCATCTCGAACAGGACCGCAGCCAGATGCACGACCTGGCCGAGGTCCATCCCGAGAAGCTGGAGGAACTGAAGGCACTGTGGTTCTCGGAGGCCGAGAAATACAACGGGATGCCGCTCAACGATCTCGACATCGTCTCCGCGATGGTGCGCTATCGCCCGACCTACGCCAAGGGCCTGGACCGGGCCGTCTACTACCCGGACAGCGCGGAGGTCGGACCGGGCGCGGCGCTCGAGATTCTGGGACGCTCGTTCGCACTGCTGGCCGAGACGACGATCACCAGCCCGGACGCGGAGGGAGTGCTGTTCGCCCACGGTGGGCGGCTCGGCGGGCACGCCTTGTTCGTCCAGGACGGTCGCCTGTGCTACATCTACAACTTCCTCGGCGAGGAGGAGCAGGCCATCGTCTCCGACCGCCGGGTACCGCTCGGCGATCACATCCTCGGGGTGCGGTACGAACGGCACGGCACCCGGCCCGACCACTTCACGCCCACGGGTGAGGCCGTCCTCTACATCGATGAGAACCCCGTGGGTTCACTCGACGACATGCGGATCCAGCCGACCGTGTTCTCCGGTGTCGGGGAGGGCGTCCGGGTCGGCCGGGACACCGGCCAGTCCGTGACGGCGCGGTACCGGTCACCGTTCCCGTTCACCGGGGGGACTATGCACCAGGTCATCGAGGACGTGAGCGGAAAGCCGTACCAGGATCTGGAAATGGCAGCGGCCGCGGCCTTTTCGCGCGATTGAGGCGAGCGCCCATGGCCACTGCGATCCGCGCACAGGTCCACCGCGGCATGGTCCGGATAGCCGGTGGCGATTTCAGCATGGGTTCGGAGGGTTTCTTCCCCGAGGAGCGGCCGGTGCATCGGGTGCGAGTCGATTCGTTCTGGATCGACCCGCACCCGGTGACCAACGCCGCCTTCCGGCGATTCGTCAAGCAAACCGGATACATCACTGTCGCCGAGCGCATTCCGGCGGCCGAGGACTACCCGGATGCGGAGCCGGCGGACCTGACACCGGGCGCGCTGGTGTTCCGGCCCACCTCGGGTCCGGTGTCGTTGGACAACTGGCGCCGCTGGTGGCGGTACGTTCCGGGAGCGAGCTGGCGCCATCCACACGGACCCGGCAGTACGCTCGACGGGCTCGATCGTCACCCGGTCACCCAGGTCGCCTACGAGGACGCTTCGGCCTACGCGGCCTGGGCCGGCAAACAGCTGCCCACGGAGGCGGAATGGGAGTACGCGGCCCGCGGCGGACTCGATTCGGCGACCTACGCCTGGGGTGACGAATTCGAACCCACCGGCCGGCGCCTGGCCAATGTCTGGGTCGGCGCCTTCCCCTGGAAGTTCCATCCCGGCCGAGGGCAGACGTCCACACCCGGCACCACGGCGATCGGCACCTATTCGCCCAACGGCTACGGCCTGTACGACGTGACCGGCAACGTCTGGGAGTGGACGGTCGACTTCTTTCACCCCGGGCACTCGGCGTCGTCCTGTTGCGCGCCACGCAACCCACAGGTGGACACACCCGAAGTCGAAGCGGCGCAACGCTTTCCGCGCCGCGTGGTCAAGGGCGGCTCGTATCTGTGCGCGGCCGACTACTGTCTGCGCTACCGCCCGGCCGCCCGGCAGGGGCAGACCGAGGACACCGCCACCTGCCATCTCGGATTCCGTTGTGTCGTGCGCGACGAAGGTCCGTGACGAGTGGTGCGGCAGAACCGAACTCGCTGATCAGTTCTCGATGTCGCCGTCGAGGTAGACCCACGCCCCGCGGTCGCGGCGGAAGCGACTGTTCTCGTGCAGCTGCCCCGCCCTGCCGTGGGCGCGGTAGTGGGCACGGAACTCCACCGTGCCCTCGGTGTGGAACGGTCCCCCGCCGGTCGTGCCGAGGATCTCGAGCCGGTCCCAGCGCAGTCCCGGGTCGAAATCCACATCGGCGGGCCGGGTTTCGGGGGCCCAGCTGCGCAGCAGATACGCCTCGTCCCGCACCGCGAACGCGCTGAAGCGCGACCGCATCAGCTGTTCGGCGGTGCCCGCGCTGACCTCGCCGCGGTGCAGGCGCCCGCAGCAGTCGGCGTAGGCGGCGGGCAGCCCGCACGGGCAGTCCTCGGGCACGGGACGGGGGGTGCGGCGCTTCGACATGGGCTCAAGCGTAGAAGCTGCGTCCGGTGGGTCCACCGGACACCGACCAGACCTCGACGATCCGCCCGTTCTCGAACCGCAGGATGTCGGTACCGCTGATGTCGCGCACGACGGTGCCGTCCGGATCGACGATCCGGGCCCCGTAGGGCTGGGCGACTAGTCCGGTTCGGCTGTCGGCCATGTCGACGACGGGCACGCCCTGCGGGGCGTACTCCAGGCCCGGCCGTTCGGCGCGGAACGCGTCGACGACGGCGGCGAGGGCCGCGGGGTCGCGGACGTCGTCGAAGGCGGACGCGCCGGGCTGGGCGTAGCGGAGGGTGAATTCGGGCGCCATGATCTCGGCGGCGATGGCGAGGTCGCCGTTCCAGAGGGCGGCCCAGCGGTTGTACAGGTCGATGGCGTAGTCGCGCATCCCAACTCCATAGTCTCATTGATACGGTATGACGGGAATGAATGTATAGTCTCAGCGATACCGTGTCAACCCGAGAGGAGTTGCCGAATGACCGACCTCGGCCCGCAGGACCACATCGTGCTGGGCCTCATCGCCCGGCACGGCCCGCTGACGCCCTACGACCTGAAGGTCCGCCTCGAGGAGAGCGTCGACAAGTTCTGGCCCATCCCGCACGCCCAGCTCTATCGCGTCCCGCCGCGCCTGGCCGAGCAGGGCCTGCTGCACGAGGAGGCCGAGGAGAGCGGACGCCGCCGCCGCGTCTTCCATCTCACCGAAGCCGGCCGCGCCGAACTCACCCGCTGGCTGGGCGACCCCACCTCGCCGCCGCCGGAGACCCGCGATCCCGCGCAGCTGAAACTGTTCTTCGCCGACCTCGGCGAGCCCGGTGACGTGGTGGCACTGGCCCGCAATCAGGCCGCCGAGCATCGCGGCTGGCTGGAGCTGTACCGGACGCTGTACAGCGAGATCGATCCGGACGACAGCGAGCGCGCGACCTCCCGCGCCCGCGTGCTGCGGCTGGGCATCATGCACGAGCAGGCGTACGTGGACTACTGGGAGGAGTTGGCCGCGAACCCGGACGAAACGCCCGGTTCGCGAGAGTGATCGCCCGCAGGGCAGGTGACAGTGATTGCCCCACAGGGCATTACGACGCGTGCACGACCGGGAGCACCGGACTGGCCGACACGGTGGTGGAGACGCCGGCCCGCTGGTTCCGGCCGGGGTCGGCGGTGGCCGGATGCTCGCCGCGATAGATGACGACGGCGAGCACACCCACCGTCCCGACCAGCGCGGCCACGAACACGGCCGAGCGCAACCGCTCGAGCGCGCCGGGTCGATGCCCGGATTCCGGCAGGGCCGCGAAGGCTGGCGGCGGAAAGGTCGAGCCGTACGGGTCCGTCATGCGTACGACCGTATTGACGACACCCACAGGATGACAAGCGAACGTGCAGCAAATTTTCCGGGGCGAGGCGGACCGGGCAGAGTATACCCAGTTCACCCTCCGTTCCGTGACCTGAAACTCAGTCGTCCTCGCCGAGCACGACCGCGTAAGCGAAACCGTCCCAACCCTTTCCGCCAACGGTCTGCAGTACGCTCCCGTCCAATCGTGGCTCGGCGGCGATCAATTCGATGACCTCCCGGCTGGCCCGCACCGCCGCATCCGCCGACGCCGCGTCGGCGATACCACCATTGCGGACCACATTGTCGACGATGATCACCGACCCGGGCCGGGTCAGCCGCAGGGCCCACCGCACATAGTTGGCGTTGTTGACCTTGTCGGCATCGATGAAGACCAGATCGAACGGTTCCGGCTGCTCCTCGGCCAGCACCGGCAGCGAGTCCAGCGCCGCGCCGACCCGGATGTCGACCCGCTCCCCCACCCCCGCGCGATCCAGATTGTGGCGCGCCACCTCGGCGTGCTTCGGCTCGTATTCGAGGGTCACCACCCGGCCGGCCTTCCCGACGGCCCGTGCCAGCCAGGTGGTGCTGTATCCCCCCAGCGTGCCGACCTCGAGTACGCGCCGCGCCCGCACGGATTTCGCGATCAGATACAGGAACTTGCCCTGCGGCGGCGAGACGTCGATGGCGGGCAGCCCCGCCTGCGCGTTCGCCCGCAAGGTTTCCGAATCCTCGTCTCCCACCAGGGTTTCGACGAGATAGTGATCAACTTCGGCCCACTCGGCAGTCGTCATATCCGAAGTCTGCCACCGCCTCCGGCGCACTCCCAGCATTGCGCTCACGCCGAGAGATTTCCCACTCGGGAGCCGGGCGCGCGCCCGCCGCGCCCGGCGCCGGCTCCGTTCAGAACAGGAAGTACCGCTGTGCCATGGGCAGTTCGGTGGCGGGCTGTTCGGCCCACACCTCCCCGTCGATCCGGACGGTGAAGGTGTCCGGCTCCACCTCGATGCGGGGCATGGCGTCGTTGTTGGGGAGGTCGGCCTTGGTGCGGCTGCGAACATTGGCCACCGGCACCAGTTTCCGGTTCACCCGCAGCCGGTTCGCGAGGCCGTCCTCGATGGCCTGCTCGGACACGAAGTGCAGCGAGGTGCCCGCCGCCACGCTCGGCGCGGCCCCGAACATCGGGCGCGGCAGTACCGGCTGCGGAGTGGGAATGGACGCGTTGGCGTCGCCCATGGCGGCCCACGCGATCGTGCCGCCCTTGATGACCGCGTGCGGGCGGACCCCGAAGAAGGCGGGCTCCCACAGCACCAGGTCGGCCAGTTTGCCCACTTCGACGGAGCCGATCTCGGCGTCGAGGCCGTGCGTAACCGCCGGGCAGATGGTGTATTTCGCGACGTAGCGCCGCACCCGGTTGTTGTCGGCCGCACCGTCGCCGGGCAGCGCGCCGCGACGGCGCTTCATGACGTGCGCGGTCTGCCAGGTGCGCATGACCACCTCGCCGATGCGGCCCATGGCCTGTGCGTCACTGCCGATCATGGAGATCGCGCCCAGATCGTGCAGCAGATCCTCGGCCGCGATGGTGGAGGGCCGGATCCGGCTCTCCGCGAAGGCCAGATCCTCCGGAATGGACGGGCTCAGGTGATGGCACACCATGAGCATGTCCAGATGCTCGTCGAGGGTGTTGACGGTGTGCGGCCGCGTCGGGTTGGTGGAGCTGGGCAGCACGTTGAGATGCGCAGCGACGGTGATGATGTCGGGTGCGTGCCCGCCGCCCGCACCCTCGGTGTGATACGAGTGGATGGCCCGGCCCCGGATGGCGGCGAGCGTGTCCTCCACGAATCCGGCCTCGTTCAAGGTGTCCGAGTGCAGCGCCACCTGCACGCCGGAGGCGTCGGCCACGGTGAGGCAGTGGTCGATGGCGGCCGGGGTGGTGCCCCAGTCCTCGTGCAGTTTGAAACCGCCCGCGCCGCCGCGCAATTGCTCCCACAGCGCGTCCTCGCGCACGGTATTGCCCTTGCCCAGCAGCAGGATGTTCACCGGCCAGGAGTCGGTGGACTCCAGCATGCGGGCCAGATGCCAGGCGCCCGGGGTGACGGTGGTGGCCTTGGAGCCCTCGGCGGGTCCGGTGCCGCCGCCGACGAGGGTGGTGATGCCGCCGGCCATGGCCTCGTCGAGGATCTGCGGGCAGATGAAGTGCACGTGGCAGTCGATGGCGCCCGCGGTGACGATCCGGCCGTTGCCGGCGATGATCTCCGTCGAGGGCCCGACCACCAGGTCCGGGTGCACCCCGCTCATGGTGTCGGGGTTGCCGGCCTTGCCGATGGCGACGATGCGGCCGTCACGGATACCGATGTCGGCCTTGATGATTCCCCAGTAGTCGACGATCACCACGCCGGTGATGACGGTGTCCGGGGTGCCCTCGGCGCGGGTGGCGCGGGCCTGGCCCATGGATTCGCGCAGCACCTTGCCGCCACCGAAGACGGCCTCGTCACCGGCGAGACCCGGTCCGCCGCTGCGGTCCTCGGTGATCTCGATGAGCAGATCGGTGTCCGCCAGGCGGATTCGGTCGCCGGCGGTGGGCCCGAACAGTTCGGCGTAACGGGCGCGGGACAGTTCGGCCATCAGGCATCCAGCTTTCCGGGTGGGGTGAGGCTGATTCCGTGCACCTCGCGGGCGCCGCCCAGCGGAACCAGCGAAACCCGCTGCCCCAGACCGGGTTCGAAGCGCACCGCGGTGCCGGCGGGAATGTCGAGGCGGCGGCCGCGGGCGGCCGCGCGGTCGAATTCGAGGGCGGTATTGGCCTGCGGGAAGTGCACGTGCGAGCCGACCTGAACCGGCCGGTCACCGGTATTGACCACGTCCAGTTCGATGCGTTCCGCGCCCGCGTTGAGCTCGATCGTGCCTTCGGCACAGAGGTATTCGCCAGGAATCACGGCCGTCATCCGATCGGGTGGTGGACGGTGACGAGCTTGGTGCCGTCCGGGAAGGTGGCCTCGACCTGGACGTCGTGGATCATCTCCGGGATGCCGTCCATGACGTCGTCGCGGGTGAGCACGGTGCGGCCCGAGGCCATCAGCTCGGCGACGGTGCGGCCGTCGCGCGCCCCCTCGAGCACGTGATCGGTGATGATCGCGATCGCTTCCGGGTGGTTCAGTTTGAGTCCACGGGCCTGTCGCCGCCGGGCCAGCTCGGCCGCGTAACTCAGCAGCAGGCGCTCCTGCTCGTGCGGCGACAGTCGCATTCGGACTCCTCGTCGAATCGCGGGGACGGATCGTCGGTCATTCTGGCACGACCTGCGTTACCAGCATGTTTCGGTGATATACGATCCGCGGACGACGAGTTCCGGCGCGGCGATTCCGGTTCCGCGCCTTCAGTTCTGGGGGTTGAGGTTCTGCAGCCGGACCTGACCGCGCGCCACCGTCCGGTCCTGTTCGTCGGTGATCACCACCTGCCACAGCTGCTGCGAACGCCCGCGATGGATCGGGCTCGCGACACCGGTCAGCTTGCCCTCCCGCACCGCGCGCAGGAAGTCGGTGTTGTTGTTGACGCCCACCACGGTCCCGCGATCGCCCAGCCAGGCGCCGGCCGCCACGCTGGCGAGGGTCTCGATGACCGTGCAGTACACGCCGCCGTTGACGATCCCCGCCGGCTGATACTGCTGCGGCGTCACCACCCACTCCGCGGCCACCCCGTCACCGCTCAGCGCGGTGAACTTCAGTCCCAGCAGGTCGGTGAAGGTGCCCTCGCTGAACTTGTTCATCAGCTCCGGGGTGATATCGGCCAGGGACTTGATCGAGGAGAAGTCGTCGCTCATTGCTCCACGTTCGCACGCGGGATCTCGGTCCGGACCGCCGGGTCGGCGCCACTTGTCTAGTTAGGTAAGCCTGACCTATACTGGCTTCGGCGTCAGGATCGAGCGAGGCCCCGAGGGCTGCGGTGGCCCCGATCCCCTGCCGGTGGTGGGTTCCGTCGGACGACGGAACCCACCACTTCGTCTTCTCCGGCCATGCCCCACAGCAGGCGGATCCATCCCGGGTATCGGGCGCTCTCCACGTCGTAGAGCTGCAGATCGAGCGCGACCCCGGTGGCCACTTCCCGTTCCGAGCCGATCAGCGCGCGGCCTCGACCTCGAGGCCCCAGCGCACCGCGGTGGTGGCGGCGACGGTTCGGTTGGGCGCGTTCAGTTTCCGCAGGATGCGTTCGATATGGGTGGCGATGGTGGAGGGTTCGACGCCGAGGTCGGCGGCGATCCGGGCATTGGATCCGCCCGCCGGGAGCAGCGCGAGGACCTCGAGTTCGCGCAGGGTGAGCGCGTGCGGCGGGTCGATCCGGCGGTAGGCGACCCGGGTGCCGCCGGAGCGGGCCGGGCGCATCCGTGTGCGGTAGACCTCCCCGCCGGCGATCAGGAGATGGTCACGCGGACAACCGGATTCGGCCACCGACCGCGCGAGCTGGAATCCGGCGGTACCGGCCGCGAACAACCTCGCTGTGGCGAACTCCGTCACCGCGTGCACGTCATTCCCGGGGCCGACGAGCACCACCGATTCCCCGGGATCGACCGCGGTCTCGGGGCTGCGGCACGGATCGAGCGCCGCGCCGACCACGTCGGCGAGCAGGGCGAGCGCGGTCATCGACGACCGCGAGAACGGCACGCCCGCAGTGCCACTCATGTTCAGCATGCCCAGGTAGCGGCCGTCCACGCCGAACAACGGCTGGGTGAGGCCCTGCCGGTAACCGAGCGGCACGATGACCCGTTCGAACACCGGTCCGGAGCGGGCCGTGGCCGGAACCGCACCCAGTTCGAGGGGTACCCGCTCGTCGCGGAGCCGCGTGAACATCGGGTGCGTGTGCAGGCAGGTATCGATGACTTCGAGCGCACCCGGCGGATAGCCGACACCGGCCGCCGTGCGGTGCACTCCGGCGACCGGATCGAACCGTGACAGCGCCGCGTGCTCGAAGGCGACGACCCGCGACAGCTCGAACAACACCCGGCCCAGACCCGGCCGGTCCGGTGTCGCCGCCGCGATCGACGTCCGGACCCGCAGGGCGACGGCCGGGTCCAGACCCTCATCAGATGCGGCAACCATCCGGCCAGTATGACGCCGGTCACGATTCCCGCGGCCACGGGACGGTGTGCGGACAGCACCCGGACCGCCGAACCGCGTCCGTCGATCGACGGATGCCGCACCCGGCGCGGCGACCTACGTTCTGGCGCACCAGCACACAGCACCGGGAGGTTTCCGATGGATATCGCCGACTACGCGGCACACGACGCGACCGGTCTCGCCACCCTCATGCGGCAGGGACAGGCCGGGGCCGCCGAGGTCCAGGCTGCGGCGGCGGCCGCGATCGCCCAGGTCGATCCCCAGCTCGGGGCGGTCGTGGGCGAGGTGTTCGAGCGGCCGCTGGACTACGACCCGTCCGGTCCGTTCGCCGGCGTGCCGTTCGCGATCAAGGATCTGATCATCCACGCGGCGGGCGTGCCGCAGCGCAATGGCAGCCGGTTGTTCGGCGAGGGTGTGGCGCACCCGCACGACACCGCGCTGATGGCCCGCTTCCGGCGCGCGGGCCTGGCCACCATGGCG
Source organism: Nocardia sp. NPDC004123 (assembly GCF_053603795.1). NCBI lineage: Bacteria > Bacillati > Actinomycetota > Actinomycetes > Mycobacteriales > Nocardiaceae > Nocardia > Nocardia sp. NPDC004123. The sequence goes on from NZ_JBSGGG010000011.1 coordinate 151,303, forward strand.
GTGACCACCTCCCCCGAGCTCGGTTTCAACGCCACCACCGAGGCCCGCGCCTATGGTGCGCCCACCCGGAATCCGTGGGATCCGGCGCGCAGCGCGGGCGGATCCAGCGGTGGCGCAGCCGCCTTGGTGGCTGCCGGGGCGCTGCCGGTCGCGCACGCCAATGACGGCGGCGGATCCATCCGTATCCCGGCCGCGGTGTGCGGACTGGTCGGGCTGAAGCCGAGTCGCGGACGGGTCTCCGCCGCACCCGATTACGCCGATCCGCTGCTCGGCATGGGTGTGGAGTTCGCGGTCACCCGGACGGTGCGGGACTGCGCGGGCCTGCTCGACGCCGTGCACGGCAGCGAACCCGGGGACAAGTACCTGTTCCCCGCCGAGCCGGCCGACTTCCGCACGCTCATCACCCGGCCCGCGCCCATACTGCGCATCGCCGTGACCGCCGACCTGTCGCAGGCCGATCCGGACTGCGCGCGGGCGGTCGCGGACGTCGCCCGCGAACTGGCCGACATGGGGCATCAGGTCGAACTGGCCGATCCCGCTGTCGATTACGAGGCGTTCCACCGCGCCAACCTCGACGCCTGGTGCAGTTTCCTCGCCGACGCCGTCACCACCGCCGCGGCCGCGCTGGGCGTCACGCCGGGCGCCGATCACCTCGAGGCCACCACCCGCGCCTGTGTCGCCTACGGCGCCACCCGCACCGCGGCCGATCTGTACGCGGTCGAGTCGACCTTCAATACGGCTCGCCGCGCGGTGGCCCGGCTGCTCACCGACTACGACCTCTACCTCACCCCCACCACCGCGCGCCCGGCGCTGCCGCTGGGCCACCTCGACGCCGACGATCCGGCGCTGACCGCGCCCGAGTGGTGTCGCAAGATCTTCGAATTCGGCTCGTACACCGCACTGTTCAATGCCACGGGCAACCCGGCCATCTCGCTGCCGCTGGGCCGATCGGCCTCGAACCTTCCGGTCGGTGTGCAGTTCGTCGCCGGCTACGGCCGGGAGGCCACCCTGCTCGCGATCGCCGCCGACCTGGAGCGCCGACTCCCCTGGCACCGGCGGCGCCCCGGGATCCACGCACACTGATCCGGCGCCCGAAAACCCTGCGACGGCACGGCGGTGGGTTTGCGAGGATGGCGCGGTGACCGCGACCGCTCCCCCGATCTTCCACGGCGACTTCGAAGCCCACCTCACCGTGCGCGCGACCGATGCCGGACGCCTCGAACGGTACGCCGCCGCACAGGGATTGAAGTTCGTGCACATCGTGCTGGAGCGCGGCCGCGTCATCGACCAGCCGATGCTCACCGTCCACGCCGCGGGATCGCTTCCCGCGGTTGCGGATTCGGTAGCGGCGCTCACCGCGCGCCTCGGTGCCGCGGGATTCGAGGTGGTCCGCACCAAGATCGAGGCGACACCCTGGGCGGCAGGCGTGCCCGCCACCGATGACGCCGCCGTCGCATTGGGTGCCGGCTACTACTTCGAGCACCACATCAAACTGCTGCTCACACCCGGCACCGAGGTGCGCGCACTCGCCCGCCTCGCCACCGCCCACACCGCACACCTGTCCGCCAATGCCCGCCGCACCCGGCCCGACGGCCGCACCGAGCGGTTCGTCACCCAACGCTGCCGCCTGGTCGGCGACGCCACCGCCACCGCCCGCCACACCGCCCTGCTGACCGCGCTGCGAGCGAACAACTACGAAGTACTCTCCGCCGAACGTGAATTCGTCGTCCTCGACACCGACGAGTCGATCGACGCCGGCTGGATCACCGAGGGAGAGAATCGGCCATGACGACCACCCCGTGGACCGCCCTGGGGCCCGGCCCGTGGAAGCCCACCGCCGTGGTCCCGGCCCAGCCGCCGTCCCCAGCGGACAGGGAACTACGCGACCTGCCCCGCACGCTGCTGCCGGTCGCCGGCGACGGCGTCCAGCAGCGGCCGGTCTTCGATCCCGCCATGGCGGAGCATCGCATGGGAATGCGCTTGAGCGAACCGCACTTCGACGACGCGGACCTGGCCGCGGGCTGGTTCGCCGCTCGCCGTGACGCCCTCGATGCCGTGCTGGCGGCCATCGCCGATTCTCCCTGGACCGACCACCTGGTATTGCGCGGCAGCGTCGTGCTCGGCGCCTGGTTCGGCGACCTGGCCCGCGAGCCCGGCGACGTGGATTTCATCGTGCTGCCCACCGAATGGGAGTTCCACAGCGACCTCACCGACAGCATGCTCGCCGATATCGCTGCCCGGGCGGCCGCGGCCGCCGAGGCCTCCGAGTCGATCCGTCTCCACGCCGGCGAGGCCGTCGATGCCGACATCTGGACCTACGACCGCGTCCCCGGTCGCCGTCTGGTCGTGCCCTGGACCGCCCTCGATGCCCGGATCCCCTCCGGCACCGTGCAATTGGACTTCGTGTTCAACGAACCCCTGCCCGAACCGCCGCGCTGGACCGAGATCCCTCGCCTGGGCCGCCCCGGCCCGGCCGCCGCCATGCTCGCGGCCGGCCCGGAACTGTCGCTGGCGTGGAAACTGCTGTGGCTCACCGACGACCGCTTCCCCGAGGGTAAGGACCTCTACGACGCCGTCCTGCTCGCCGAGCACTGCACGCCGACGCCGGAACTGCTTCGCGCGGTCACCCCGGACACCCGGTTCATCCAGCTGTGGCAGATCGCCATCGACGCCGACTGGGCCGAGTTCGCGAAGGACCGCCCGGACCTGGCGGACCAGCAGGACGCCTTCGCCCGGCGGCTGACCGAAGCCCTCGCGCCGGCCTTCCCCCCGGAGGAGGTCGGCGAGCAGCGCTGACAGGGATTGCCGCTCATGCGCTGAATTTCTGTGACCGGTGGGCGGGGCGCGGCTGGAGAGGGCGGAATCGGCAAGACGGCGTTGGCCGACGCACGCTGCAAGGCATTTCCGCGGTGTCCGCGCAGGAGACCGTTGTCATTCCGGGACCCGGCGGCGTCTACTCGTCCTGCAGCTGAACGCCACCAGTAACCAGGACCAGGCCGGGGTGCTGCAGTCGGCCATCGACCAGCAGATCACCATCACGGTCTGAGGAGCGAGGCCCGGCAACGCAGCAGGGCCGGTGTCCGTCTCCTGACCCCGATCGAGACCGGATCCGGTCTCGACCGGCCGACGCCAGGTGCGGGTCGGGCCTACCTGATGCAGGCCCGGCGGACCGGTAGACCGCGGTCCTCCAGCACGGCGAGCATGGCCTGGCCGCGGCGCGCGCCTTCCGAGGACGAGGTGCGCGACAGCGCGGGCACGTAGGTCGCCGCGCCCACAACGGATTCCGCGACCAGGCCCCAGAAGCGGCGGACGCCCAGACCCGAGCAATGCGCCATCGCCTCCTGGACCAGGGACAGGGCCGGCAGGCAGCGGTGGGCGAGCCAGACGTAGAGCGCCGGCTCACAGGGCAGGGCCACGACGCCGTCCTCGCCGGTGAGGAGGTCGCCGTCGATCACGCGGATCGTGGTGTCGGACAGGCCCGCCCAGTCGATACCGCCGTCGTTGTCGGTGTGGATCCACAGGTTCTCCAGGCCCGGATCCCAGGCTCGGCCCTCGGACACCACCATGGCCATCACCCGTCCGATCACCGCGTGGATGAGCGCCGTGGCCACCACCTCGGCCGCGATGTCGGCATTGCTCATCTCGGCCGCGTGCCGCCGGTACATCATCTCGATCCGCCCCTCGCGGATGCCGTCGGCGAGCCGCCACCAGCGGCGTTTGCCCTGGTCGGCCATGGCGGCGACGGCGTAGACGCGCGGGTGTTCGGGTTGCAGGGCGCGCAGGCGGGAACAGGCCGTCCCGAAGGCGAGCCGGGAATCGCGCGGCGGACACACGGTTACGGGTTCGAGCATCGAACCTCCTCATTCATCGACTATTCGGCCAATGCAGGGGCAATGAGCACGGGAAGGTAGGTTAGGCTTACCAGACTTATCGAAGCAATGAACGCGTCAGGAGTAGTTCGTCACCGTGCCCGCCGTAGTCACCACCAGACGGCGACGTCTGTCCGGACTTCTCGTCCTCGCCGCCCTGCTGCTGTGTGCCATCGCGGCCAGCATTGCCCTCGGCTCCCGGAATCTGAGCCTCGGGACCGTGTACGACGCGCTCATTTGCCCTGGTGGACTGCCACTCTCGTGTCCCGCGGACGGCTCGGCCGCCCAGATCGTGCGCGAATTACGCCTTCCGCGAACAGGACTCGCCCTGGTCGCCGGACTCGCGCTCGGCATGGCCGGAGCCCTGATCCAGGGCTACACCCGAAACCCGCTGGCGGACGCCGGATTACTCGGCATCAATGCGGGCGCGGCCTTCCTGGCCGCGCTGAGCATCCACCTGCTCGCCCTCACCACGCCCGCGCAGTACATCTGGTTCGCCTTCGCGGGCGCGCTGCTCGCGGGCCTGGTGGTGTTCGGCGTCTCCTCGCTCGGGGGCGGCCGGGCGAGCCCGCTCAGCCTGGTCCTCGCCGGCGCGGCCGTCACCGCGTTCCTGCAGGCCATGACCAATATCGTTGTCCTGCTGGACGGCACGGCGCTCAATACCTACCGCTACTGGGTGGTCGGCGACGTGGCCGGGCACGACGCCTCCACCTTCGGTCAGGTGCTGCCGTTCCTCGCGCTGGGCGCGATCCTGGCCCTGGCCTCCGCCCCCGCCCTCAACCTGCTCGGCCTCGGCGATGAGGTCGCCCGCGGTCTCGGCGTGAACGTCACCCGCAGCCGGGCACTCGGCCTGGCCGCGGTCGTCCTCCTGGCGGGCGCGGCCACCGCCGCCGTCGGACCGATCGCCTTCCTCGGCCTGATCGTCCCCCACCTGGCACGCGCCCTCACCGGCCCCGATTACCGCTGGCTACTCCCCTTTTCGGGCCTGCTCGGCGCCCTGGTCCTGCTGCTGGCCGACACCGCCGGCCGCCTCATCGCCCGCCCGGGCGAACTCCAGGCCGGCGTCACCCTCGCCGCCCTGGGCGCACCCTTCTTCATCCTTCTGGTCCGCCGCCGAAAGCTGGTGAGCCTGTGACTCTTCCGACACCTCCCAATGCCACCCGCAGCGCAGTGAGCCCCAGCCACCCCACGGCAAACACGCGCGGAAACACCGCGCCGAGTTCCGTCGACACGGTGCGCACGGTTCGACCTGCGGTGCGAGTGGGTCGAATCTCGGCGGTGCTGCGAATCGGCGCGGTGCTCACCGTGGTTGCGCTGGCAGCGATTCTGCTCGGGTTGTTCGCGCTGGATATCGCGGTGGGCGAGTTCCGGATTCCGCTCGGACGGGTGCTGGATGTGCTGGGCGGCGGGGGGACTCGCGCGCAGCGGTTCGTGATCATGGATTCGCGGCTGCCCAGGGCGCTGACCGCGATCGTGGTCGGGGCGGCGCTGGGGTTGGCGGGCGCGGTGACACAGTCGATTCTGCACAATCCGCTGGCCAGCCCGGATCTGCTGGGCATCACCTCCGGCGCGAGCTGCGGCGCGGTCGCGGTGCTCGTCGGGATGGGTGGCGTCGGGACGGGTACGGCCGCGGCGCTGGGTGTTTCGGCGGCGGCACTGGTCGGCGGGCTGCTCACGGCCGTACTGATCTACCTGCTGGCCTGGGGCCGGACCACGACCGGGGACAGCGGGGTCATGGGATTCCGGTTGGTGCTCATCGGGATCGGCGTGAACGCGGCGCTGCTGTCGGTGGTGAGCTGGCTGCTGACGCGGGCCACGCTCACCGATGCCGCGCATGCCCAGCAGTGGCTCACCGGGTCGCTGAACGCGGCGGACTGGTCGACCCTGGTGCCCGCCACGATCGGCCTGGGCGTCGCGCTGCTCGTCACGGCCGGGTCGGCGCGGACGCTGGCCGCGCTGCGATTCGGCACCGACACCACACGCATCCTCGGCGTCCGCATCCAGACCCAGCAGGCGATTCTGATTGCCGCCGCGGTCGGTTGCGCCGCGCTGGCAACCGCGGCGGTGGGCCCGCTCGGGTTCGTGGGGCTGGCCGCGCCGCAGATCGCGCGGCGGCTGCTGCGCACGCCCGGGGAACCGGTCATCGCTTCGGCGCTGGTCGGAGCGATCGCGGTGGTCGGGGCGGACCTGCTCGCGCGCACCGTCTTTCCCGTCTCGCTGCCGGTCGGCGTGGTCACCGCGGCCGTCGGCGGACCGTTCCTGCTCTACCTGCTCGCTCGGACCAACCGGAAGGCGACCCTGTGACTCTCGCGGCGGAAGACATCACCCTCGGCTACGGCGAGCGGATCATCGTCGACGGGCTCTCGGTGCAGATCGAGCCCGGGCTGATCACCACCGTCATCGGCCCCAACGGCTGTGGCAAGTCGACGCTGCTGCGCTCCCTGGGCCGGTTGCTGCGGCCCCGGTCGGGCCGAGTCCTGCTGGACGGCAAGGCCATCTCCACCATGAAGACCAAGGACATCGCCCGCATCGTCGGCATGCTGCCCCAGACGCCGGTCGCGCCCGAGGGCCTGACCGTCGCGGATCTGGTTGCCCGCGGCCGTCATCCGCATCAGTCCTGGCTGCGGCAATGGTCGGCCGACGACGAGGCCGAGGTGACCGCCGCCCTGGAACAGACCGGTATCGCGGAGCTCGCGGGCCGCACCCTCGACGAGCTCTCCGGCGGCCAGCGCCAGCGCGCCTGGATCTCCATGGCCCTGGCCCAGGGCACCGACATCCTGCTGCTCGACGAGCCGACCACCTACCTCGACCTCGCCCATTCCCTCGAGGTCCTCGACCTGGTCGATCGCCTGCACGACGATCTCGGCCGCACCGTGGTCATGGTCCTGCACGATCTGAACCTGGCCATCCGCTACAGCGACCGCCTCATCGTCATGCACGCCGGCCGCATCGTCGCCCAGGGCGTCCCCGCCGACATCATCGACGCCGAGCTGCTGCGCGCGGTGTTCGGCCTGCGCGCCGAGGTGCTCGAGGACCCGGTGTCGGGGCGGCCGATGATCGTGCCCATCGGCGCCCGGCACGTGCGCGACTCCCGATCCGGAGACATGCCGGCGGATGCCGGGGTATGAGCAATACCACACCAGCAACTCGCCGGTTACGACGGGCTGTAGTACGCATTCCTGTCGTTGTCTCCGTAAACTTGTGGGATGGCAGGTCTTGGTGAACTCGAGAAAGCGGTCATGGACCAGTTGTGGTCGGCCGACGAACCGCAAACGGTCCGGCAGGTCCATGAAGCCCTCGCTGAGCGTCGTGAACTCGCGTACACCACGGTGATGACCGTTCTGCAGCGCTTGGCGAAGAAGAATCTGGTGGTCCAGCAGCGCGACGACCGTGCGCACCGCTACGCGCCGGTGCACACGCGCGACGAACTCGTCGCCAGCCTCATGGTCGACGCACTGCAGCAGGCGGACGAAGTCGGCAGTCGCCGCGCCGCGCTGGTGCACTTCGTCGAACAGGTCGGCGCGGACGAGGCTGCCGCATTGCGCGACGCACTCGCTAAGCTCGAAGCCACCGAGGTGGCGCGCAAGGACAAACCCGAGTCCAAATAGCCGTAGCCTCGGCCCGAGCCCCACAACGCAGTGAGCTGAGGACATGGACTGGACAGCGCCGGTTTTCGCCGGTCTCGCCTTGTTATTGGCGGGACCGGTGCCAACGCTGCTCAGCCGTGCCACCTGGCCCTATCGCAGCCCCCGTGCGGCGCTGGTGCTGTGGCAGGCGATCGCGCTGGCCGCGGTGCTGAGCGCCTTCGGTTCCGGACTCGCCATCGCCTCCCGGCTCCTCGTCCCGGGCGGCGACGGCCGTCCGACCACCACGCCCAGCAAGGAGATCGACGCCCTCGGTCTGCCGCTGTGGCTGGCCCTGGTCCTGGTGTTCGCGCTCACCCTGCTCGTCGGGACGCGGCTGATCTGGTCGGTGATCCGGGTCGGCATCCACACCCGCCGCCGCCGCGCCCACCACCGCATGCTGGTCGACCTGCTGGATCAGTCCGGTGTGCATCGGAAATCCGCCGACATCCGGGTACTGGCCGCCACCGAGCCGATCGCCTACTGCCTGCCCGGCCTGCGCCGGCGCGTGGTCCTCAGCCAGGGCACCGTCACCAATCTGTCCGACGAGGAACTCACCGCCATCGTCAGCCACGAGCGCTCCCACCTGCGCGCCCGCCACGATCTGGTGCTCGAGGCCTTCACCGCCGCGCACGAGGCGTTCCCCCGCGTGGTCCGTTCCAAATCCGCGCTGGACTCGGTGAAGCTGCTCATCGAACTGCTCGCCGACGACTCCGCGGTCAAGGTCACCGGTCCCACTCCCCTGGCGCGCGCCCTGGTGGCCTGCTCCAATTCCCCGGCCCCGCAGGGCGCCATGGCCGTCGGCGGCCCCACCACCCTGATCCGCATCCAGCGCCTGGCCGGTCCGATCGGCGATCTCCGCATCGCCGTCGCCGCCTACTTCGCCGCCGCCGCGATCCTGGTCGTCCCGACCCTCGCCGTCGCGATCCCCTGGCTGGTCGAGCTCAGCCGCCTGGTCAGCCGTGCCTGACTCCCACCTGCCCGCTCCCGAATCCGACTCGGGCGCGGCGCAATCCGCCATGCCCGCCGCCGATTCCGGCCCGGGCGAGAGCCTTTCGCCACCGCCCGCGACCAGCGGCAACCCCACTTCGACTTCGACACCCACTTCAGCCCGGGAGGAAACCATCGCCACCGACTCGTCACCCGCAGCCGAGGCTTCGCCGACCGACCGAGCGGCCGAAGCCCGCCTCCGGACCGGCGCCCGCGAGAGCGGGCGGGACCAGCGCGACCCGGCTGGGACCGCGAGCCCGGTGGACGAGCGCGTGAGGGCCGGTTCCGAGGGTGGCGAGGTGCGGTTCACGGATCTGGGACTGCCGCCGGTGCTGGTGCAGGCGCTGCGGCGGGGCGGAATCGATAAGCCGTTTCCTGTTCAGGCAGCGGTGATTCCGGACATTCTGGCTGGACGGGACGTGCTGGGCCGGGCGGCGACGGGGTCGGGGAAGACGCTCGCGTTCGGGCTGCCGATGCTGGTGCGGCTGTTCGGTGCGCCGAGTGCGCCGCGGCGGCCGCGCGGACTGATTCTGGCCCCGACGCGCGAGCTGGCGATTCAGATCGAGAGCGCGTTGGACGAGCCCGCGCTGTCACTGGGGTTGCGGCTGGCCACGGCGGTCGGCGGGTTGCCGATCAAGAAGCAGGAGGAGCGGCTGGCGCGCGGGGTGGACGTCGTCATCGCGACGCCGGGGCGGTTGACCGATCTGCTCGGGCGGAAAGCGGTGCAGCTGGGCGACATTCGGGTCGTCACGGTCGACGAGGCCGACCATATGGCCGAGCTGGGCTTCCTGCCGCAGCTGACGGCGCTGCTCAACAAGGTGCCGGGCGAGGCGCAGCAGCTGCTGTTCTCGGCGACCCTCGACGAGACGGTCGACGGACTCGTACGGAAGTACCTGCGGGAACCGGCGACCCATGCGATCGGCACCCTTCCGGCCGCGACGTCGGCGGGGCCGGTGGAAACGGGTGCGGCAGACACGGATTCGGGCAGCGAGCTCGGGAGCGTCGCGGCCGGACCCGATATCGCGCACTACGCCCTGCATGTCCGGCGGTCCGACAAGCGGGCAGTGGTCAGCGAGATCGCCGCGCGGCAGGGCCGGACGCTGCTGTTCGTGCGCACCCAGCACGGTGCCGACAAGCTGGCGCGCAAGCTGCGCGAGATCGGGATCGGCGCGGTAGCGCTGCACGGCGGGAAGGCGCAGAACCAGCGCAATCGCATGCTCGCGGCATTCGCGGACGGGACGGCACCCGTACTGGTCGCCACCGATGTGGCCGCCCGCGGGCTGCACATCGACGATGTCTCGCTGGTCGTGCACGTGGATCCGCCCGCGGATCCCAAGGACTATCTGCACCGGACCGGGCGGACCGCGCGGGCGGGCGCGTCGGGCACGGTCGTCACCATCGTCACCCCGGACGATCGGGAGGAGGCCGCGCGACTGGCGGAGCGAGCCTCGGTGACGCTCACCGACGTGGAGGTGCGGCCGGGCGATCGGCGGCTGCTCGAGATCACGGGCGCGCGCCGGCCGAGCGGCCGTCCGGTAGCGGATCCCTCGGCGCCGCCGGCGCCCGCGGCGGAGGCTCCGCGCGAGCAGGCGCGGTTCCGGCAGCGGCCGCAGGGCGAGAGCCGGCCGCACAACAAGAAGCGCAAGCCGGGCGCGGCCCGACGCTCGTCCCGGTGACGCCGACACGTTTGGACGTTCCTACGACACGCGCGCGAAATCGAGCGGGTTTTCCGGCAAATCGGACGAGATTGAGATAACTCCGAGCCCGAAAGTGGCCGTAGCAATCTATTAGCAAACGGCACTTGGATGACCCGGCACGGGGAGCGGACAGCCTCCGCGTCATTCCCCGCAGGGAATCGCGAACTCGCAGCCGGGCGGTGATCATTTGGGCCATGAGCGAACGAAAGAACCTGCGCTACACCGTCATCGAAGCCACGAACGAGGGCGGTTCGACGTTCACCGACGCCGAAATCCCTTTGGCTGAGCGAACTCTGGCGATCGGAGTGCCCGCCATGGCCGTCGGCGGCATGCCCTCGACCGCGGGTGTGTCCTATCTGCGCAGCGCGGGCTTCGACAGTGCGCCGCATCCGGCCCCGGCCCGGCAGTGGGTGGTCATGCTGCGCGGCGTGATCGAGGTGACCACCTCAGACGGTGAGCGCCGGCGGTTCGCACCGGGCGATCTGGTGCTGGCCGCCGACACCGAGGGACGCGGTCACACGACCGTCGCGGTGGGCGAACCGCCCTTCGAGGCGCTGTTCATCCCCACCGCGTCCTGAGCTACCGCTCAGAGCAGGTCGGCATTGCCGTCGATGGTCTTCAGCTGGTATTCGAAACGGTCGATGCGCCAGCCCTTTTCGGTCCGCTGCAGGCCGAGGACATAGCTGCCGACGAACCAGCGGGTGGTGCCGCCGGTGGCGTCGTTCTTCACGTGCACGGCGATGGCATCGGCGTGGGCCAGCGCGGTGTCGCCGGTGATCTCGACGAGGTGATTGCCGGCCTGGTGGTGGACGGCGTCGAGAGCGCCCAGGCCGGTGGCCCAGGCATCGGCGATGTCGGCGCCGGGCCGCGGGCCGACGGGTCCGCCGAAGCCGTTGTCGAAGAACACCTCCGCCGCGAGTACCGACTCGCGCAGGTCGGCCCAGCGGGCCTGGTCGCAGTAGACGAAGAGTTTGGTGATGGTGTCGCTGACATCCAGTCGATCGGCGAGCGCCGCAAGATCGGTCACGGACGCCAACATAGGAGACCCCGCTGGCGCCCGCCTGGCATTTTCCCCGCCCGATCGCACCGCGAACTCCCAGCATTCAGCTACCATGGTCCAACGTGCAGTTTCTTCCCGGGCAGACTCCGCCCTACGACCTGACCTACGACGACGTCTTCCTCGTCCCCCGCCGGACGGATGTGGCGTCCCGGTTCGATGTCGATCTCTCCACCACCGATGGGAGCGGCACGACCATTCCGCTCGTGGTCGCCAATATGACAGCCGTCGCCGGCCGCCGCATGGCCGAGACCGTCGCCCGTCGGGGCGGCATCGTGGTACTGCCGCAGGATCTTCCGATCCCCGCGGCCGCCGCCACCATCGCCTTCGTCAAGAGCCGCTCGCTCACCGCCGACACCCCCGTGGTGCTCGATCCCGACCAGTCGGTGTCCGACGCGCTGGCCCTGATCCACAAGCGCGCCCACGGCGCGGTCGTGGTGGTCGAGAACGGCAAGCCGGTCGGTGTGGTCACCGAGGCCGCCTGCGCCGACGTGGACCGCTTCGCCCGCCTGAGCGTGGTCGCCGACGCCAATTTCGTCAGCGCCCCGGCCGACTCCTCGCCGCGCGACATCTTCGATCTGCTCGAGGCCGAGCACGCCCACCTGGCCGTGCTGGTCCATGCCGACGGCACCCTCGCCGGCGTGATGACCCGGACCGGCGCCATCCGCACCGGCATCTACACCCCGGCCACCGACGCCAATGGCCGGCTGCGCATCGCGGCCGCCGTCGGCATCAACGGCGACATCCCGGCCAAGGCCAAGGCCCTGGTCGACGCGGGCGCCGACGTCCTGGTCATGGACACCGCGCACGGCCACCAGCAGAAGATGCTGGAGGCGCTGGCCTCGGTGGCCGCGCTGGATCTGGGCGTGCCGCTGGTCGCGGGCAATGTGGTCTCCGCCGACGGCACCCGCGATCTGATCGCGGCCGGTGCGGACATCATCAAGGTCGGTGTGGGCCCCGGCGCCATGTGCACCACCCGCATGATGACCGGGGTGGGCCGCCCGCAGTTCTCGGCGGTGGCCGAATGTGCCGCGGCCGCCCAGGAATTCGGCAAGCACGTGTGGGCCGACGGCGGCGTGCGCCACCCGCGCGACGTGGCCCTGGCCCTCGCGGCCGGCGCGGCCAACGTGATGATCGGCTCCTGGTTCGCGGGCACCTACGAGTCGCCCGGCGACCTGCGCGTCGACCGCGACGGCAACCGGTACAAGGAGTCCTTCGGCATGGCCTCCAAGCGTGCCGTAGCCGCCCGCACCGCCACCGACTCGGCGTTCGACCGGGCCCGCAAGGCGCTGTTCGAGGAGGGCATCTCCTCCTCGCGCATGCGCCTGGATCCCGAGCGCCCGGGCGTGGAGGACCTGATCGACCACATCACCTCCGGCGTGCGCAGCTCCTGCACCTACGCCGGCGCCCGCACCATCGGCGAGTTCCACGAGCGCGCCGTACTGGGCGTGCAGTCGGCCGCCGGTTTCGCCGAGGGCCGGCCGCTGCCCTCCGGTTGGTGATCACCACCGGGTAGTACTGCACATCCCGAACCCGGCGGGTCCCCTCGGACCCGCCGGGTTTCGCGTGTGCGGAGCCCGGCCCTGCGGCGATGCGGGGCCGCCGCCGGATGTGATACGGCACCGCTGTGCGGAAACCACGGAAGCCGCCCGGTAGCATGGCCTGACCGGACCCAAGAAATGGGTATCCGTGGCGTATCTCCGCCAGTAACCCCTGCGAAAGGAACAAGTTGTCACCCGCGTCCAAGGGCGCTTCACAGGAGGGCTCCTCTACCGAGCCGGGTGACGAACCCGGCTTCCCCGCAATACCGGCTTCGGAAACGGCCAGGTGGTGCTGACCGTGTCGGTCCTGCTCACCGTTCTCAGTCTGCTCGGATTCATCGCTCTGACCGCCGGCACGGCACTGTTCGTCGCTGCCGAATTCTCGCTCACCGCCCTGGAACGCTCCACGGTGGAGGCACACGCCCGCGACGGCGACCGCCGGGCCCGGCAGGTGCGGCAGGCGCATCGCACACTCTCGTTCCAGTTGTCGGGCGCCCAGCTGGGCATCACCATCACCACGCTGATCACCGGTTATATCGCCGAGCCCGTGCTGGCGCGGCTGCTGGAGCCGATGTTCCGCTCGTTCGGGGTGAGCGCCGGTACCGCACAGGGCATTTCGCTGGCGCTGGCACTGCTCATCGCGACCTCGCTGTCCATGATCTACGGCGAGCTGGTGCCCAAGAACATCGCCATCGCCAACCCGCTGTCCATGGCACGGCTGACCGCCGGGCCGATGATCGCGTTCTCCACCGTGTTCAAGTGGATGATCAATTTCCTGAACGGGGCCGCCAACTGGGCGGTGCGCCGGCTGGGCGTGGAGCCCGCGGAGGAACTCCGTTCGGCGCGCTCGCCGCAGGAACTGGGTTCGCTGGTGCGGACTTCCGCGCTGCACGGGGTGCTGGATCAGCGCACCGCGCAGGTGGTGGACCGCTCGCTGCAGTTCGGTGAGCGCACCGCGGAGGAGCTGATGACGCCGCGGATGACGATCGAATCCCTCGATCAGGACTGCACTCTCGCCGATCTGGTCGACGCCGCCCGCGAGACCGGTTACTCCCGCTTCCCGGTCATCGACGGCGACCTGGACAACACCCTGGGCTTCGTGCACGTGAAGCAGACCTTCGTGCATCCGGCCAGGGATCGCCGCAGCATCAAGCTGAAGACGATCGCCCAGCCGGTGCCGATCGTGCCCGCCAGCCTCGATGGTGACGAGGTGCTCGACCGGGTGCGCCGGGACGGCATGCAGGTGGCGCTGGTGGTCGACGAGTACGGCGGCACCGCCGGCATCGTCACCATGGAGGACCTGATCGAGGAGATCCTCGGCGACGTGCGCGACGAGCACGACGAGGAGGAGCTCGACGTGCGCCGCACCCCGAACGGCTGGAACTGCTCGGGCCTGCTGCGCATCGACGAGGTCTCCCGCACCACCGGTTACGACGCGCCCGAGGGTGAGTACGAGACCATCGGCGGCCTGGTGCTGACCCGTTTGGGCCGGATCCCCGAGACCGGCGACGAGGTGCTGCTGCCGCACCCGGGCAACCACCAGCTGGAGCAGCCGCACACCAAGGGCGGCTGGATCGCCCGGGTGGAGCGGATGGACGGCCGGCGCATCGACCGCGTCCTGATCCGGCCCGTCGACGCCGAGGCCCTCGCGACCTGGGAGCACAGCCATGGGTGATCTCTACGCCGTCCTGCTCACGCTGGCGCTGCTGCTGGGCAACGCGTTCTTCGTGGGTGCGGAGTTCGCGCTCATCTCCGCGCGCCGCGACCGGCTGGAAGCGCTTGCCGCGCAGGGCAAGCGGAGCGCCAACACGGTGATCGAGGCGGGTCAGAACCTGTCGATGATGCTGGCGGCCGCGCAGCTGGGCATCACCATCTGCTCGATCCTGCTGGGTCGCGTGGGTGAGCCGGCGGTGGCGCATCTGCTGGAGAAGCCGTTCGATCTGGTGGGCGTGCCGGATTCGCTGCTGCATCCGATCTCGTTCGCGCTGGCGCTGACCATCGTGGTGATCCTGCACATTCTGCTGGGCGAGATGATTCCGAAGAACATCGCGCTCGCGGGGCCGGAACGGTCGGCGCTGCTGCTGGTCCCGCTGCATCTGATGTGGCTGCGGCTGGCGAAGCCGTTGATCGCGATCTACAACTTCGCGGCCAATATCACCCTGCGCGCCCTGCGGATCGAGCCCAAGGACGAGCTGGATTCCACGGTGTCGTCGGTGGAGCTGGCCGAGATGTTCGGCGAGTCGCGTTCGGAGGGTCTGCTGGACGAGGAGGAGCACCGCCGCCTCACCCAGGCGCTGGGCTCGAGCGACCGGATCGTCGCCGATGTGATGGTGACGCTGGCCGAGACCCGCTCGGTGCCGCTGCGCGGGGACGGGACCACGCTGGGCGATATCGAATCCGCCGTCGCCGAGACGGGATTCTCCCGGTACCCGGTGCGCGCGGACGACGGTTCCCTGGTCGGCTACCTGCACGTCAAGGACGTGCTCGATCTGACCGCCGACGACAGTGCGGGCCCGGGCACCCCCATCCCCCGCACCGATATCCGCCCGCTGCCCACCGTCAGCATGGGCACCACCCTGTTCGAGGCGCTGGCCCGCCTGCGCCGCACCAACTCGCATCTGGGCCGCGTGGTCGACAGTCGCGGCAATACGGTCGGCATCGTGGCCCTCGAAGATCTGGTGGAGGAGTTCGTCGGCACCGTCCGCGACGCCACCCACCGCCTCGCCGAATGATGAATGTGCGCACCGATTCCACCGTGTCACCCGGACCCGAATGGCTGTCCGGCCCCGCTTGGCGGGGCCGGGCGGCCGCCCACCGCGACCGCGTCGACGCCCTGGTCGGCCCGTACCTCGAACGCCGGGCGGTCGGTTCGAAACACCCGGTGATCGATTTCCTGTTCACCTACTACGGCCACAAGCCCGCCCAGCTCAGACGCTGGCACCCCGGCTTCGGCGTGGTCCTCGCCGATGCCGGCGACTACGCGGGTTCCCGCGGCTACCACCAGGTCTCGCCCCCTCCCGCCGACGGTGTCCCCTCCTCCGGCTGGACCGCCGACCCGGCCTTCCTCGAAAAGCGCCGCGACACCCTCGAATTCGTCGCCCGCCTGCTCTCGGCCACCGCCACCCGCCCCGCCCAGCTGTCCTGCTTCGGCCTCCACGAGTGGGCCATGGTCTACCGCACCGACGACGTCCGCCACCAGCAGGTCCCTCTCCGCCTGGGCTCCGAAGGCACCGACGCCGTAGTCGACTCCATGCAGCTGCGCTGCACCCACTTCGACGCCTTCCGCTTCTTCACCCCCGAAGCGGCCCCCCGCAATGCCGAACCCCTCACCCGCGACCTGCAAATAGACCGCGAACAACCCGGCTGCCTCCACGCCAACATGGACATCTACAAGTGGGGCTTCAAACTCACCCCCCTGATCTCCTCCGACCTCCTCTTCGAGGCCTTCGAATTGGCCTGCGCCGCCCGCGAACTCGACATGAAGGCCAGCCCCTACGACCTCCTCTCCTACGGCTACACCCCCATCTGCATCGAAACCCCCACCGGCCGAGCCGAATACGTCCGCGCCCAAGCCGACATCGCCACCCGCGCGGAAGTCCTCCGCACCCGCCTGCTCGATGCCTGCCGAGCGCTGCTGACCGGGGTGATCACGCCCGCGCCGTAAAGCGGAGGGGCGGTGGGTCTATTCCGTAGTCGCCGCCAGATCGGCGAAGTTCGGCGTACCGGGCTCGTTCGGCAATCTGGTCACACGCGCGACGAAGCTGATCGCGTGGTACCAGCCGCACAGCAGCACCAGATCCAGCAACTGCCGCTCGTCGAACTCCTTCGCCAGCGCGCCCCACAGGCCGTCATCGATATCGCCCTCGCCGTGCAAGGAGTCGACCGCGCGGATCAGCAGGCGTTCGGATTCCACTGTCCAGCAAGGATCGTCGGGCTCGCCGTGGGTGAGCGAGATCTGCTGTTCCGTGGTGAGCCCGGCACGCCCGGCGAAGACCGCGAGGTGTACACCCCACTCGTATTCACAACCGCAGCGGGCAGTGGTCCGGTCGATGACGATCTCGCGTTCGCGCAGGTTCAGTGACAGTTCCTTGCTCAGTTCATAGCCTCCCCAGCCGTGCATTGCGGTGGCCATGGGCAGGTTCTTGACGAAGAGCCGGAACAGACCGATCGGGGCCGCGCCGCCGGGCATCATTCGGGCCAGCAGTGAGCCGGTTTCCTCGGCGTACGGCGGCTCGAGAGGTTCGATCCTGGACATGTCCAACTCCCATGTTTCGGAAATAGAAACACCCCGGATGCTAGTGTTTCGATATTCGAAACACAAGGAGTGCGATGGGAGTCCCACGGCCCGGAAGACCGGTACGCGGTTCATCGACGGGACGTCCGCTGATGGCGGCCCTCGACCTGCTCGGACGGCGGTGGACCCTGCGCATCATCTGGGAACTTCGTGACGGCCCGGTCGGAGCGCGAGGTCTACTCGCTCGATGCGAGGGACTGTCGTCCAGCGTGCTGTACCAACGGCTGAGGGAACTCGCGGAGGCCGGGGTGCTGCACGCAGACGAAGACGGGTACGCGCTGACTCCACTGGGCGCCGCCCTGCGCGGCGCACTCGGCCCACTCGACGCCTGGGCCATCACTTGGGCCGAAACCCATTCCAGCACAGACTGACTCGCAGAGACCACGACCATCGGCACCTCGACTGCCCTGTTCGCGATCATCGTGAGCACCGAGCGAACGCAGTGGCAGCCAACGCGTTACTCGGTGACGGGGTGGATCTCGAGGGTGCAGGTGTAGACGGCGGTGTCGATTACGCGGGTGTCGGTTGAGTTGGGGGCGGTTACTTCGGTTTTGACGACTTTGGGGTCGGGTTTGCTGTAGGGGCCGCAGGAGGTGCCCTCGGCGATGGCGTGGGCGGGGTGGCCGGATTTGACCACCACGGCGGGTGGGGTGTCGGTGCCGGCGGGGAGGCCGCCGATGTAGCCGTTGGGGGTGCGCTCGGCGTGGATGACGGTGCCGGTGTCGGTGATTTCGTCCAGGCCGGGGTAGCCGGTGAGGGCGCAGGCCTGAGACGGGTTGGCGATGGCGAAGGTGAGGGTTATGCCGTTGTGGCTCATGGCGGCGCCCATGCTCTTCGCGGTGACGTCGATCTGGCCGGAAGCGCAGGCGGCGATGGGGGTGTCGGTGGGTTGCGCGGTCGTGGAGGCGGGAGTGCCGGTGGCCGGGCCGCCGCCGCCCTGGTTGCCACCGGACGGGGTGCCGCCCGTGGTGAGCGCGGAGGTGGTCGGCGCGGCGGATGGGGTGGAGGACGGGGAGCTCGAGCATCCGGTGGCGGCTGCCAGTACGGCGCACGCCAGTAGTGCCGTGAATCCTGTTGTGCGCATGAGTCACCTACCCCCTTCGATCATCGGATGTTTCCGAAATCGACGGGCCGACCGGGTCTGTTACGCACTGCAGCAAGGGATTTGGTCCGGCTCCCGGGACGATCAGCCCCATTGACCGATAGTGTCACAGACACTTATTTGTGACTCGCCCTACCGGACAGTCAGTTTATGCGTTAGCGTTTCGAGACGTAATGGTGACCACATTGCATAGCTGTCTGTGCCACCGGTCACGATACGGACATTTCGGAAGAAGACGGGGGTAACCGCAATGATGCGGTTCACAGGCGTGCGCCGGTCCAAGCCGGCGGCGGTGCTGGCGGTGACGCTGCTGGGGGCGGCCCTGCTGCCGATGCAGGGTGCGACGGCGGATCTGCAGTCCGACATCGCGAATCAGGTGCAGCAGTTCCTGGATGTCGGGCGCACCTCGGTGCCGCGGGCGGACTGCGGGGACGACGCGCTGCCGGAAACCGGTCTGCAGGGCGATGTTCCGGCCGAGGATCGCAACAGCGGGCGCAGCACGCTGGGGTATCGGTGCAATCTGTCGTTCGTCGGCGGCTATGTGGGCAGGGGCGCGGGGATCACCTCGGCGACCTACGACCACTGCTCCTACACCGGGTCGATGTTCCCGGGCAATATTCTCGGGCCCGCGCAGGGTGTGCAGGTGCTGGATGTATCGGATCCGGCGAACCCGGTGGTGACCGGCAGCCTCACCGAACCCGCCATGCTCGCCGGCACGTGGGAATCGCTCAAGGTCAATGCCGAGCGAAAGCTGCTGGTGGGCACCGGCGTTCCCGTCGGCGAGGGCGCCGGGTTCCTGTCGGTCTACGACATCTCCGACTGCGCCCACCCGAGGCTGCTCAATCCGGGTGCGGGCACGAATCTGCTGATGCCGCTGCCGATCACGACCCACGAGGGCGGGTTCTCCCCGGACGGCCGGACCTACTGGGCCTCGGGCATCGCGCCCGGTTTCGTCAGCGCGGTCGACCTGACCGACCCGGCGAATCCGCACGTGATCTGGCAGGGCCTCACCGGCATCGAGGCGCACGGCTTCGGGATCAGCCCGGACGGCAACCGCATGTACCTGTCCGCCCTGGCCGGTTTCACCGTGCTGGACATCAGCGCGGTGCAGCGCCGGGATCCGAACCCGCAGGTCAACCATCTGGGACGGGTGTTCTGGACCGATGGCTGGGCGACCCAGCACAGCATTCCGGTCACCTATGACGGCAAGCCGTACCTGTTCACCGTGGACGAGGGCGGCGCGGGCGGGGTGAAGCTCATCGATATCTCCGACGAGACCAACCCGACGGTCGCGGCCAAGATCAAGCTGGAGATCAACCTGCCCGAGCATCAGGATTCGATGCTGGCCTCGGCCATGGGCGGCTCGGTGTTCTCCTACGACGCCCACTACTGCGCCGCCGATCGGCCGGAGAATCCGACCGCGCTGGCGTGCGGCTGGGAGGAATCCGGCATCCGGGTGTTCGATGTGCGGGATCCGTTCCACGCCAAGGAGATCGCGTACTTCAATCCGCCCGCCCGCAAGGGCCGGAACCTGGAGCTGTGGAACTCCCCGCACGCCCTGGCCTCACTCATCGGTGTGCCGGTGATGGAGTTCCCGTCGGCGGCGCGGGCGGTGCTGGAGGGCAAGTTCGATCCGAACAAGGCGCTCTCGTCGCGGTCCGGCATGGTCGCCTTCGGTGACCTGTCCACCGACTGGTGCTTCTCCCCGCCGGAGTGGCACGGCAACCAGTTGTGGGCCACCTGCAATGACAACGGCTTCATGGTGTTGCAGCTCGCCGACGACGTGTACACCCCGCCCGCCGACCAGCAGTCCGTGGTGGGATCGTGACGGCTGGCCCGGGCGCTCGGGTCCGGCGGCCGGCGGCGCTGGCGGTGCTCGCCCTCGCCCTGCTGGCGGCCGGGATGCTGCTGCGCCCACTGCTGATTCCCGAGAGCCGTTCCGCGCCACCGGTGCTCAGCCGGGTCGAGATCGGCTTCAGCCAGGACATGACCGCCCATCACGAGCAGGCGCTGATCATGGTGCAGCGCTTGGATTCCGCGGTGGATCCCACGGTGCGCCGGCTGGCCCAGCAGATCGCCGATGCCCAGCGCATGGAGATCGGCACCATGCTCGGCTGGCTGCGCCTGGCCAACGCCTCGCCCGACTCCACCCATCCGATGGCGTGGATGACGGCGGATGCGGCTGCCGCGCACGACCATTCGATGCCGGCCATGACCGGTACGAACGGCACCTCCATGCCCGGCATGGCCACCCAGGCCGAACTCGACTCGCTGGCCGCCGCCCGGGGCAAGGCCGCCGAGGTCCTGTTCCTGCAGCTCATGCTGCGCCACCACCGCGGTGGCGTGGCCATGGCGCAGGCGGCCGATCGGCTGCTCGCGTCGGGTCCGGTGAAGGAGGCCGCGCGGGGCATGATCACGGCCCAGTCGCAGGAATCGGGGCTGATGACGATCCTGCTCGCGCAGCGCGACGCCCAGCCCCTCTCCTGAGGTGCGGCTGAGGTACTGCCTGTCGCCCACGGCCGCAACGGTTTTGGAGTCTTCATCGCTCGACTGGCGGAATCGGACGCTGCCGCGGGACGCCCCTGTCTCCGCCACTCGATGTGCTGTACTGGCGGCATGATCGAATCTGGTGGCCTGACCGAGGCGGTCGACGCGGTGGTCGAACGGTCGTTGCTCGGCGGCCCGCGCCGGTACACCCGCGCGCAGGTGGCCGAGCTGTCCGGTGTGCCCGCCGACCGGGCCCGCAAGCTCTGGGTGGCGCTGGGCTTTCCGGCCGCGGCCAGCGACGACGAGGTGGCGTTCACCGACAACGATGTCGCCGCGATTCGCGCCTTCACCAGCCTGGACCAGGCCTCGATCGCGAACGAGCAGAACCAGATCGCCGCCGCCCGCACGCTGGGTCAGGCGATGGCGCGGCTCGCCGAGTGGCAGGCGGATCTGATCACCCGTGAGATCGGCGGCCGGATCGCGGCCGGCGCCGGGCGGCCCGAGGCGGGCCGGGAGGCCACCGAACAGGCCATCGCGGTCCTCGCCGAATTGCAGGACTACGCCTGGCAACGGCACATGGCCGCGGCGCTCACCCGCTCGCTCGCCTCCGGCGGAGCCACCCGCCACCTGCTGGTCGGCTTCGCCGATATGGTCGGCTACACCCGCCTGTCCCGCCACCTCGACCCCGACGAGCTGACCGAACTGCTGGAGACCTTCGAGTCCGCGACCACCGAGGTGATCACCGCGCACGGCGGCTGGGTGATCAAGAATGTCGGCGACGAGGTGATGTTCGCCGCCGAGGACGCCCGCTCCGGCGCCCGCATCGGGCTGGACCTCAATACGGCGATCACCCGTGCGGCCCAGACGATTCCGGAGATGCCCCAGATCCGGGTGGGCCTGGCCTACGGACCGGTCCTGACCCGCTTCGGCGACCTCTACGGCACGGTCGTCAATGTGGCTGCCCGGCTCACCGGTGTGGCCCGCCCCGGCACTGTCCTGGTCGACGACGGCGCGGCGGCCGAACTCGACGGCGACGATGAACTGACCATCCGCCGTCTGCGCAGCGTGCGGGTCAAGGGCTTCTCCCGCTTGCGTTCCCACCTGGTCCGCGAGCGCAAGCGCCGCTAGCCCGACCGCTCCGCCGCGGCCGGGCCCGGGCAACCGTGGGCCGGCCCCGGTGATCCCCGCCCGAACCTCGGCTGTTCCGGCCGATGCCCGGCCTCGTCATCGCTCTCACCGCGAGTGGGAAATTTCACCGGCTGCGCCCCGGCCTGCCGTGGGTATGGTCGAAGGGATGATCGGCCGACCGGCCGGGAGAGGTTGACTGTCAGCATGACTCGGGCCGAGGCGCTCACCATTCCGACGCATGTCCACGGCTATCCGGAGATCGCGTTCGGCGGCTACCTCGCGGGCCTGCTGGCCGCCCATTCCGGCGCGGACACCGTGCGCGTCGACTTCCGGCGTGCCGTCACGGTCGACACCCCGATTCTGCTCTCGCGTCCCGGCGACGGCCGCGTCGCCTTCACCGCCACCGACGACACCCTGCTGGTCGAGGCCGCGCCCGCGGCGCTCACCCTCGATCCGCTGCCCGCGCCCACTTGGGCGGCGGCGAAATCCGCTGTCGAACTGGGGTTGTCGGGCGACCGGACGGTCACCGACTGCTACGGCTGCGGGCTGGCCTGCGAGCCGGGCCGCGGGCTGCTGCTGTTCCCGTCGGAGCTGCCCGGCGAGCAGATGATGGCCGCCGCCTGGACCCCCGACGCCGGGCTCGCCGACGAGTCCGGGGAGCTCCCGCCCGAGGTGGTCTGGTCGGCGCTCGACTGTCCGGGCGGCCGCGCCGCGTTCGTCTTCTCGCGAATGGGCAGCGGCGCGTTCACCGCCGCCATGACCTCACAACAGCTGCGCCCGATGTACGCCGGGGCCGACTACATCTCGCACGCCTGGGTGGTGGCGCGCGACGGCCGCAAACACACGGTCGGCGTGGCGCTCTCGACCGCCGACGGCGAACTGTGCGCCCTGTCCGAAGCGCTCTGGATCGAACCGCGCCGGGGCTGAGCCCGCGCGCCGCGCGCGCCGCGCCGCCGATGCCGTTGGCCGCGAGGCGGACTCGCCGCAACCGCTGAGCGCGGCAACGGCACGCGTGCCACACTGACCGGGTGGCAGGATCTTCGTCGCCCCAGGCCCAAACCGACGCCATGGCAGCGGTCATCGACTGGAATGTCGTCGGCCCCGCGTTCCACGATTTCTGGACCAGCACCTACGCCCGCGAGATCGCCAACACCGGCCGCCTCACCGGCCGATTCCGCAGCTGGGGGCAGATTCTCCGGTTCATCGCGATGGTCGCCAGCGCCGTGGTGACGGGACTGGCCGGATTCGAGGGCTCCCTCATCCGCGCCGCCACCGCCTTCGCCGGCGGGGTGGCCGTGGTGGCCACCGGCAGCGCCGCCATCTTCCACGCCGACCAGCGGGTGGCGACCAACCGCCGCACCCAGCAGTTGCTGCTCTCCGAAGGCTGGCGCTTCGTCGCCGGCGCGGGCGATTACGCGGGCGGCCCCACCCCCGCGAACGCCACCAAGTTCCTGCTCAGTGTCGAGCAGATCCTCTCCACCTACGTGGACGACTACATCAAGACCATCGACGAACCCTCGCCGGCGCCCTGATCGCCGATCGGCCCGCGGACGAGAGGCACCGGATCGCCCTCGTCCGTGGGCCTTTCGATCAGGCGGGCTAGAGGTTTCCGACGGCGTGCTCGAGCCGGTCGGCCACCAGCTGCCGCGCTTGTTCGCGCAGGGCGGGCCGGAAACCACTGGGGTAGACCGGATCTGCGGGCGCGTAGGTCTTCAGGACCTCCTTCGCCAAGGTGATCTTGTGCACCTCCGTCGGCCCGTCGGCGATCGCCATCACCTGGGCGTAGTTCATCATGTCGAGGAACGGCAGATCGGTGCTGACGCCGATGGCCCCGTGCAGATGCATGGCACGCTGGGCGATATCGTGCATGACCTTGGGCATGGCCACCTTGATCGCGGCGATGTCGTGGCGGACCTTGCGGTAGTCCTGTTCCTTGTCGATGCGCCAGGCGGTGCGCAGCACCAGCAGCCGGAACTGCTCCATCTCGATCCAGGATTCGGCGATCTTCTCCTGGGTCAGCTGCTTGCCGCCGAGCACGCCCTTGCCCATCGGCCGCGACACGGCCCGCTCGCACATCATGTCGAAGGCCTTGCGCACCAGCGCGACCGTGCGCATGGCGTGGTGGACGCGGCCGCCGCCCAGGCGGGTCTGGGCCACGACGAAGCCGAGGCCCTCCGCGCCCAGCAGCGCGTCCGCCGGAATGCGCACGTCGGTGAAACGCAGGTGGGCCTCGTGCTCGCTGAAACCGGGGACGGTGAAGTTCCGCACGATCTCGAGACCGGGGGCGTCAGCGGGCACGATGAACATCGACAGCCGCTGATGCGGCGGCGCGTCCGGATCCGTCACCGCCATGACGATGTGGAAGGCGGCGAACTCGGCCGCGGAGTTGAACCACTTCTCGCCGTTGATGACCCACTCCTCGCCCTCGCGCACCGCGCGGGTCCGGAAGGCCGTCGGGTCCGAACCGCCGGTGGGCTCGGTCATGACGTAGCACGAGCCGATCTCGCCATCGAGCAGGGGCTGCAGGTATTTCGCCTTCTGCTCGGGCGTGCCGAAGTGGGCCAGGATCTCGGCGTTGCCGGAATCCGGTGCCTGACAGCCGAAGACGAGCGGGGCCCACAGGGACGTGCCCAGCATCTCGTTGAGCAGCGCCAGCTTCAGCTGCCCGTAGCCCGGTCCGCCCAGCTCGGGTCCCAGGTGGCAGGCCCACAGCTGCTGCTGTTTCACCTTCTCCTGCAACGGTTTCATCAGCGCCCGGATCTCCGGGTTCCGACGGTCGTAGGGGTTGGGGTAGAGCAGGTCCAGAGGTTCCACCTCGGTCCTGACGAACTCCGCGACCCAGTCCAGTTTCTTCTGGTATTCCGGGTCCGTCTCGAAATCCCAAGCCATGATCAGCCTTTCGTGCTCTTGCGCGGTTGGATGAGTCCGTCCAGGACGGTGGTGCAGAGAATGTCGGCGATCTCGTCGGGGGTGTGCTGCCCGTCCGCCCGGTACCAGAAGGTCACCGAATTGAGCATGCCCAGCACGCCGTTGGTGACCACGTGGTCGTCGGTGCGCAGCACGCCCGTGGCCCGGCCGGCGTCGATGACCTGCTGCCACAGCGCTTGCAGGCGGTCGCGCAGCTCCTGCAGCTCCCGCGCCCGTTCGCCGGTCAGCGCGGTGACGTCGCGCAGCTGGATGGCCACGGCAAGGCGATTGGCGATGATCAGCCGGACGTGGCTGTGGATCAGCTTGCGCAGCTTGGTGATCGGATAGTCGGGGCCGTCCGCGATCTGCTCGGCCTCGGCCAGCATGAGCCGGGTGTAGTCGGCGAGGATCTGCCACAGCAGCTCCTCCTTGGATCCGATGTGGTAGTACAGCGCCCCGCGCTGCACATCGGCCCGTTCCCCGATCTCGGCGACGCCGGTGCCGTGGAAACCCTGCTCCGCGAACAGTTCCAGCGCCGCGCGCACGATCCGCTCCCGGGTCTCCCCCGGTCCGCTCGCCGACGCGGGCGGGCGGCCGCGGCGGCGGGCCGGGACGGCGGCGGTCATCGGAATCCACCGTCCAGGGCGAGGGTCGCGCCGGTGCAGTAGGCGGAGGCGTCGGAGGCGAGGAACAGCACCGCCCCCGCGATGTCGGCGGGCACCCCGATCCGGCCGAGGGCGGTGTGCCGGGCCAGTTCGGCGCGCATCTGCGGCGGCCACGCCTTGGCGATATCGGTGTCGAAGGGGCCGCAGCGGATCGTGTTCACCCGCACCGACGGCCCGTAGGTGTGCGCCAGCCCCACGGTCAGGGCCTCGAGACCGGCCTTCGCGGCGGCGTAGGGCACCGCCAGCGGTTCGGGATGCGCGGCCTCGATGGAAGATATATTCACGATCGATCCGCCGCCCGCCGCGGCCATGCGCGCGCCGATGAGCGCCGAGAGCCGGAAGGGCCCCTTCAGATTGGTGGCGATCACCTTGTCGAACATGGCCTCGGAAACCTGGTCCAAGCTGGGATAGAGCAGGGACATCCCGGCGTTGTTGACCAGTACGTCGACCGTCCCGAACTCGCCGTAGGCGGCCTCGGCGAGCGTCTCGCACTGCTCCCAGTCGCCCACATTGCAGGCCACCGCCAGCGCCCGCTGCCCGGTCTTCGCGCGCACCTCGGAGGCTAGTTCCTCACATGCCCCGAGCTTGCGGCTGGCGATGACGACATCGGATCCGGCCGCCGCGAGCGCCAGCACCATCTCGCGCCCGAGCCCGCGACTGCCGCCGGTTACCACAGAGACCTTGCCGGACAAGGGTTTTCCCATGAATCGCACCTTCGCTCGGAGCGGCCGGAAAATGTTCCAACCAGTACATTAAATATACCGATCGATACAATCAACCCCCATCGTTCGAGGCCTCAACCCCGAGGCCGTGAAATACCGCCCGGTAACCGCGAGTAATATGACGCCCGTACTTTTTCCACCCGGCTTCTCGAAATGAGGCAGTAGATGACAGAGCGGATTCAGGTCGGCGGGCTGCAGGTTGCCAAGGTGCTCCACGATTTCGTGGAGAACGAGGCCCTTCCCGGCACCGGTGTTGATTCCGCCGCGTTCTGGTCGGGTGCCGAGGCCGTCATCAATGACCTCGCTCCCCGCAACCGCGCACTGCTGGCGGAACGCGACGACATCCAAGCCAAGATCGACGAGTGGCACCGCGCGAACCCGGGCGCAGGCTACGACAAGGCTGCCTACAAGCAGTTCCTCACCGAGATCGGCTATCTCCGTCCCGAACCGGCCGACTTCCAGATCGGTACCGAGAACGTGGACGCCGAAATCGCCACCCAGGCGGGACCGCAGCTGGTCGTGCCGGTGATGAACGCTCGCTTCGCCATCAATGCCGCGAACGCGCGCTGGGGCTCGCTGTACGACGCCCTGTACGGCACCGACGCCATCTCCGAGGCCAATGGCGCGGAGAAGGGTTCGGGCTACAACAAGGTCCGCGGCGACAAGGTCATCGAGTGGGCCCGCAACTTCCTCGACGACGCCGTGCCGCTGATCACCGGCTCGCACGTCGGCTCCACCAAGTACTCGATCGAGGACGGCGAGCTCGTGGTCGGCCTCGAGGACGGCACCGAGATCGGCCTGGCCGACAACGACGCGCTGGTGGGTTACCTGGGCGACCCGGCCAACCCGACCTCGGTGCTGCTGAAGCACAACGGCCTGCACATCGAGATCCAGATCGACCCGGCCTCCCCGATCGGTTCGACCGACACCGCGGGCGTCAAGGACGTGGTGCTGGAGTCCGCGGTCACCACGATCATGGACTTCGAGGACTCGGTCGCGGCCGTGGACGCCGAGGACAAGGTCCTCTGCTACCACAACTGGCTGGGTCTGATGAAGGGCGATCTGGCCGAGCAGGTGTCGAAGGTCGGCAAGACCTTCACTCGCACCATGAACCCGGACCGCGTGTACACCGCCCTCGACGGCAGTGAGCTTGTGCTGCACGGCCGTTCGCTGCTGTTCGTGCGCAATGTGGGTCACCTGATGACCTCCGACGCGATCATCGACGCCGCCGGCAACGAGGTGCCCGAGGGCATCATGGACGGCCTGATCACCGTCCTGATCGCCAAGCACGCCCTCAACGGCGAGACCCAGCTGAAGAACACCCGCACCGGCTCGATCTACATCGTGAAGCCGAAGATGCACGGCCCGGACGAGGTGGCCTTCACCAACGAGCTGTTCGGCCGCGTCGAAGAGGTCGTGGGCCTGCCGGTCAACACCCTCAAGGTCGGCATCATGGACGAGGAGCGCCGCACCACGGTGAACCTGAAGGCGTCCATCTTCGCCGCCAAGGACCGCGTGGTCTTCATCAACACCGGCTTCCTGGACCGCACCGGCGACGAGATCCACACCTCCATGGAGGCCGGGCCGATGGTCCGCAAGGCCGAGATGAAGGCCCAGCAGTGGATCAAGTCCTACGAGGACTGGAACGTCGACACCGGCCTGGCCACCGGCCTGCCCGGCAAGGCGCAGATCGGTAAGGGCATGTGGGCCATGCCCGATCTGATGGCCGAGATGCTGGTCCAGAAGGTCGGCCACCCGAAGTCCGGCGCCAACACCGCCTGGGTGCCCTCGCCCACCGCCGCCACCCTGCACGCCACCCACTACCACCTGGTGGACGTGTTCAAGCGGCAGGCCGAGATCGCCAAGGGCGGCCCGCGCGCCACCGTCGCCGAGATCCTCGAGATCCCGCTCGCCCCGAACACCGACTGGTCCGCCGAGGAGATCCAGCAGGAGCTGGACAACAACTCGCAGGGCATCCTCGGCTACGTGGTGCGCTGGATCGACCAGGGCGTCGGCTGCTCGAAGGTGCCCGACATCAAGGACATCGGCCTCATGGAGGACCGCGCCACCCTGCGCATCTCCAGCCAGCTGATGGCCAACTGGCTGCGCCACGGCATCGTGACCGAGGCGGATGTCATCGCCTCCCTCGAGCGCATGGCCCCCGTCGTCGACCGCCAGAACGCCGGCGACTCGTCGTACTTCCCCATGGCCCCGGACTTCAACGCCTCCATCGCCTTCCAGGCCGCGAAGGAACTGGTCCTCGAGGGCACCAAGCAGCCCAACGGCTACACCGAGCCGATCCTGCACCGCCGCCGCCGCGAGGCCAAGGCCTTCAACAAGTCCGTCTAGGACACATCCGCTCCACCTCATGAAACGAATCCCCGGTCGACAATGGTCGACCGGGGATTCGCTTTAGACTGGCGAAGTTCCCTGATGAAAGGACAGGAGCCGGTGAGTGTCGCCGACGAGGACGGGTACGGCTACGGACCGTACACCGTGGAAGATCTGCACGGCCTTCCCGATGACGGCAACGCACACGAACTCGTCGATGGCTGGCTGATCGAATTGCCGCCGAGCACTCGCCACGACTACCTCGCGCGGGTCCTGGCGCGCATCGTGGAACGCGCAGCCGAAGACTCCGGGACCAACTCCTACGTCCAAGCTCCGATGGATATCTCGACACCGTCGGGCGCCCGGAAACCCGATGTAGCCGTCATGAGCGCAGCCGCTGCCAGGAACGCTCGCGACCTGGGGCTTTCCCTGTACCCCGGCAATGACGTCCAACTTGCGATCGAGATCGTGTCGCGCGGCTCGGGCAGCGAGCGAGAAGACCGCGGCCGCAAGGTGATCGAATACGCCCGCACCGGAATCGATCAGTACTGGCTGGTCGATTTCGACCCGCATCCACGGATCCAGATCCGCCGCCTCAACGGCGCCGTTTACGGTGACCCGATCATTCTCGAGGAAGCAGGCGTCCTCGAGGTCTCCGACCCATTCCCGATCTCCTTCCCCTTGTCCCGCTTGGCCGACTTTTCTTGACTTCTTCGTCAGGTCAGCCGAATACCCCTCAGAGTGAAACAGCGAGCCGCCCAGGGCTTTTCAGCCTCAGGCGGCTCGTCGCGTTCGAGGTCGATCGGGAAGTTGAGCCCCCGCCTCAGGGCCGCTGGCAGCTCGCCCGGGATGATTCGCTTGGCCCTATGGATGCTAGGTTTCGGCTCAGTGGGCGTAGGAAGGAGGGCGGATGTCTCCGCGGGTTGGGTTGACGACGGAGCGGGTGGTCGGGGCGGCGGCTGAACTGGTCGATGAGATCGGGTTCGAGAAGCTCACGCTGTCGGCCCTGGCAAAGCGGGTGGGGGTGAAGGATCCGAGTTTGTATGTGCACGTGCGGGGGTTGCAGGATCTGCGGGTGCGGGTGGCGCTGCTGGCCAGTGCGGAGCTGAACGAGCGGATCGGGGCGGCCGTTCTCGGCCGTTCGGGGCGGGAGGCGTTGGTGGCGTTCGCCGACGCGTATCGGGCCTATGTGCTCGAATATCCGGAACGCTATGCGGCCACGCAGATTCGGATGGATCCGGCCGAGGTGGCGGATGAGCCGGCGCTGCTGCGCAGTGTCGAGCTGACGGCGGCGCTGTTGCGCGGGTACGGGTTGGGGGAATCCGAGGGGCTGGACGCGGCTCGCCTGCTGCGCAGTACTTTTCACGGATTCGCCACGCTCGAGTCGGCCGGCGGCTTCGCCCACTCACGCTCCCCCGGCGACTCCTGGCCGCACATTGTCGAAGCGCTGCACCAGACGTTGTCGAACTGGCCGTCCTATACATAGCGGCGGGCCATGGCGGCGGTTTCGGTGGCGATGCGGTGGCGGAGGTCTTCGGGGGCGAGGACTTCCGCGCCGGCGCCGAGGCGGAGCAGGTCGGGGATGGCGCGGTCGATGGATTCGATGGGGAGGCGGATGTCGCGGTGGCCGGTGGAGGTGGGGTCGGTGGCCGAGTCGCGGGCGGCCTGCGCGGTGGCGGGGTCGAGGAGTTCCGGTAGGCGGTCGAAGGTTTCGGCGGTGACGCGGATCAGGGCCGAATGGTGGTGGCGGCGTTGGTCGAAGGATTCCAGGTAGGTGGTCCAGTAGGCGACGAGGTCGAAGTCGGGTGGACGGGATACGGGGTCGGCGAGGACCTCGAGTTCCATGATCCGGGAGATGCGGTAGGTGCGTAGGTCGGTGGCGGTGTGGCCCACCAGGTACCAGTTGCCGGATTTGAGCACCAGCCCGAGCGGCTCGGTGGTGCGGGTGACCAGATGTGGTGTGGCCCAGCGGATGTAGGTGAAGCGCAGGGTGCGTTCGTTCCAGACGGCGTCGGCGACAGTGGTGAGGTGGGGCGTCGGCTCGGCTTCGCTGTACCAGCCGGGGGCGTCGAGGTGGAAGCGTTCGGCGACGCGGCCCGCCCGATCGCGCAGTTCCGGGGGCAGGGCGGACATGACCTTGAGGTTGGCGGCGGTGACGATGGCACCGAGTCCGAGATCGGCTGCGGCGCTGGGGAGTCCGGCGAAGAACAGGGATCCGGCCTCGTCGGTGGTCAGCAGCTCGAGCTTCGCGCGGAAGCCGTCGAGGAGGCGGTAGCCGCCGTCGTGGCCCGGATCGCCGTAGACGGGGATGCCGGCGGCGGAGAGGGATTCCATGTCGCGGTAGACGGTACGGATCGAGACTTCCAGCTGGCTGGCGATCTCCTGGGCGGTGACCCGGTCGCGTGTCTGCAACAGCAACAGGATCGACATGAGACGGCTGGCGCGCATGTCGGAAATTCTGCCCGAATCCACTGACACTAGATGTCAGTGAAGCCGACATACGGTCCTCCTCGTTCCGAACGGACCCCGTCCGACCATCGAATGAGGAGACACCACAATGCCTTTCGTCGAAACCCGCACCGGCACCTCGCTGTTCTACCGCGATTGGGGCACCGGCCGCCCGGTGCTGTTCCTGGCGGCGGCCGGGATGGACAGCACCGAACCGCGGGGTGTGATGGCCGATCTGGCCGAGCGCGGCTTCCGCACCATCGCCCTGGACCGCCGCGGCCACGGCCGCTCCGATGACCCGGGGCACGGCTACGACTACGACACCCTCGCCGATGATGTCGCCGACCTGATCGACCACCTGGACCTGCGTGATCTCCTGCTGGTCGGCCATTCCATGGGCGGCGGCGAGATCGTCCGCTATCTGACCCGCCACGGCAGCGCCCGGGTGGATCGCATCGCGCTGGTCGCGGCCGCGCTGCCGTTCCTGCTGGCCACCGACGACAACCCGGACGGCGCCCCGCGCGCGGCCGCCGATGCCCTCCGCGACTCCTGGCACCACCATCAGGACCGCTGGCTCACCGACAATGCCGACCCCTACATCGGTGCCGGCCTCCCCGGCTGCGAGGTCTCCGCGATCGCCCGCGACCGCGTCCTGCAATCCATTGCGGGAACATCGATGTGGGCGACCATCGAATGCAACCGCACGGTGGTCGAAACGGACTTCCGCGCCGAGATGCGCACCATCACCGTCCCGACACTGATCATCCACGGCGACTCCGACGCCTCGATCTCACTCGATTTCGGCGGCCGCCGCCAAGCCGCCCTCGTCCCGGACAGCGAGCTCGTCATCTACGAAAACGCCCCGCACGGCCTCTACCTGACCCACCCGGAACGCCTGACCCGCGACCTCCTCGCCTTCGCGACGTCCTTGGTTCCCGCCTCGGCGTAGCGAATTCGCTCCAGCCCGGCCGCCGCCCGCTCCACACCGATCCGGCAGCCGCGGCCCACGCCCCACTCTTGACTCTGTACCCGGGTACAGGGTTGAGAATGGCGGTATGCGCAGCAGCGAGGTGGCCGCCCGCGCGGGCGTGAACGTGCAGACCCTGCGGTATTACGAGCGGCGAGGTCTGCTGGCGGAACCGCCGCGTTCGGCGGGCGGGTACCGCGCGTATCCCGCAGACGCGGTGGCGACGGTCCGGTTCGTCAAGCGGGCGCAGGATCACGGGTTCAGCCTGGACGAGGTCGAGGTGCTGCTGCAGCTCGCCGCGGGCGGCCCCGAGGACTGCGATACGGCGCGGGAGCTGGCCGAGTCGAGGATGACCCTGCTCGCCGAGCGCATCGCCGACCTGCAACGCATGCGGCAATCGCTGGCCGAGCTGGTGGCGACCTGTGAGCGCCCGCGCGAGGACCGCTGCTGCTCATTGCTGGAGACCTTGCACGAGAAGGGAGATCGGTCGTGAAGCTCGAGATACTGCAGGTTCCGGACTGCCCGAGCGTGGCACTGCTGGAGGATCGCCTCCGGCGGGCGACTGCGGACCGTCGGATCGTGCTCGAGATCAGTCACCGGGTCATCGACGACCCGGACGAAGCGGCCGTGGCGGGCATGGCCGGGTCGCCCACGCTGCTGGTCGATGGCGTCGACCCGTTCGCTGTGCCGGGCCAGGTCCCGAGTGTCTCGTGCCGCCTGTACCGGTCCGAATCCGGTGGCATGGACGGTGCCCCGACAGTCGGCGCTCTCCGCGCTGCCCTGCAACTCGAGTCGATCGATACGCCGGAGGACTCCCGGGCTACCGGCGACTGCTGCGCACCCTCGGAGACCGGGGGCGCCCCCGCGTCCGGACTCACGACCTGGCGCAGCACCGCACAACCGGCGGACCCCGCCGAAAAGGCTATCCACCAGGCCGTTCTGCGCGGCTTCGCCGCCACGGGCCGACCACCGAGTGCAACGGAGCTGGCCCACATCGCCGCGCGATTCGACGCCTCCGCCGCATCGGTCCTGGCTCGCCTACATGAAGCGGACGTGATCCGTCTCGATGCCGCCGGCGCTATCGCCTCGGCCTATCCGTTCTCGACCTCGCCGACCCCACACCGCGTTCGAATCATCAACGGCGCAACGGTTTACGCAATGTGCGCGGTCGACGCACTCGGTATGCCCGCGATGCTCGGCACCGATACCGTCATCACTTCGGCGGACCCGACGACCGCCGACCCCATCGAAATAACCATCCACGCAGGCGAACTCACCGCTCACCCGACCACCACGGTCGTCTTCCTCGGCGCCCGAGCAGGCGAGGGCCCCTCCGCAGACTCCTGCTGCAACGACCTCAACTTCTTCACCGACCGCGAGTCCGCCGAACGCTGGTCCGAGGCCCATCCCCACCTCGACGGCACGATCCTCGATCTGCCTGCCGCCCACCGACTCGGCAACGACATCTTCGGCACCCAGCTCCAGTGCTAATTCACCTTTGCGCCAACCCATATCGCTCCCAGAATCCCTCGACCACGCTCCGCACCGTCAACCCACCCCGAGCACTGAGGAAACACCGATGGGTTCAACCGTCCTCGACATCGTCAACCTGATCCTGGCCCGCATCAACGCCGGCTGGTCCTGGGCCTCGTCGGGCTCGTCCGGCCCGATGCCGCTGTAACAGCGGGCCCTTCGATTTCGTGAACCCCCTCGCCGCACGCGGCGGCGGGGGTTCGCGCGTCTCCGCGTCAGCCGACCACGATCACGGACTTGCCCGTGGAGTGTCCGGCGGCCAGGTAGGTGATGGCGGCCGTGGCTTCGGGGAGGGCGAAGGTTCGGTCGATGCGGGGAGTCAGCGCGCCTGCGGTGGCGAGTTCGGCCAGGGTGCAGAGGGTTTCGGGTTTGGGGAGGGCCAGGAGGGAGCGCAGGCGGTGGCGGGTGAAGGGTGAGAGGAGTTGGGCGCGGACGGAGCGGCCGAGGCCGCCGAACCAGCGGCCGCCGCCTTCGCCGCCGCCGAGCACCAGGGTTCCGGTGGCGGTGAGGAGGGAGCGCAGCAGTGGGAGGGGACGGTTCCCGGCCATGTCGAGGATGAGATCGTAATGGCCGGTGAGGGTTTCGGTGGTGTAGTCGATGACGTGGTCGGCGCCGAGGTCAGCGACGAAGGCGGTGGACGCGCCCGAGCAGACGCCGGTGACCTCGGTGCCGTAGTGCTTGGCGAGCTGGACCGCGAGGTGGCCGACGCCGCCCGACGCGCCGATGATCAGCACGCGCTGGCCGGCCTCGATGCGGCCCGCGTCGCGCAGGCCCGTGAGCGCGGTCATGCCGGAGATCGGCAGGGCCGCGGCTTGTTCGAAGCTCAGATTGGCGGGTTTACGCTGGAGTTTCACGGCGGGGGCGCAGGCGAATTCGGCGTAGGAGCCGGGGACGGTGCCGAAAACCTCGTCACCGGGCCGGAATTCGGTCACCTGCGACCCGACCGCCTCGACGACGCCCGCGACATCCCAGCCGCGGACCCGTTCCCGGGGCGCGCGCAGCCCGAGCGCCAGCCGGGCGATCCGTGGCTCGCCGGTCATGAAATGCCAGACGCTGGGATCCACACCCGCGGCGCGCACGCGGACGAGCACGCCGTCCTGCCCGGTGTCGGGCGTGGGAATGTCGGCATAGAACAACATGTCGACGGTGCCGTACGCGTCCTGCGCAATAGCCTTCATGACTGGTCTTCTTCCGGATACTCGAAGATCTCGTCCAGTGGTGCACGGAACACCCGGGCGATCTGGAACGCCATCTCCAGCGATGGCGAGTACTTGCCCTGTTCAATGGCATTGACGGTCTGCCGGGTCACCCCGAGCCGGTCCGCCAGTTCGGCCTGTGTCATCTCGCCGTGCGAGAAGCGCAGCGCGCGAATGTTGTTGGTGACCCTGGTCGGCTTCACCATGGCCAGGTCCCCCGCCGGTAGGCGACGAGCTTGGCGACCGCGCCCACCACCGCGGAGAGCGTGAAGCCCAGGTAGATCGCATTCGCGATCCAGAATCGGTCGCCGTTGGCCATGGCCAGTACCAGCGCGGTGACCGCGCCGAGCACGACGAAGGCATTGCCGGCCTGCGTTCCACGCATGTCGATTTCACGGTCGCGCTGATCCCGGCGGTCCCGATCTCGTGACCCGATGGCCACGGCGATACTGGCCACGATCGAGACCACGATGGACCCGCCGACCGTCCACAGCAGTGGCTCGACATAGGCCACGTCCACCACCGCGATGTGCCGCGCACGCGCCAGCACGACGATCAGATAGATCACGTACGAGACCACGGCCGCGACACCCAGGATCCAGGTTCGCTTCTCCTCGTAGGGCATGCACCCAGTGTAAAGAAAACACGACTTCATGTACAGAATTTTTTACATTTCGACGAATTGTCGTTCGCCGCAATCGATTCCATCGACTAGGGTCGCGGTATGGCCGATATCGAAGCCCCGGACCGGATCGAATCCATCAGCCCGGAGTTCTTCGCCGATCCGCACGCCCACTACCGGCGCTGGCGCGAGCACGGGCCGGTGCGGCGAGTCCGGTTCCCCGACGGAGTGATCCGCTGGGTCATCCTCGACTACGCCGCGGGCCGCGCCGCACTCTCCGATCCGCGCCTGCAGAAGGCGGCCGCGGTCAGCGACGCACTGCTCAGCAGCAAACGCGGTGTGCCGCAGTCGGATCCGAATATGCTGGCGTTGCTATCCCACATGCTCAACACCGATCCGCCCGGCCACACCCGGCTGCGGAAACTGGTGACCCGGGCTTTCACCCCGCGCCGGGTGGCCGCGCTGGGCCCGCGCATCGAGGAGATCACCGGCTCGCTGCTGGATGCCCTGGAGGGCCGCTCCGAAGTGGACCTGCTGCGCGAATTCGCCGAGCCGCTGCCGATCACGGTGATCTGCGAGCTGCTCGGTGTGCCGCTCGGCGATCGTGCGGACTTCCAGGAGTGGACCCGGGCGCTGGTCGCGGTCGCGGGCCTGGACGAGGACCGGGCCCGCGCCTCCGAGGCCATGGCGGCCTACCTCACCCAGCTGGTGCGGGCGAAGGCGGTGGAACCCGCCGCCGATCTGCTGTCCGCGCTGGCCGTTCCCGCCGACGACGGCGATGCCCTCACCGAGTCCGAGCAGGTCGGCATGGCCTTCCTGCTGCTGGTCGCCGGGCACGACACCACCGTCAATCTGATCGCCAACGGCACTCTCGCCCTGCTCCGCAATCCGGCGCAGCTGCGGGCCCTGCGCGCCGACCCCGAGGCGATTCCCGCTGCGGTGGAGGAATTCCTGCGCTTCGACGGCCCGGTGAACATGAGCACCATCCGGCACACGGCCGAACCGGTCACCATCGCGGGCACGGACATCCCCGAGGGCGAATTCGTCTTCGTCGCCTTGGCCGCCGCCAACCGCGACGCCGACCGCTATCCGGCCCCCGACGCCCTGGATCCCGCCCGCGACACCACCGGCCATCTGGCCTTCGGCCACGGTATCCACTTCTGTGTCGGCGCCCCGCTGGCCCGCCTGGAAGCGCGGGTCGCCTTCGCCGCATTGCTGTCCCGGTTCCCGGACCTGCGCCTGTCACCGGCCGCCGAGGCGCTCGCCTGGCATCCGAGCACCCTCATGCACGGGCTGCACGAACTGCCGGTGCTGCTGTAGTAC
This sequence comes from Nocardia sp. NPDC004123, assembly GCF_053603795.1. NCBI lineage: Bacteria > Bacillati > Actinomycetota > Actinomycetes > Mycobacteriales > Nocardiaceae > Nocardia > Nocardia sp. NPDC004123. The sequence continues at coordinate 187,805 of NZ_JBSGGG010000011.1, forward strand.
CCGCCGGGGTCAGCGGGCCCGCAGGGTGACCGGCAGCGCCGACGGAGAGAGCACGAAATCCCGGTTCGAGGCCCGCACCCGGTGTCCCGGCACCGGGGTGATCCGCCAGCGGGACAGCAGCGCCGCCGAGGCCAGCGCGATTTCGAGCATGGCGAAGTGGTCGCCGAGGCAGCGACGGCGGCCGACGCCGAAGGAGATCATCGCCTTCTTGGCGGTGTCGGCGGCGTTCTCGGCGGACCAGCGTTCCGGATCGAAGGATTCGGGGTGGGTGAACCAGCGCGGGTCGTGCTGAACCATGTAGGGGCTGAACATGATCGCGGCCCCCGCCGGAATGGTGACGTCCCCGACGGTCAGGTCGGCGCTGGCGTTGGCGGCGCTGATCCAGGGTCCCCAGAATCGAATGGTCTCGGAGACGACCTGTTTCAGGTACGGCATGGCGGCCAGGTGTTCGGGCCGCACGTCACCGGTGCCGACCACGGCGTCCAGTTCCGCGTACAGGCGTTCGGCGATGGCCGGTCGCAGGCTGACCTCGTGCCACAGCCACCCGGTCAGCGACGCCATGGATCCGACGCCGCCGGCGAGCATGAGGATGGCTTCGTCGATGATGTGGTCGTCGGACAGGCGCGCCCCGGTCTCGCTGTCGGTGTGCCGGATGAGCGCCGACACCACATCGTTGAAATCCTCGTCGCGCCTGCGGTATTCGCTCACCACCGCCCCCACGGCGGCGCGCAGGTGCCGGGACTTGCTGCGCCACCGGTAGTTCGCGATGACCCGCAGCCTGCGCAGCTGCGGCGGCAGTGCGGTGCGCACGATGACCTGACTGAGCAGCCACGGCACACTGTCGCGGATCTCGCGGCGCGCACTGTCACCGAAGTCGGCCGTGAACAGGGTCGCCGACACGGTATCGAGCACCAGTCCGTGCGCCTCGTCCATGAGATTCACCCGCTGACCGACCGGCAGTGCGGCGGCCCAGGCATTGGCGATATCGGCTGCGGCTTCGGCATATTCGGCCAGTCGGCTCTGCCGCAGCGCGGGCGAGATCATCCGGCGGCGCAACCGGTGTTCGGGCCCGCGCAGCACATTGACCGCCCCGCCGGCGATATCGTCGATGGCCTCGCGCAGGTCCTCCCGCTCGAATTCGGCGTCGCTGAGATTGACCTCGCGCAGCAGGTCCGGGGTGGTGAGCACGTAGCCCGTCTGGCGGCCGAAGTGCACGCGCACGATCGGCCCGAGCGCGGGCAGCGAGGTCACGAAGCCGGGTGCGTCGGTGAGCGCGCGCAGACTGTGCCCGAGCACCGGCACGCTGCCCGGGGCGGTGGGGATGTCCGCCAGGCTCCGCGGCATGACGGGCGGCGGCGCGGCGGCCAACCCGGCACCGGCGTCCCGGTAGACCTCCAATACCCGTGCGATCTGGTGTGATTGGCGCACGGTGTCGGCCTGTCCGGCCAGTTGCGCCCGCAGTGCGGCGAGCACCGAGCGGTCCGCCGCCAGCTTGGCGAGGGTCTCGCTCAGCGCCTCGACCGACGGATCCGCCGACCGGATGCCCGCGGGCACTGATTCGGCGAGATCGGGATCGCAGTACACCACCGGTAGTCCGACGGCGGTGGCCTCGAGCAGCACCATGCCCTGAGTGTCGAATCCATTGGAGGGGAACAGCAGTGCGTCCGCCGCGGCCATGGCGTCGAGGCAGGCCGCCTGGCTCACCCTGCCGTGCAACCGGATTCGCTCGCCGAGCCGCCGTTCCACGATGCGTCCGACGGCCGCGCCGTGCAGGTCGCCCTCGCCGTAGATGTCGAGCACGCAGTTGTCGGCGCGCCGCACCGCCTCGATGGCTTCCAGCAGCCGCTTCTCCCCCGACAGCCGCCCGCACCACACCAGCCGCAGCGGCCCGTCCGCGGGGCGCGTCACGGCGGTGCGCGCGTCGAGCAGCGCGTCGTCGACGCCGTTGGACACCACGGTGATCGGGCGGGTGAGACCGTGCGCGAGCAGCAGGTCGGCGAAGTACCGGGTCGGCGCGATCACCTGGTCGGCGGCCTGGGCCTGTCCGCTGATCGTCCACCAGGCGTGCCGGGCGGCGGCCGATTCCCCGGCCCGGTGCGGCATGTGATGGTCGTGCGGCACATAGCGGCCGTGCAACCCGCGCAGCGCCAGCGCGGTGGCGTAGGGCGCGGGCGAGGTGTGCTCGATGAAGGCGTCGTCGCGGCTCTGCGCGGTGTGCACGAGCGGAATCCGGTGCCGCCGTGCGGCTTTCATGCCCGCGATGGCGACGCCGTAGGTGCTCTGGGTATGCACGATATCGATCGGTCCACGAGCGGCGAATTCGGCGTCGATGAGCGCGGCATTGCGCCGGGTCGGTGCGACGACCGCGAATCCGTTCACGGCCGGAACCGGCAGCGGTTGCAGCGCAACGACATCCGGGTCGGGCGCGGCCGCCGGATCGGGCACGGTGAACACGGTGACCCGGTGCCCGGCGCGTTCGAGTCCGCGGCGCAGCCCGGTGACGGCGGTCTGCACCCCGCCGAGCGAGGCCGGGTGGTAGTCCACGAACATGGCGATGTGCATCAGCGCAACCCTACGCAGCGCCGCCCCTCAGTGAAATGCCCACATTTCCTAGGTCTGGACGCCGGCCCGCAGAGCACCCCAGGGTCAAGGGATCCCGTCCCCACGCCGAGAGAGGCCGCATGCGCATCGCGATACCGCTGACCGGAACCCGGGGCGATGTGCACCCGATCGTGGGCCTGGGCGTCGAATTGCAGCGCCGCGGCCATGAGGTGCTCATCGGCGCGCCGCCGAATCTGGTCGAATTCGTCACCGCCGCAGGCCTTCCCGCGCAGGCCTGCGGACCGGACGTGCAGCGGCTCTACAGCTCCGACGAGGGCCAGCGGGCGCTGGCCGCGGGCAACACGCTGCGGCTGATGCAGCTGGTCGGCAAGCAGATGGCCGAGTACGGCGAGCGGATGAACCGCGAGGTCATCGACGTGTGCGCGAAGGCCGATCTGATCGTGGCCAGCACCGTCACCGAGGATCGGGCGTCCTCGATCGCGGAGGCCATGGGCGTGCCGCTGGTCAGCCTGCACTACTACCCGGCACGGATGAACAGCGCCTACCCGTTCCCCGGTCTGCTTCCCGCACACTGGAATCCGCCCGCCCCGGTCAATCGGGCCACCTGGCTGCTGGCCGAGAACCTGCGCCGCGTGGTGTTCCTGCGCTACCTCAACGAGCTGCGCGGCATGCTGGGGCTGCCGAAGTCGTACACCAGCCCGGCCGCGGCGCTGGCGCGGGCGCGGGTGCCCGAGATCCAGATCTACGATCCTGCCCTGGTGCCGAACCTGCCGGAGCAATGGGACGACCGCCGCCCCTTCACCGGCTTCCTGACCCTGGATCACGCCACCCGCGCGGCGGTCGGCGAACTGTCGGGCAGCCACGACGACATTCTGTCCTGGGTGGAGGCGGGCGAGCCGCCGGTGTTCTTCGGCTTCGGCAGCATGCCGATTCGCGATGCCGCGGCCGTGTTCGCCATGGTGGAACAGGTGTCCACCCGGCTCGGGGTGCGCGCCCTGGTGCACGCGGGGTGGAGCGACCTGGATGTCGCGAACACCGTGACGGGCGACCGGATCAAGCTGGTCGGCAATTTCGCCTACGACCTGATCTTCCCCCACTGCGCGGCCGCCGTGCACCACGGCGGCATCGGCACCCTGTTCGAGAGCCTGCGGGCCGGACTGCCCACGGTGGTGTGCTCGGTGTCGTTCGAGCAGCCCATGTGGGGCGGGCAGGTGGAGAAACTCGGTGTGGGCGCACATCTTCCGTTCACCGCCATGACCGCCGACCGCCTGGCGGGCGCGCTGGCGCCGCTGCTGAACGCCCGGACCCGGCAGCGGGTCGAGGGCTTCGCGGCGACGCTGCGGACCACCGGGGTGGCCGGGCACACCGCGGATCTCATCGAGGCCGCCGCCCGGTGACCGCTCCCATGCTCACGGCGGTACGCCATTTCGTCCCCGACACCCTGGTCATGTTCCGGCGCTGCGCCCGCCGGACCCTGCGCAGCACGGACACGCTGGTCATCTCGCTGACCATGCCGATTCTGATGATGCTGCTGTTCACCTACGTGTTCGGCGGCGCGATCGAGGTCGGCGGGTCGTACCTGAACTATGTGGTGCCGGGAATCATGCTGCTGTGCACGGGTTTCGGCGCGTCGATCACCGCGACCAGCGTGTGCACCGATATGACGCGGGGCAGTATGGACCGCTTCCGGACGCTGCCGATGTTCCGGCAGGCACTGTCGGCGGGGCATCTGAGCGAGGGCCTCGTGCGCACCATGGCGGCCATCGCCATCGCGGTGGGTGTCGCGGTGGCACTGGGTTATCGGCCGGGTTCGGGGCCGCTGGGCTGGCTGGGCGCGGCCGCGCTGATCGCGCTGTTCGTGATCGCGATCACGGCCGTCGCGGTGGCGCTGGGCATGGCGGCGAGCAATCCCGAGGCGGCGGGCGGGCTCACCTACGCGATCACGTTCATTCCGTATGTCAGCAGCGCGTTCGTGCCGACCCGCACCATGCCGGGCTGGCTGCGCGGTATCGCCGACCGGCAGCCCGCGACCCCGGTGGTCGACACCGTGCGCGCGCTGCTGGACGGCACCGCCGCCGATCGGGCGCCGGCGGCGGTGCTGTGGTGCCTGGCCATCGCGGTGGTCGGATTAGCCTGCGCCGCCGTGTCCTTCCGGCGTTTGTCCTATCGCTGATCGGTCAGCCGCGGGTGGCCACCGCCGCCTGCGCGATCAGCGTCAGGTACAGGGTGAGGATGAACAGGACCGCGGGCAGCACCGGGTACTCGTCGTCCCGCGACCGCACGAACCGCCATGCCCCGATCGCCGGGATCAGCGTGAGTGCCAAGGGAATCCAGCCGACGACTGCGGCCACGCCGTGCCACTCCCACGGCTTTGCGACGGCGATCTCACCCACCGCCGCCGCCAGTGCGCACAGTACCGACGCCCCGGCGCTACCGAGTGCACCGAGCGCGTTCGAGTAGTACATCTCCCCCGGCCGCACGCTGCGCGAGGTCTTGCGGGCGAACTCGAATTGCAGGAAGGCTCCGGCGAACACGACGGCCACCACCGCGACCCGGCCGTGAGGCGCCGCCTCGCCGGTGTCGATGGCCGACAGCACGACATACGCGGTCACCAGCAGCTGCACCGGATAGGTGACCACGAGGTTGAGCATGATATCGGTCCGCACCGTCTCCGAAAGCTGTTCCAGCGCCCAGAGAATCAGGCCGTACGCGAGCACTGCCGCGATGGCCACCGCCGAGCGCACCGACAACGCGAGGCTGCCCAAGATGGAAACCACCGCGATCACCCCCATGGCACTGCGCAATTCGAGCGCACTCACCGCTCCGGTGACCAGCGGCCGGTCCGGATTGTGCACCCGGTCGTACTCGAGGTCCTTCTGCTCGTCGACCATGCGCAGGTACAGCAGCACGATCGCGACGATGCCGATACGGGCGGCGGTCGCGCCGGTCGGATGCCAGGCGACGCCCGGCTGCGTCAGCAGTGCCGCCGTCCCTTCGAGGGCCAGCACCCAGAGGATGCCGTACAGCAGATAGTGCGGCTTGTACATCACCTTGGTGAACCGTGCGATCCGGCCCGCCGAGGTGAGAAGGCCGGTGCGGGAAGGGATTTCGGCGAGATCGGTCACGGCGCCGCCACCTCCCCCGGCGTCGGCCAGCCGTCCCAGCCGGTCAGTTCCGCGGCGGGTGTGCGGCGCACGGGTTTGCCGCCGCCCGGCAGCAGGTGCGCGACCGGCAGCATGGCCACCTGGGTGACCTCCTCGAACGGAATGCCCAGCAGCTCGGCGACTTCACGCTCGTAGGCCAGATGCGCTGTGGTCAGCGTCGATCCGAGTCCGCGTGCGCGCAAGGCCAGCTGGAGATTCCAGACCGCCGGATAGATCGACCCGTAGAAGCTGGCCAGCCGCAGCGCCGAGGGTTCGGCGGGCGGGCGGCCCAGCGTGCACACCACGATCAGCGCGGGCACCTCGCCCAGGTGGTCGGCCAGGTGCTGCCCCGAGGCCAGATCGGCCAGCTGATCCGGCCGGGGTGTGCGGCCGGAGAGGTTGGCGGCGAACCCCTTCCGGTAGTACTCGCCGATCCGGGATTTGAGTCCGGGGTCGCGCACCACCACGAACCGCCACGGCTGCCGGTTCGAGCCGCTGGGCGCGTGCACCGCGATCTCCAGGCACTCCCGCAGGTCGCGGTCGTCGACGGGGCGCTGCAGGTCGAGGCGTTTGCGGACCGCGCGGGTGCCGGTCAGCAGATCGGTGTCCATCAGTCGCCGTCCTCCGCCAGTGCCAGGTCCCCCGCGAATTCGAGGTCGATCCGGGCCGCCACGGCGCCGGCCTGGCGGATCTCACAGTGCACGACGGTGGCGTCCACCCCGGAGTCGGTGCGCTCGGCCACGCACACGGCGGGCAGGTCGAGTTCCACGAACTGGTCGAAAGCGCTTGTCACGCTGATCAATCGGCGGTGCGGGCCCACAGTGGTGAGGGCGACCTGCCGGCAGGCCTCGATGAGCAGGTTGCCGGGCACGTGGTCGAGCTGATGGTCGAACAGGATCGGATGGGTGGTGTCCGCGACCAGCGCGGCGCGGGACCGGCCCGGGGTGGACTCCGGCGGCCCGATCACCACATTGCGGGGATTCTCCCGGCCGACCAGCGCCGCGGCGGCCCGCGCGCCCGGCGAGGCGGGAATCTCGAAGGGCCCCAGGCCCAGGTGTTTCCGGTAACCCGCACGGATGGCGGCCCACTGCCGCGGATCCACCCAGGAGAAGGAGCCGTCGACGGAACCCATCGGAACTCCCCGGCAGCTGATGTCGAGGACCAGGTCCAGGCCCTCCAGCCGCTCACCCCGATGGTGTTCGCGCAGCGCCCGCACCCGCAGTTCGAGATCGGCGGGCGCGGAACCGATCTCCCAGATCGCGCCGTCGATGCCGGTGCCGTTGAAGGTGCGCACCAGGAAGGCGCGGTCGGTGGGCACATCGAAGAACTCGTGGGTCACGGCGATGGAGGCCTGCCGGGCGGCCTCCATGACCGCGATCAGGTCGTGGTGCAGGCCCAGCGCGCCGGCGTGATCGCCGTAATGGCCGTGCATGCGCGGCAATTGGGCGCCGGCCACGAAGACGCCGGAGGTCTCGGCCTCCAGCGAGGTCACGAAGACCTCGGCGACCGCGTGCCGGTGCGCGAGCGCGCGCGGGATGGTGCGCAGGTGGGTGGCGCGCACGGCGGCGGCCCGGGTGAGCGGGTGCGCGGTTCTGGGTGGCTGTGTCGTCGTCATGGTCTGGCCTCCAGCCAATCGGTCGCGCTGACCGGGCGCAGGGTCTGCGACCCGGTCCCGGCGCGCATGGGTAGGACGTAGGAACCCAGCACGATGAGCGACCAGGGGTCGAGCTCGCGGCCGCTGAACCACGCCACCTCCAGCAGCGCGGCCTGGGCGGCCGCGGAGCCGGGTTCGGCCGCGGAGATCCGATCGTCCAGGGATTTCATTGCGGCGGAACCCAGTTCGGTGCACAGCCGGGCGATGGCGTCGGAGCGCTCGAAGCTGCGGGCGGGGGCCCGGTCGTAGAGGTCGCGGGCCAGCGCGGCGGCCGCGTCGGTGCGGTCGCGCGCCTCGAGCGCGTGGGCGAACACCTGGGCCCGGGTGGTCTCGTCGAAGTAGATGGCGAGTTCGCGCAGCACGTCGGCGGGATCGTCGGGGGAATGCACGAGATTGAGCAGGTAGTTGTGCCGGCCGAGCAGGTAGCGCAGTTCACCGGGCTGCCGTTTGCGGGGGTCGGTCGCGCCCTTGGCGGCGGTCAGGCGCACCGGTGTCGGCAGGTCGGCGACCGGGCCGCGGACCACGAGCACCAGGACGTCTGAGATCCCCACCAGCAGGTCGGCCAGCCGCCGCCGTTCCGGAGAGGCGATGTTCCACGCGAAGTACCACAGGGCGCGGGCCACATGCCGGTCCACCACCACGCGGCGGGCGTCCACCACCTGGAAGTCGTTGTCCGCCAGCCACGTCAGGGTCGGTTCGACAGCCCGGGCCACGATGGCGTCCGGTTTCAGCAGCAGCAGCGAGTGCTCGCGGGCGAAGGCGGCGGCGTCGATACCGAGCCGCTGTGCCTGCTCGACGGTCTCGAGCACATAGGTGTCGGTGAGGTAGGCGTCGACCTTCTCCTTCGACGGAGTCGCGTCGGCGAGCAGGGTGCGCAGGGCGTCGTCCGTCACGACCGGACCCCCGCTCCCGGTGCCGATGCGCCGATTCCGGTGCGCGCCAGGGTTTCCGCGATGGATGGCAGCGGCGCGCCCAGGTAGCCGGACTCCAGGCAGTGGTCCAGCAGCGCCCGCAGGTAGTCCTTCCCGGTCCGCGGTGGGAGCCGGTCCAGCAGGCGGTCCGCGTTGCTGGTGTCGAAGGACAGCCGGCGCTGGAAGTAGCTGGTGTAGAGCGCGCCGATGCGCAGGTAGTACTCGCGCTCGATGGGGTCGAGATCCTCGGCGCGGAAGGAGGATTCCGGCACGAAGGTCGCGACCTCGAAGGACGGGTACTCGGCCAGCACGTCGGAGACCTCGCGCAGTGACAGCGTGTCCCGGCCCACCGCGTGCAGGGTGGATCCGGCGACACTGTCGAAATCGGTGACCGCTGCGGCGATCACATCGGCGACGTGGTCGACCGGGGCGAGGGCGAGCGTGGCGTCGTAACGGCCCGGCAGGGTGCGCAGCTTGCCCTCGACCATGAGTTTCACCACGGTGTAGAGGTTCTTGTACTCGCGGATCACGCCGTCGCCCAGCGCGCCGGTGACGATGCCCGGACGCACCACCGCCCACCGCAGACCGCGTTCCCCGGCCGCCCGGATCACCTGTTCGGCCCGCAATTTGCTCTGCTCGTAGCCGTTTCCGAAGGATTGGCCCGCATCCAGTTCGTCCTCGCGGATGACCCCGTGCCGCAGGCCGCACACGTAGGCGGTGCTCACGTGCAGCAGCGGTACGTCCCACGCGAGGGCCACTGCGACCGCGTGCTCCGCGCCGCGCACATTGAGCTCGTCATAGGTCTCGGCGGTGGCGTCGAAGGCGGTGGTGGCGGCGCAGTGCACGATGATGCCCACCCGGCCGGCGAGATCGGCGGCCGTCGCGGGGTCCAGCCCGAAGAGCGGCCGCCGGACGTCACCGGTGATCCGCAGGTCCGGCTCGTACCCGCTGCCGTCATTGCGGCGGATATCCGAATTGCTGTGCAGCACGGCGGCTACCGGGCGGCCGGCGGCGCTGAGCCGGGCGGCGACTTCCGATCCGACCAGTCCGCTCGCGCCGGTGAGCAGGACGGTGTTCCGTTCGCTCATGCGCTCACCTCCAAGGTGCGGGTGACCAGATCGACGACCTGGCCGACCCGCAGCACCCCCATCAGCTGTTCGGGCCGGTAGCGCGGCAGCGCGAAGCTCTGTTCGAGCACCACGGTCAATTCCATCAGCCGCAGCGAGTCGAAGCCGAGGTCCTCGATCAGGCGCAGCTGGTCGGTCCGTTCCCGCGCGTCGGCGGCACCGTCGAATTCGGCGGGCCGCGGGGCCATGGTGGCGATGATGTGCCGGACGCGCTCGGCGACAGTGGCTTCGGTGGTCATGACTGCTCGCTCTCTCGCAGGTGGGGCTGCTGGCCGCCGCTGGCCAGCAGGTCGCGGGCCTCGTCCAGGGGCAGGTCGGCGTCGAGATACCCGGCCAGCCGCAGCCAGTCGTAGCCGAGGGTGAGGGTGCGCTGCCACTGCTCGCGGGAATCGAAAGAGGCCGGGAAGTCCCGGCCCGCACCGGTATCCGCGGCCAGGCGCCGCACCGTGGCGACGACGGCGTCGACACGGGCAAGATCGTTCAACGCGTCGCCGCCGTTTCGCAGGGTGCGCGAGAACCGCACGCGCGCAGCAGATTCCAGTTCCGCGATCAGCGTGTCCCGCTCGGGGGCGTGCGCGGGCAGCAAACCGGCGACCGTGCCGACCGGATCCACATCGGCGGGCAGCGGATGAATGCCGAACGCGCTCAACAGCACTCGCACACTCATGGCGATGAGCCGGTGCGCGGCGACATCGGCAACCTCGCCCTGCGCGTCCTTGACCGCGCCCACCAGATCCTCGCGGGCGTTCTCGAGCACCACGTTGGACCACACCAGATTCAGACCGGCCCCGATGAACCGCCGGGCGGGCAATGCCGACAGCGTCGCGATTCCCTCCCCGCGCGCCGCACCGGTAAGTCCCAGCGCGGGCGTCGCCACCACGGCCACCGGCGTATACGCCTCCACCGGTTTGCACATGGCCAGGGCCGGTTCGAGCACCTCGCCGCCCCGCCACTGCAACCCGACGAACCCCAGCCGGACGAACTCCGCCAGCTCCGCCCCGATATCGCGCGGAGCGCGCGCCATGACATCCCGGATCGACTGCCGGAACACCACCGAGCGCCACGCCTGGGCTCCTGCCTCGGACAGCACGAAAACCTCGCTGTCGGAACGCAGCACGTGCAGACGTCCGGCCAGCGGCCAGGTGGTGACGACGGGACGCCGCGTGAAGATCAGATCGTGCGGATCATCAGCGACGCCCGCCACCCCGAGCTCTGCGGCCAGGGCCACCGTGGCAGCCCACCGTGCACCTACCCGCTCCCGAGACACCGGGTCGGCAGTGGCGGGGATCGTCGGAGCGATCTCCCCGCCGGAATCCGATGATTCAGTCGATTCGAGCGGCGCGAGCCGCCCGGAATGGGCCTCGCTACTCGCGTCGTCCCGGTCTTCGGCGCGGGTCAGCTCGCGATAGCGGTCGATAAACGCGTCGGGGGCGGTGCGATCGAGTTGCTGTGGCAGCCATTTGGTTTCGAGGTAGGTTTCGCCGCGGCCGGCGAGCCATGCCTTCATGGCTTGCCGGAGGCCGTCTTCGGCCCAGGCCTCGGCTTCGGTGTGGGCTCCGAAGGCGCGCAGGGCGATGGCGTAGCCCAGGGCGTGGCGGGCACGGCTGGCCCACCAGTCGGCGACGAGGGTGGTGAAGGCGTCGTGGGTGAGGATTCCGCGCAGCTGGTCCAGATCGACCGTGCCGGGTCGGATGACCGTGGCGCGCAGGAAGCGCTGGCAGCGGTTGAGGCCGTCCTCGTCCGGGTCGGTGGCGGCCCGCTCGAGTTGGCGGCGCAGCTGGGCCACCGAGCGGGTGCGGACCTCGACCCGGCGGCCGTCGAGGAACAGGACGGTCGGCAGGGTCGGCAGCTCGTCCGCGCCGGGGGCCACCACCAGGAAGTCGATGTCCGAGCCCGCATTGCCGAAACCCTCGGCCAGCGAGCCCTCGAACAGGACAGCGGCGTCCGCGGGAACGACGACCGAGCGCAGCGCGCTGTCCAGGAGCTGTCGCAGCCTGTCCATGGGCATCCCGGGTCGCGGCACGGGTTGTGCCGGGTGCGGTACCGCCTCGGATCCGCCATCCGAGGCGTCGCCGACCTGCGTGAGCCCAGTCGGCTGTGGCTTGTCGACCGCGGCCCCTTCCGGCTCGGAGGAAGTGGGTTGCCCCGCAGCAGTATCCGCCTCGTGCAGTACCGCGCCTGCGAGGGCGCCGTCCCGCAGCAGCTGCCACATGTGGCGGCGGCGGGGTTTGCCGCTGGAGGTCCGGCGGATGAGGCCGCGCGGCCCGGTGACGATGTGCACGGTCTGGGCGGGTCCGAGATGGCCGCGAATGAGGGCGCGGGCCTGCGGAATCCAGTCGCCGGGCGCGGTCTCGGCGAACAGCGCGACCCCCTGGAGTCCGGCCTCGACGAGGCCGACGGCGGCGAGCTTGCCCTTGGTGAGCCCGGTTTCCTGGGCGACCCGGGATTCGATGTCCTCCATGAACACCGAGCGGCCGCGCACCTTGATGCTGGTGCCCATGCGGCCGAGGACGAAAACCTCGCCGCGGTAGAGGAATCCGGCGTCCCCCGAGTACAGGCGGCCGTTCTCCAGGCGGGTGGACGAGGTCGCGCTCGCCTCCCCGGAGTAGCCCAGCGCCACCGAGTCTCCGGTCACCACCATCTCGCCAAGGACGCCGTCGGGCAGTTCCCGGCCCTCGTCGTCGACCACGGTCACGGTGGATTCGGGGGTGGAGAAGCCGAGCCCGGTGATCCAGCCCGCACCCGCCACCCGGTGGGTGTCGTCGAGCATCGCCTCCTCGAGCACCGGAACCGCCTCGCCGAAGCGCAGATTCGGATTGTCCAGCCGCAGCGCGGTGATGGGCCGCCGGGTGGGCGAGGAGGTCACCATGAGCGTCGCCTCGGCCAGCCCGTAGGCGAGGGTGAACGCGCCCATCGAGAAGCCTTGCGGGCCGGTCAGATTCGCGAAGGCTTGTAGATCGGCCACCTCGACCGGTTCGGAGCCGATGGCCAGCGTCCGCCAGCCCGACAGATCCAGCCCGGCGATCTCCTCGGGCCGGACCCGGTGCGCCACATAGCCGAGCGCGAACGACGGCGACGGCGCGTGCTGAGCGTGGGTCATGGCGCGCAGCCAGCGCAGCGGGTCGCGCACGAACTGGTCGGGGCGCATGAGGTACAGGTCGGCCTGGTTGGTGACGCCCTGCAGGAACGCGCCGACCAGGCCCATATCGTGGTACAGCGGCAGCCACGACACCATGGTCTCGCCCGGCCGCCAGTCGATGAGGCGGGTGATCATGGCGATGTTGTTGGCCAGGTTGTGCCAGCTCACCCGCACGCCGCGCGGTGCGCCCGAGGAACCCGAGGTGAACTGCAGCAGTGCCACTTCCGACACCTCGGCGAGCTCGCGCGTCGCGGGGGCGGCGGGCAGCGCCGCGGCATGGACGACCACCGGTTCGTCGGTGCGACCGGCCGCGAGGCAGGCGCTGCGCACGAAGGTCTCGAACTCCGGGGAGGTGACCACCAGGCGGGGCGCGGCCTGTTCGACGATGCCCGCGATGTGCGCGACGATCTGCTCCAGGTCGCCGAACATGGGCGGCGCGACCGGGGTGAACACCCCGCCGCACGCCCACACCGCGTAGAAGGCCGCCACACACGGGAATCCGGTCGGCATGATCACGCACGCGCCGTCACCGCTGCCGAGTCCCGCGGCCCGCAGCAGGTCCGCGATCGACCACACCTGGTCGGCCAGCTCCCGATAGCTGCGGTACTCCCATCCGTCGGCCTCGTCGGCCAGGTACAGCCCGGTGCCGGCCGAGGGCTCGATCAGCCACCTGCGCACGGTCGCTTCGTCGTTCACGTGGTCGATCACTGGTCTCCTTCGGGAAGCACGGTGACGGTGCCGGCGGCCCCATCGACTCGAATACGCATGCCGGTGCGCAGTTGGCGGGTGATGCCGGGCAGCTGGACCACGGTCGGCACGCCCAGCTCACGTGCCACGATGGCCACGTGGGTGAGCGGGCTGCCGCGTTCGATGACCAGCGCCGACGCCGAGGGCAGGGCCGCCACCCAGCCCGGATCGGTGCGGTAGGCGATGAGGATGCCGCCGGCCACGTCGCGGGGTTCGTCCACGATCACCGCGGCCCCCTCGACAATGCCCGCCGCCGACGGGGTTCCGGTGAGCACCGTGCCGGGAGTGGCCGCGGCCGTCGCGGTGACCGGCACCCAGCCCTGCTCGGCCAGTTCGGCATTGCCCAGCCGCGGTCCGACGGTGCGGAAGCGGGCCGGGGCCACCAGCGTGGAATCCTTGGCGCGCAGCGACTTCCGCACCGTCACCACCTCGCGCAGACCGTCGGTGTCCGCGCCCTCGTAGCAGCCGCGTAGTTCCTCGACGGTCAGCTGGAAGACGTCCTCGAACTCGTCGATGACCCCGCGCGCCGCCAGATCTCGGCCCATCACCCGGATCATGCGCTTGACCATGCCGAACGCGCGGGTGCGGCAGAAGCGCAGCCGCTCACGGTGGGCGGCGCAGCGGGAGACCTTGGCGCGCAGGCGTTCGTAGACGCGCCGCCGGACGCCGTGGCCGAGGTGCTCGTCCAGGTAGGCATCGGCCTCGCCGGCGCGGTTCGCGGTCACGGTGTCGCCGACCCGGCCGACCGCACTGCGCAGCATGACGAACAGATTGGCCGGATTCTCGCGCAGATCCGGTGTTTCCAGCTTCAGCTCGTCGAGGCTGCGGTAGCCGTAGCGGTCCAGATAGTCGTCGAGGGCGGCGAGGAACTCGGTACGACCGCCGACTCGCAGCGCGTCGTGAATCGCCTCCGGCGCAGTCGAATTGATGATGTCGTTCAGTTCCGGATCAGCGCGCACGACCCGGGCGAGCTCGGTCATGGCGCGGGCCGGCTCGGCGGATTCGACATCCGCGCCCGGGCCGACCACGGCGTAGAGGAACCATTCCGGCGCCTTGGGCAGGAACAGCTTGGTCAGCAGGAACATCAGGCCGGAAAGGGTGAGCAGGATGGCGTCGAGCACCATGAGCGGCCCCCACCGCCGCACCAGGTCGCCCTCCACCGTGCGATAGGAGCGGTAGGCCTGCTCGCCGGTCAGCGCCGTGTAGTCCACGGCGTCGTACTCGTCGTAGACCCGGTAGAAGTCGGTCATGAACTGTTCGACCATGTCGTCGATGCCGAACAGGCGCCGCGCGTAGATCACCGTGGTGCGCGCCCGCGAGCGCAGCCGGGCCGCCGTGCTGTCGAATTCGAAGGGGCGCAGCGTCTTCGCGATATCCGTCGGCAGCGGTTCGGCCACGCCGAGGGCGGCCTCGAGCACCCGCCGGTTGAGCGGGTAGCCGGGCGCGATGCCGACCATACGGTACCAGTGCAGCAGGTTGTAGTAGACGCGGCCGTGAAAGCTGCCCAGCAGCACGGGAGTCCACGCATCGGTCTGCCGCAGCTGCTCGGGCGGCACCCCCAGGGAGGCCGCGTAGCCGCGGTATACGCGGCCGTAGATATCGGCGGCGGTGGTGTAGGTCAGCGGTGAGGTGACGCCGCTGAAGCTCTCGATGATGTTGGAGTTGTCCCAGATTCGTGCCTCACCGGGACCCACCCGCTCGCCCGCGCCACGCAGCTCGACCTCGCGCGCGGACAGCGTCGACGCGGTCGCGGTGATCGGCCGGGTCTGCAGCAGCCACACGCCGGTGTCGTCGATGGCCCATTCGATGTCCTGTGGCGCGCCACACGATATTTCGACCTTCCGGGCGATCTCGGCGAGCTCGGCGGTCTCGGCGTCGGTCAGCACCCGCGCGCCGCGTCGGCCGGCCTCGACCTCGACCGTCGCGCAGCCCTGCCCGTCGCCGGGATCGAAACGAATATCCTTGTCCCCCAGTGTGATATCGATCAGCGCACCGGTGTCCCGGTCCAGGATCATCGAGTCGGCGTCGACCGCGCCGGAGACCAGCCCCTCCCCCAGCCCGTAGACGGCGCTGATCACCAGCTCGTCGTCCGCGCCGGTCATCGGATTCCGTGTGAACACCACGCCACTGGATCGCGCCGAGATCAATCGCTGTAACACCACCGCGGGCGCGTAGGCGCGAGACAGGCCGTGCGCGAACGCATATCGCACCGCACGCTCGGAGAACGCCGACGCCCAGCAGTCCCGCACCCGGGCGATCACCGCTTCGAGACCGTGCACGTTCAGGTGGCTGTCGAACTGCCCGGCGAACGAAGCCTCCGCCCCGTCCTCGGCCGACATGGACGACCGCACCGCGATCGGCTCCGGCCCGAGCCGCGCCCAGGCCTCGCCGATCACCGCCACCGCCGCCTCGGACACCTCCGCGACCGCCAGCGCCCCGCGCAGCTCGGCGGCCCGCGCCACCGCGGCCTCGACCTCCCCGACCGCCGCGAACCCCGCCAATTCCCCGGTCAGGCCCGCCGCGCTCGCGAACCCATCGAACACCTCCGTGCCGAGCACCACCCACCCGGGCACCCGCACCCCCACCTCCCCCAATGCGTACAACCCCCGCGCCTTCCCACCCCCGTACGCGGCGACATCCACCGAATCCGACCAAGGGCCGAGCAACCGCACAACCTCTCCCATCCCCCTGAGGCCAGTCAGATCACAGCGAATGCCGGAGCAAGATCAGGGGTTCTACTTTGAGTAGTCCACGTTTCAAACGCGCACCAGCCCAAGGTTCTTGGGTCTGCCTCACCCCGGTTCCTCGAGCCACCATCACGGCCGAAGCCACGCCGTGCAATTCGCACACCGAGTGACACGGCCGGATAGCGTGAAGACCTCCGATAGCCCCCGGCGGGCACCGACGCGACCCGCGAACACCACGTATGCTGTTGCACAGCAACATGTTCCGGTGCAGCGCGCCGAAGCCCGATCGCCAACGGCAAGGTGGTTGGCTTTTCAGGAGAACGGGTCAGTGTGGGCGGGCATGCGTTGCTCCCGATCGGGAAAGGGCGCTGCTCGATTCGACCGATAGGCAGTGCCGATCGCCGCGCCATACCGGGCGCCACCGCACCGAGACTGGGTGCAGCACACCGCACGACCTCGGCGAAAGCCGGTGTGGTCCCAAGGAGAACCCGTGCGGTCCCGGAGAGAGGAGAGCGGTGGCCCGGCTGCAGATCGACGCGGTGTCGAAACGATTCGGCGCCGAGTACGCGGTGCGCGAGGTGGGCCTCGACATCGCCGACGGTGAATTCCTGGTGCCGCTCGGCCCCAGCGGGGCCGCATCATGAACCCGGCGAACATCCTGACCCTGGTCCAGCTCACCGACACCCACCTGCGCGCGAACGGTGAGCGCGTCCTCGACGCGGTCGACACCCATGCGGTCCTGCTGCACGTCCTCGACAAGCTCCGCACCGGCGGGCGGCGCATCGACGCGCTCATCCTGTCCGGCGATCTGGCCGACACCGGCGCACCCGAGGCATATCGGCGGCTGCGCGCGGCCGTGGAGCCGGTGGCGGCCGAGCTCGGCGCGCAGGTGCTCTATGTGATGGGAAATCATGACGAGCGAGCGGCATTCGGGGTCGAACTGTTCGGGCACGAGCCCGGTTCGGCGGCGGCCACCGCACCCTGCGACCAGGTCCTCGAGGTGGCCGGGCTGCGCGTCATCGGCCTGGACTCCACCACGCCCGGACAGCACCACGGCCATCTCGAAGACAGCCAGCTGCACTGGCTGGCCGCCCAACTCCGCGAGCCCGCGCCCCGGGGCAGCCTGCTGGTGCTGCATCACCCGCCGCTGCCCTCGGCTGTCCCCGCCGCCGAATTCCTCAAGCTGCGCAATGCCGATCGGCTGGCGGAGGTGCTCACCGGCACCGACGTCCGCATGATCCTCTGCGGCCACAACCACATGACCGCGGCCTCCGCGCTGGCGGGCATCCCGGTATGGGTCGGACCCGCGCTGGCCTATCGCATCGACGCCATGTCACCGACGGGCCGTCAATACGGCATCGCCGGTTCGGGTTTCACCCGGATCGACGTCCTGGACACGGCCATCATCGCCAGCGCGGTCGAGACGACACCCACGACCCGGCTCTACGACAAGTCCGACACCGAGGTGCAGGAGCGTCTCCAGGCTCTCGAGTCCGGAAGGGGCTAGCGGTGTTCGTCACTGTCGCCCCGCAGGATTCGCCGCCGATGCTAATCCCGGCACCGGCGGCGCGCCCGCACCGCGCCCGGCTCCGCCGCCTGATCCGCCGGGCCACGCCCTACCCGTACCTCACACCAACACTGATACTGCTGGTGGTGTGGACCTATCAGCCCCTGGTCAGCCGTTGTGTATAGCCGGTCACTGACCAGAGCAATCGATCGAACTGCTGTTGCTCGCGGTGACCGGCAGCTCGGCCGGGCATCGGACCGGTGTGCACACTGCGGGTGTGGCCGGTGCCGAATTGGGCCTTCGGCCGGACTGTCGTTCGACTGCGGGTAGCTGGTGCTGATGGGTCTCGGCGGAAGTGGACGGAGTATCGACGGATTGAGCCACGGGTGGCTACGGGTGTTGCCAGAATGGGCTAGGTTGAGGTCGTGACCGACTCGATGGGCTCGGAATCCGCTGCGGCGACGCGGTGGGCGGGCGTGCGAATGGACCAGCGGCGCAGTGAGCGCCGTGCACTGCTCATCGAGGCCGGTTTCGAGCTTTTTGGGACCGAGGGGGAGGGGGCGGTCACGGTCCGTGCGGTGTCGCGCGCCGCACAACTGCACACCCGCTACTTCTACGAAAACTTCGCGAATACAGACGAATTGCTCGGAGCGGTGTACGACGCTGTGGTCGACGCGCTGACCGAACACGTGCGGACGGCGATCACGCCGGACCCGGGGCCCGCGCGGCGTCGGCGTTTGATCGTGCGATCGGTGTTGGAGTTCTGTGCCGCCGATCCACGCCGGGGACGTGTGTTGTTCACCGAGGCACGGGCGAATCCGGTGCTGGTGGCGCGGCGCGAGGCGGGGCAGCGGATGCTGATCGAAGGGGTGCTGGAACGTAGTACCGCCGAACGACCCGGCGAGGATCCCCGCCTCGCCCGCGTCAGTGCCGCGATGTTCACCGGTGCGGTAGTCGAACTGATCCAGGAGTGGATCGCGGGTCGACTGGGTGAGGACCTGGAGGTGGCGGCCGCGTACGCGACGGAATTGTCGCTGCCGCTGCTGGCACCGTTCGAATCGGTGGTCTGACCGGCTGCAATTCGCCTGAGCAGGGCCGCGAAGGCCGACGCCGGTGGTGACTTGTGTAAACGTTCTGGACACAGTCGTATCCAATTGTTCTATTCTGGACACGCATGTAGCCAAAGTTCGATCGGAGCATTCCTTGAAACCGGCAACCGAGATCACCGCCGCCGCCAACCAGGCCGCAGCCGATTACTTCCCCTGGCAGGATCGCGCAGACTTCCACGACGTCGACCGCGGATTCCTCGCGGGCTTCGACGAGGGGCTACTCCGTGACAGGGACGGCCGAATCCACTATGACCAGCAGCCGCTGGACTACATCACCGATGACGCCCCAGCTCCGGCGGTCGTGCACCCCAGCCTGTGGCGGCAGTCGCAGCTCATCAAACGCAGCGGCCTGTACCGGGTGGTCGACGGGCTGTATCAGGTGCGGCTGGGTTCGCATCTGACGATCGTCGATGCGCCGGAAGGGCTGGTCATCATCGACACCAGCACCGGCGTCGGGCTGGCCCGGGCGGCGCTGGAGTTGTTCCGTGCGGAGTTGCGAAACGACAAACCTGTTGTGGCCGTGATCTATACGCACACCCATGCCGACCACTTCGCCGGGGTGAAGGGCGTCGTCGACGAGGCGGATGTGGCGGCGGGGCGGGTGCCGATCATCGCGCCCGGCACCATAGAGTCCTTCGACCGGCACGCCTTCGGTGAGAACGTCATCGCCGGCAATGCCATGTTGCGCCGGATGGGCTATACCTTCGGTGGGCTGCTGCCGCAATGCGATTGCGGCAGAGTCACGATGGGTTTGGCGGCCGGATCCGAGAAAATCGGCACCGATATGAGTTATCTGTCGCCGACCGACCCAATCACCCGCACCGGTGAGGTGCGCACGCTCGGCGGATGGACCTTCGAATTCCTCTACGCGCCCGATACCGAGGCGCCCGAGGAGATGCACATCTGGATTCCCGAGATCAAGGCGCTCACCTGTGCGGAGAACGCCAACCACTCGATGCACAACATCCAGACCATCCGTGGCGCCCGCACCCGCGATGCCCGCAATTTCGCCCGCTACCTCGACGAGACTCTGGTGCGCTGGGGCGATGAGGCCGAAGTGCATTTCGGCCCGCACTCGTGGCCGGTCTGGGGCAACGAGAACGTGGTGGCCTTCTTGGAAGGTCAGCGCGACATGTACAAGTTCATCCATGATCAGGCGTTGCGACTGGCCAATCAAGGACTCACCCCCTTGGAGGCCGCCGAGGTCGTCGAGTTGCCGGATGCATTGGGCAAGAAGTGGTTCAACCGCTACTACCATGGCGGTCTGCATCACAACGTGCGCGCGGTGTTCCACAAGGAGCTCGGTTTCTGGGACGGCGACCCGGCCACCATCTACCCGCTTGTTCCGGAGGAGAACGCCCGGCGGCATGTCGAACTGATCGGCGTGGACCGGATCCTGGAGGAGGGACGCAAGGCCATCGCCGCCGGTGATTACCGTTGGGCCGTACAGGTTCTGCACCATCTGGTATTCGCCGACCCCGATCACACCGAGGCCCGCGAACTGCAAGCCGATGCCTATGAACAGCTCGGTTACCAGGCCGAGGTGCCGCAGTACCGGGCGATATTCCTGACCGCCGCCCTCGAACTGCGCGACGGCATCCAACTTCGCGGTGACGTGACCGCCGACGTCCCCGACGTGATCGGCGCGATGCCGATCGACCTGCTCTTCGACTACCTCGCGATCCGCGTGATCGGCGACAAGGCCGCCGACGTCGACATCCGCGTCAACTTCACCTTCACCGACTGCGGCGCCGACTGGACGATGTGGGTCCGCAACGGCGTCCTCAACGCTCGCCCGGGTCATGCCGCCGGCGTCGGGACCACCCTCATCGGAGCTCGCGCAAGCATGGCGGCCCTGCAGCTTCCGGCTGCGGCCCGGGCGGCCATCGAGAAGGGCGATCTCCGCATCGAGGGCGACCCGGCGCCTCTGGTCGCCCTCGCCTCCATCCTGGACTCCTTCGACCCGGATTTCGCGATCGTCACCCCGGATCGCCTGGAGACCATCGGTGGCTGAGCGGTGAAGTGAATCATGTTGCCCGGCCGGATATTTCGATCTTCAGCGGCTTCCGGCCGGGCGGGGAGAGCGGCGCGGGTACGTCTATCTGGTGAACTCGCCCTCACCGTGCGGGCGCAGACAATGCGTGCAAGATCAAGGTGGTGATCTCGACGTAGGCGTCGGCGTCCGACATCCGGAGGCGCTCGACGAAGGTTCCGTCGAGCACGGACTCCAGCAACAGATTCACTGCCAAGCCCAGGAATTCCGCGTTCGCCGGACGGAACGATCCGTCCGAGATGCCCTCGTCGATGAATTCGCGCAACCGGTCGGCCGAGGCGTGGGCGTTGCGGCGGTACAGATCATCGGCAGGCTCGAAGGCTCGCATGTCCGCATAGCAGGCACGCGAGAGGGTCGCCATTTCGTCGCGAACTCCGTTGATATAGTTGATGATTCGTTCTCGCGGTGCGTCCGCCGCGCGGGCTTGCCGATCGATCTTCTCGGCTCGGACGCGAAAGACGCGCTCGAACGTTTTGATGATCAGCTGCTCGCGGCTCGGCGCAACGGCGTACAGGGTGGACTTCGAACACTGCAGCCGGCTGGCGATTTCGTCGATCGTCAGGGAGCCGAAGCCCTCGGCCAGGATGATGTTTTCCAGGTTTTGCAGGATCTCGTCGCGCCGCTCCTCGGTCATCCGGCGCACCGTGCCCGTCCGGCGTGAATTGGTCCGCGTAGCTGGCATCGGTGATCCTTCGCTTCCGACTCTCCATTGGCTCGAAATTCAGGAGCTAATCGTACAGAGACTCTTGACCGGGTACTCATTTGGGTACAAACTTACCGCGAACCGTACCCATGGCTGGCTGAAGGATCCCCATGCCCGAATCAACGGCGATCGAGCGGATACGCGAGGCCGACAGCTTCTGCGAACTGTTTCAGGCCACAGCGGCGGCACGCGCCAACCAGATCGCGCTGCGCACCTCGGATGGCGCGGTGTTGATCACCTGGCGGGAATACACCCAGCGAGTACGGCACATCGGCGCGGGCCTGGCGGCGCTCGGCGTCTCCCGCGGCGACATAGTCGCGATCATGCTGACCAACCGGCCCGAATTCCACCTGGTCGACACGGCCAACTATCACCTCGGAGCGACCCCGTTCTCGATCTACAACACCAGCAGCGTCGAGCAGATCGCCTATCTGTTCAGCAATGCCGAGAACACCGTCGTCGTGTGTGAAGCGCAGTTCCTACCGAAGGTGCTCGAGGCACGCCGCGACGGCAAGGTCCAGCACGTCGTCTGCGTCGACGGAGACGGCTGTCGCGCAGGCGAATTCGAAGCCGTTACGGGTGGAGCAGATCAAGGAGTTCACAATCCTGCCCGTGCACTGGGAGCCCGGCGGAGACGAGCTCACCCCCACCCTGAAACTCCAGCGCGGCCGGATCTCGGCGAAATACGCCAACGAGATCGAAGCGCTCTACACCACGAAAGCGAGTGTCTGATATGAACCAGCCATCGGATTCACCAAAAGGACTGCACGGCAAGACCATCGCCATTACCGGCGGCGCCCGGGGCATCGGCCGGGCGACCGCGGCGGCGTTTCTCGCTGCCGGCGCCAACGTCGCGATCGGTGACATCGACGCCGAACTCGCCGCCGAGACCGCCGCCGAACTGTCCGCCCGCACCGCCGCCCGCATCCTCGGACTGCCGCTCGATGTCACCGACCCGGCCTCCTTCGCGGCCTATCTCGACGCCGCCGAAGCCGGGCTGGGTCCGCTCGACGTACTCGTGAACAACGCGGGCATCATGCCGACCGGATTGTTCTCCGACGAGGATCCCGCGATGACCGCGCGGATGGTGGACATCAACGTGACCGGCGTCCTCACCGGCTCGCGGCTCGCCGTACAGCGGTTCCGGTCGCGGGGCAGCGGACACGTCGTCAATGTCGCGTCACTGGCCGGCGTGACGGTATTGCCGGGCCTGGCCACGTACTGCGGGACAAAGCGTTTCGTCATCGGGTTCACCGAGACGCTCGAGCGTGAGCTGCGCACCGAAGGTGTGGCCGTCACGCTCGTACTGCCGGGCGTCGTGCGTACCGAGCTGTCCGCCGGAACACGAATGCCCAGATGGATGACAGGCATCTCGACCGTCGATCCCGAGGACGTGGCTGCTGGAATCGTCGCGGCGGTCGCGAAAGGCAAACGGCGAGCGGTGATTCCGAAATCGCTCGGCCGACTTCTCGCATCGATGACGATCCTGCCCGCCACCGCACAGTACGCGCTGCTGCACGCGCTGAAGATCGACGTCGGTGCCACGCACGTCGACCCCGTGCTCCGGGAGCGCTACCACCGACGGCTCACCGGCGGCGCGGCATGAGCGCGTCGGGCCCGGAGGCGGTAGCGGAGGAGCGTAACCACGCAGGGACCCCGCTCGTGCCGGAAGAAAACGGCATGAGCGGGTCGGGTGCGGAGGATGCAGCACAGCACGACCCCGGCAGGACCGATGAGATCGAGGTACTGTCTCCGATCCACGGCACGGTCCTGGCCAGGGTGCCGAATGAGCGGCCCGAGGCGGTGGCCGCGATCGTCCGGGAATTGCGTGAGCAGCAACGGGAATGGGAGGCGATCGGGCCTCGGGCCCGGGCCGGGTGGCTGCGCAAGCTCCGCGATTGGCTGCTCGCGCAACAGGACCACATTGCCGATGTGCTGCAGTCCGAGTCGGGTAAGCCGCGTGCCGAAGCGGACATCGAATTGCCGTTCGTGGCCGAGGCGATCAGTTATTTCGCCCGGCACGCAACGGAATTCCTCGCCGACGAACGCGTCCGGCCGTCAGGACTGCTGAGCACACCGAAGCGGATGATGCGGATCCACCGTCCTTACCCGGTGGTGGGGGTGATCTCGCCGTGGAATTTCCCACTGCTGATTCCCGGCGCGGACGCCATCACGGCCCTGCTCGCCGGTGCGGCGGTGCTGCTCAAGCCCTCGGAGGTGACGCCGTTGACCGCGCTGGAATTGCAGCGCGGCTGGCGGGAGATCGGGGCGCCGCCGGTGTTCGCGGTGGTGACCGGCGACGGCGCGACCGGTGCCGCGGTGGTGGAGAACGTGGACTACGTCCAGTTCACCGGGTCCACCCGCACCGGGCAGGTCATCGCGCACCGCTGCGTGGACCGGATGATCCCCTACAGCCTGGAACTCGGGGGCAAGGATCCGGCGATCGTGCTGGCCGACGCGGACCTGGATCGCGCGGTGCGCGGAATCGCTTGGGGCGCACTGCTCAACTCTGGGCAAGCATGCGTTTCGATCGAGCGGGTCTACGTCGAGGCGCCTATCTACGACCGGTTCGTCGCGAACCTGGTGGACTACGTCGCCGCGCTACGCCAAGGCGACGACCGCGTGCACCACTCCGTCGACATCGGCGCCATGGCCACACCGGCCCAGCACGCGATCGCGCAGCGTCATATCGATCAGGCTCTCCAAGCCGGGGCCAGAGCGCTGATCGGTGGCGGTGATGGCTGCAACGGTGCCTTTCTCGCGCCGACCGTGCTCGTCGACGTCGACGAGACGATGTCGTGCATGCGCGAGGAGACCTTCGGGCCGACCATTCCGATCGTCAAGGTCGCCGACGCCGCCGAGGCCATCCGGCGCGCGAATCAGTCGGGCTATGGCTTGTCGGCGTCGGTGTGGACCCGTGACACGTCCCGCGGCGAGCGGATCGCCCGTGTGCTCGAGGCCGGTGCGATCAACATCAACGACACGGTCGCCAATCTTTTCGAGATGGGGCTGCCCCACGGCGGGTGGAAGCGGTCGGGATCCGGCGCACGTTTGGGCGGAGCAGCGGGCCTTCGCAAGTACACACGGCAGCAGGCGATCACCGCACCGCGCGTGCGTCCCCTGCCCTGGGAACCGCTGTGGTACCCGTACGGCCCGCGAAAGGCGCGGGTCGTGCGCCGGTTGCTCGCCGCGGTCGCCGCGGTCGGCAGCGCGTCGATGTGGCGGCTTCCGGCGCGCAATCGATGACGAAACACACAGTCCCCGAACATCAATGAGCATCGAGCAGAGAAGAACCGTGAATCCTTTCATCCTGGATGAAGACCACGTCGAATTCGCGGCCGGACCCTCCGCCACCTACGACGACCGTTTCGACGCGCAAACACTGGTGAAAGCGGATGCGTTGGCGAACTGATTTCGCGGAACAGCGCGGGGAACGGGGCGAGTGTGGACCCGCCGCACTCGCCTCTCGACCTCGCCGGTCGGCCGGGCTGCCGCCCGATCGACCATCGTCCGAGCACCAGGGAGACCCGTTGTCCATGGAAAACCGTGCCCCGGAGCGCATTCCGGCCGAGAGCATGCGCTCGACGGCGGCGCGGAGGTGGGCCGGCTACCTGCTCGCCGGCGTGACGGTCGGCCTGCTGTGGGTGTTGCAAACCGGGCCGTTGTGGGAACACGGCCTCCGGCTGGGGGTCGTGCTCCTGGTGGTGCCGACCGCGGCGCACCTGATCAGACAGCGGTGGGCGGCCGGCAAGCCCACCACCGCTCCCCGGATATCCCTGCGACGGCTCTCCGCGGCGAAAGCCGCCCTCGTCGCGGCCGCGATGACCGCGACCTGGCTGCTCGAGCCGATGCTGCCCGAGGTCCGTCGGCTCGTCGGCCTCGCACTCGCACTCACCATCGCGGTCGGCGGTCCGTTGCTGCATCGGCACCTGACCGTCCCGCCGGTCGATGCGGGATCCGTCCGATCGTGAAGGCAGAGCGCCCGCCACGAACGACTGCGTTCGCGACCGCAGCCGCATCGGCGCTGGACTACTGCCGCCGCGCCTCAACGCGCAGGTACACCTCGCTGAAGGTCACCTTCGCCACCGCCGCGTGACATAGCCGAAGGTAAGAGCGGGAAAACGATGGAAGGCAGGTGATTTCGTTGAGCGGAACGATACCGATGACGCGCCGATCCCGTGTGACGGACATCGCCACCGAGTCGCGATTTCGGATGCGCTCGGCGGCCGGTGCGGTTATCGACGCCCGCGACGCGGTGTCGGCCGCGATCGCGGCGCTGACGCCGATGGTCCGAGAGCACGCCGAACGCGCCGATCGCGATCACGTTGCAGAGCAGGCGGTGATCACGGCGATAGTCGAGACCGGGCTGTTCACGCTTGTGCGTCCGCTCGCCGAGCATGGGCCCGCGGACCTGCTCGGCTTCTTCGAGGCGGTGCGCACCCTGGCGGCGGCCTGCCCGTCGACCGGCTGGGTTGCCGCGATGCTGGGTGCCGCGACGTGTCATGTCGCACTGCTGGAACCGCCTGCGCGACAGGAGGTGTGGGGATCGACGCCGAATACTCTGGTGACCGCGTCGCACGCGCCTGCCGGGCGGCTCACGCCCACCGAGGGCGGGTATCTGCTGGACGGTGCGTGGTCGAACGTGCCCGCGATCGAGCATTGCGGGTGGGTCATGCTGGCGGCGTTGACAACCGGATCCGACGGAGGTCCGGTCGGCCTCGCGACCGCTGTCGTGCCGCGTTCGCAGCTCGCCCTCGGCGACTATTGGAACACCGTCGGCCTGCGCGGTACGGGCAGCAGGCGCGTGACGGCACGGCAGACGTTCGTCCCCGCGCATCGGATCCGCTTCCCTCCCCAGCCCGGCGGTGCGGACATGGTCGGCACCGAGCCTCCGTCCGGTCCCTACCCACTCGCGATCGTGTACAGCCTGGCCGCGTGCATGCCGGTACTCGGCGCCGTCCAGGGCGCGTTCGAGGAGTACTTGGACCGTGCCGGTCAGCGCGCCGCGTTCAGCCTGGCTGGTGCGCGGTCGGTCACCGATCCAGCGATCCAGGCCGCAGTCGCGCGCGGGCTGGCCGAAATCGACGCGTCGATCCTGCAATTGGAACGGGACGCGAGTGAATCGACCGCCGCGGTGGCCGCCGGCACAGTACTCACAACGGAACTGAGGCTGCGCACTAGGCGCGACCAAGTACGGGCCATCGAGCGCGCGCTCGACGCCCTCGAATTGTTGCGGCGGTCGGCCGGGGCGGAGGCCATCCGCGAGGGCGCAAGCATCGAACGGGTCTGGCGGGATGTGCATACCGCAGCGGCCCACCTGGTCAACCAGCCCGAACCGGCTCTGCGGCTCTATGGCCGATGGGCATTCGGGCTCGAAATCAGCGACGACATGGTGATCGCGTGAACCCGAGAACTTCCCACTACCCCAAGGAATTACGGTCCGAAACCAGATTGCGCGAAGGCGGGCCGCACGCCGAAGGCCCGCCGCCGTCGATGCTCGAACGCATGACGCTCATCCTCGATCTGTTCGACGATCGGTCGGTGCGCATGCGGCTCGACGAAGTCGTGGCGCACACCGGACTTCCGCGGTCGAGCTGCTACCGCATCCTCGAGCAGTTGGCCGGGCTGCGCTGGCTGCGCCAGTGTCCTGGCGGGTATGGTCTGGGACCGCGCGCCCTGCGGCTGGGCGGCGGCCACGACACCGACGAGGATCTGCGCGTCGCGGCGCTGCCCGCACTCGAGGAACTGCATGCGTCCACCGGTGCGACAGCGTATCTCGGCCTCCTCGACTTCGACGAGGTTGTGATACTCGACCGGGTTACCCGACTCCCGTCTGCCTCGGCGGTCCGTGTCGGGCACCGCGCGCCCGCCTATGCGACCGCCCTGGGCAAGGCGCTGCTCGCGGGTATCGACCCGGAGGAGGCCGAGACGAGCCTGGCCGGCCGACTGCGACCGTACACGCCCGCCACCATCACGAGTCTCCCGGTGCTGTACGCCGAGCTTCACCGCATCCGCGCCCGCCATGGGCTGGCGTTCGACTGTGGTGAGCATCTGCCCGGAATCTACGGCGTCGCAACGGTCATCCGCGGTGCCGACGGCATCCGCGGCGCGCTCGGGGTGAGCACGCCCGGCACCGCCACCACCGTTGAACGATTCGCCCCGCTGGTCATCGAGGCGGCCCGGCGGGCGTCGTCGCGGCTGAACCCGGACGGCACCGAGCTGTCGTCATCGACGCCCGCCGACACGCTGGTCGCACAGGTGCTGGCACTGCTCGACGACGATGCTCTGCTGTGAACCGGTCAGCGGTGGGAGGACCCGCCCGAGGATCCGCTGCGGAGCCCGTTGGACGATCCGCTGGGGAGCCGGAGGATCGCGTCGGGGACGCCGGTGCCGTCCGGATCGACCAATCCGGTTTGCGCGTACGGACTTTCGCCCGGCGCGGATTGCAAGGTGATCAGATACTTGCGCACCCCGTCGACCAGTCCCGCACCACCGCCCACCAGAGTTCCCGCCAGTCCGCCCGCTCCGGAGAACACCAGCACCGCGGCCGGCACCGTCGCCACGCAGGCCGGGCCTATCACGGCGCAGGTGCTCAACCCCAGCACACCGCCGATCACCGCGCCCACCGCCATCCCGATGGCGGTGCCGATCAGCGGCCCCCGGCTGAGGCTATTGGCCAGATCGGTGAGCGCGAGCTGATTCTCGATCGGTGACCCGATCGGCTGCAGCGCCGCGGCCGGAACACCGCCGACGTCGGGAGTCAATGTGAGCGTTCGTTTTCCGTCGTCGATGCGCTGAGCCACGGGCACGCTCCCATTGCCGACGAACACCGTCAGCGGAATCGCATCGACCGCCAGTCCCGCGTTGTCGTGCACCTCGATCGACTGCCCGTCGGCGGCCACGGCGAAGCTCCCGCCGTCCAGGACGGTCCGCACCGACTCACCGACCGCGCTGACCGTGTAGTGGACCGGCGGGCCGACGTCGGCGCGCCCGGGCCCGGCCGCGACGACGGCACCGGCACCCACCAGCGCGGCGAGTCCCGCGACCCCGAGCGAAGCGGTTCCATTGTGCCGGGCGGTCATCGGTTCTCCTCGGGTGCGGTCGCCGCCGGCTGGGAGCGATTGGGCAGGTACGGCGCGTATTTGCTCTCGCCCGGATTGGCCCGCAGCACCGTGAAGTAATCGAACAATGCCGCTGCCGCAGTGGGTCCACCACCGACCGCCAACCCGACCAGTCCGCCGACACCACCCATGAGGGTGACTACCGGCAACACCACCAGTGCGCACCCGAGAGTCAGGACTACGCAGGAGGCCCCCGCGACCGCGAATCCGACGCCCACACCGACCACCGCGCCGATCGCAGTGCCGATCAAGCTGCCGATCGAGGTGCCGATGCTCACCGAATTGATGAGATCGTTCATCGCCAGCTGATTTTCGAGCGGGGCCGCGACGGGCCGAATGTCCCGGTGGCGCACCGCATCCCAGTCGGGCGTGGAGACCAGCGACCGGCCGTCGGCGGAGATCCGTTGATCGATCCCGATCCGCTGCCCGTCCAACCGGAATGCCGATGGCAGCTCATCCAGGATCTGCCCGGCGACGTCTCGGATGAGGACCGAGGTCCCGTCCGGCGACAACGCGAAGGTCCCGCCATCGAGGGTGGTGGTGACCGAATCTCCGGTCGGCTCGGCGGAATACGACACCGCCGGTGTCGGAGCGGCAGCCGGGGGCGCTGCCGAGGCGCTGACGGAGGTCACCAGGCCACCGATGACGGCGGCGGAGGTGAAGGCGGCGAAAGCGGACGTCGTCGTCCTGCGTGAATTCATGGTGTTCCTCTGTAGCCGAATCATTCGATCAGCTGACGGAATGTGAGAGCGGTCACTTCGACCGAATGGAAGTTAGCGAGCCGTGAGCAGGAGTCACGCCACGATTTCGGTGAGTGGCATCCGACCGCGCCGCGGCCCGAGCCGGAGGTCAGCGGCACCCCGCGACTGTTCCACTCACCGAAACCGGATCTGAAGCAGCGGAATTCACGGGCACCCTGGCGGAGTCTCTCTCGCCTCTGACGCGAAGGCCCAATGCCGGCAACGTCCATCGTCGGCACCGCCGATGTGCAGCCCATTGCTCCGGGCCCGGCCATCGTCGCCCTACGGGCTGAGCCGGGATCTGGTGCCGCACAATTACGTTCGTCACCACGATTGGCCAGGCTTTCAGCCGGCGGCGATGTGGAAGCCGATGTTGCCGGTGACGGATTCGGGGGTCGTTGATTACACATTTAGTCCAGAAACGCGGACTCACATCACAATGGCGGTAACCAGTACCACAGCGGAAGCCATCACGAGCAGGGCCACCACCAGCGGTGTAATCCGGTGCATCCCGCTGTAGCAGTCCATCCGCAAGCGTCGCCCGCGCCTATGACCCGCGGCGGCGACAACCATGAGGACGAGCGCGGGCACCACGATCCCGATCTGGGCGGACCAGCCCACAAGCCGCGTCGAGTAATGCACGAACGCCAACGCCACCCCCATTGCCGAGGCCGCTGTCCGGCGCCAAGCCAACGCCGTTCGTTCGGCCTGCAACCCAGGATCACGCTCGCTCATGCCACCGCCACAGCCACGCCGACAAGCAAGCAGATCATCGTGATCACCCCGGCAAGCAGCACCATCAGGTTCGAGTCCGGCAGCGACCGATCATCACGAATGGCCGTATCCACCGCCCGCCAGCGTACGTACGCGCCCGCGGCCACCACCGCCGCGAGCCCGATCACCGCGGTGGCCACCACCGTGCGCATTACCGGAATAGCAAACGTACGCACCAGCTCGTGCACAGCAACGCCTCCCGCAAGCAATGCCAAAGAGGTTCGAATCCAAGCCAGGAACGTCCGCTCGGCAGCGAGCGTGAACCGGTAGTCGACCAACACGTCTTCGGCCCCGGGAACAGCATTGAGCGGCTTCGATTCTGGGTCACACGGAGAATCCATAGCATGCAGGCTCTCGAGCATCCGCCTACCGAAGAGCGCACGTCTCTCTCACCGAAACAAAGCGAGCCGGGCGACCCCGCGCATGGCGTCCGGGACTGCTGCAACACCGCCCCAGTCAGCGGACAATGATCAATCCCAAACCACCGCCATAAGCAGGCGGCCGAATTATCCACCCATTCCTGGAATCTGCTCCCGACCTCCCCCCTGAGATCCGTGGGCGGGGCGAATTATGAACGCCTGGTGCGACTTCCGGCCTTCTGGTCGGCGATCGGACGGACCGGCATCCCTGGTGTTGCAGCGGCACATCGTGAACGCCTTCGTCCGCTCGGGACTCAAATGATCACAGTCCGAACACCCGCCGCGCGTTCCCGTCCAGGTACAGCTCCCGGGTCTCGTCGTCCAGGCCCAGCTGCCCCAGCCCGTCGAGCGCGTGCTGCGGCATGATCATCGGATAGTTGGTGCCGAACAGCACCTTCCGCCGCCCGCTCGTGGTCTTCAGATACGCGACCAACGCCGGCGGCAGCCGCTTCGTGGTGTACGCCGAGGTGTCGATGACCACGTTCTCGTGCTTGCGCGCCACCGCGATCATCTCCTCGGTCCACGGATAACCGACATGACCGCACACGATCGTCAGCTCCGGGAAATCCAGGGCGATCCGGTCGATATAGGGAATCGGCCGCCCCGGCTCCGAGGGCCGCAGCGGCCCGGTGTGCCCGACCTGCGTGCAGAACGGAATCCCCAGATCCACGCACGCCGCGTACAGCGGATAGAACCGCGCGTCGGTCGGCGGCACCTCCCACAACCACGGCAGCACCCGCACCCCCTTGAACCCCTCTTCCCGCACCCGATGCCGCAGCTCCCGCACCGACTCCATCGGCCGCCGCAGATCCACCGAGGCCACCCCGATCAGCCGGTCCGGCGCCTCCGCAACCCATTGGGCCACTTCGTCATTCGAGATGAGCACGCCCTCCGGCGCGCACCACGCCGACAGCAGCGCCCGATCCACGCCGCCGGCGTCCATGGCGGCCAGCGTGGCCTTCAGCGGAATCTCCTCCGACGGGATGACATCGCCGGTCCACCGCCGCAGCGAGTCGAAGATGTCACGCTCGAGAAAGCGACCCGTCGGATGCTGTGCCCAGGCGTCGATCGTCATCACTGACCACCCCACTGCTCTCCGGGTCCGCAGCGCTCGCCGGCTCCGGACCGTCCAGACATTCCAGGAACGCGGCCACCGCCGGATTGGTCTCCGCACTGCGCCACACCGCGTACAGATCCAGTGTGGGCACCGGATCCACGATTTTCACCGCAACCGGCATACTTCCCGGTCCACCCATCCCCATGGAGATGGCGCGCGGCAGCGACGCGAACCCCACCAGCGGCCGCACCGACACCATGTGCGCGGTCGCCCCGGGATCATCGGCGTACTGCGTGACATTCAGCGAGATCCGCGACTGCGCGGCCGCCCGGAAGATGTTGTCGTACATGGCCGGGCACTGCTCCCGCGCGAACAGCACACACTCCTGGTCCTGCAATTCGGCGAACGGCACCCCCGCCCGGTCCGCCCACCGATGCCGCCTGCCCACCACCGCCACCAGCGGCACCCGATGCAGCAGCCGCCGGTACCGGAACTCCGGCGTGCTCGGATGGCCGTACACCATGGCCACATCCAGCGCGCCCTCCGCGAGCGCGGTGAGCTGCGGGCCGGTCCGCTTCTCCCACAGCGACACCTCGACATCGGGATACCGCTCGGTCATTCGGACCAGCGTGCCCGGCAGCACGTGCCGGCTCGCGGGCAGGTTGTAGCCGACATTCACCGTCCCCACCCGGCCGTCCGCCAGGGCCCGCGCCGCCCGTGCCGCCCGATCCAGCTGCGCCACGATCTGCCGGGCCTGTAGCTCGAACTCCCGCCCGGCCGGCGTGAGCCGCACCTCATGGGAGTTCCGCGCCACCAGCGTCACGCCGATCGACTTCTCCAGCTTCTGCAACTGCGCGCTCAGGCTCGGCTGCGTCAGATGCAGCCGCCGGGCCGCGCGCCCGAAGTGCAGCTCCTCGGCGAGGGTGATGAACGAGACCAGATGTCGGATCTCCATGGGCCGGCTCCTCGGTAATACCCGCCACGCTCGTCGCGATACCAGCCACGCTAGCCCCGGCAGGTAACCGGCGATGAATTGCGGATCTCCGCGGAACAAATGGCCGATGGCCTTCGTTGTACCTCCACGGCTCCAGGTCCGCGCTCCACGCGGGCACCCCGGAGTCAGGGGGCGAAAAAATCACCCGACAACGGCAGGTCCGTTGTGCCACCATGTTTTTCACCGATGATCAGCCGACCGTCACGGTCGTGACCAGCAGGAGAGGAGGAGACGGCAATGAATCCGAGGTTCAGCGAACAGTATCCGAGTTCGCCCGAACAGCGCGCCCTACTCGTGCGCCATGCCGAGCGCAGCCTGCGCGGCGACGACCGGAACATCGGCCGTCTCCAGGCCCACGCGTAAGCGGGCAACTCCCTCCTTCTGTTCCATCCCTTTCACGAAACATGGTGACCCCCATGCTGTTCCGTCACGCCGACGACCCGGAGATAACCACCGACAACTGGATACACGCCGGAGTGCTGCTGCTCAACGCCTCCTACGAGGCGTTGACCACGATCCGCGCCGAGCGCGCGGTGGTGCTGCTGCTCGGCGGCGCCGCCGAGACCGTCACCGATCGGCGGCCGCACTTCCCGATCCGCTCGAAGCACCTGGAGCTGGCGCTGCCGGAGACCATCCGGCTGCACCGCTACATCTACCTCGAGCACCGGATCCTCGTGCACGACGACGACAGCCGCGCCACCCTGGCCGCGGTCCTGCGCCGCGACCGCTACCGCTGCGGGTACTGCAACGACTGGGCCCGCACCGTCGACCACATCCGCCCGCGCTCGAGGGGTGGGCCCAATACCTGGGCCAACCTCGTCGCCGCGTGCGGTCCCTGCAATACGTACAAGGCGGACCGGACTCCCGAGGAGGCCGGCATGCGCCTGCTGTGGGAGCCCAAAGCCCCCAATGACAGAGAGCGGGCCCAGCGTCAGGTCTGGAAGGAACTGGCGGCGTCCTGAAGACCGGGACCGGGACCGATCTCGATGAACGAAGAACACCCGCACCGCGTGATCGGACATGAGAGGAGCGAGATCCGATGACGAACACTGCACTTCGGGAGCCGACCCTGGCGGATCTGCTCCCCATCTCCGACTCGAAGGACTACTGGCAGCGCGCGGCCTGCAAGGGTGACCCGAACCACGAGGCGTGGTTCCCGTACCCCTCGCAGGACTTCGACTACGCCCGCACCATCTGCGCGGCCTGCCCGATCCGCCGCGAATGCGGTGACTTCGCGGCCCGCACCGGCCAGTCCGGCGTCTGGGGCGGTCACGAGTACGACCGCGGCAAGCTGATTCGCGACTGACACCTCGGCGGTGGCTCCCCTCGGAGTCACCGCCGTTGTCGTCGCTGGCCCGCCGGGTCCAGGCCGGTCGCACTGCGCGTAACCGCCTGGCACAGGTGGCTACCATCCCGTCAACATAGGATGGTCGCTCGTGGGAACTCATCGCGCCGCGGGCGGGTCACGAGGTGTCAGCAAGGGACCGGTTATCGCAGTCGTCGCGGTGACAGTGCTAGCGCTGGCCGTCGTCGGCTGGGCCTGGCTGTCGGATCGATCCAAGGAGCGCGACAGCCGCGCCGCCGCCTCCTGCGTGGAGGGCACCGCCACCCTGAACGTGACCGTCGATCCCGACATCCTCACCCCGGTCAAGGCCGCGGCCGACCGCTTCAACGCCACCAAACCGCACGTGCGCGACCACTGCGCCGAGGTGGCCGTGGCCGCACAGCCCTCGGCCGCCATGGTCGCCGCCTTCACCTCCGGCAAGGCGTGGGATCCGGCGCTGGGCCCGCAGCCCGCGCTCTGGATTCCGGAGTCCTCCCGCTCGGTCGAGCAGATGCGCGTACCGGGCCTGATCGCGGGCACCCCGGCCCCCATCGCGGTCAGCCCCATCTCCCTGGCCGTCCCCGACGACCTGCGCCGCGCGCTCGAGACCGCCAAGGTGCACTGGTCGGACCTGCCCCGGCTGCAAGAGGGTTCGCTCGCCGACCTCGGGCTGCCCACCTGGGGCAAGCTGCGCCTGGCCATGCCCGCCGGGGACGGCTCGCTGGCCATCGCGGCCGCGGTCGGCTCGGGCGTCTCCGGCACCGATCCCCTCGACGAGAAGGCCGTCGCCACCGGTCAGGTGGTCTCGGCCATCTCCGGCCTGGCCGCGGGCGCACCCGCCGCCAAGGACGTGGCCGGCGCGCTCACCGACCTCTCGGGAGCCCCCGACCCGGCCACCGCTCCAGTGCACGCGGTGGCCGCCACCGAGCAGCAGATCCGGGCCCGCAACGGGCTGACCGCCTTCCGCCCCGACGGCGCGGGCCCGGTCGCCGACTACCCGGCCGCCCAGCTCACCGGCTCGTGGGTGGACCAGACCCAGAATCTGATCGCGGGCCTGTTCGCCGACTTCCTGCGCGCCCCCGACCAGTCGAAGCTGTTCACCGACAACGGTTTCGGCGCCGCGCCCCCGGCCACCGCCCCGGTCCCGGCGAAGGCGGTCCTGGACAAGGTGGGCCAGATCCTCGCCCATCCGGTGCTCGGTGTGCAGGCCACCGTGCTGCTCGACGTTTCGTCCTCCATGTCCACCACCGAGGGCTACGGCACCCGTCTCGCCAATGCGGCCGCGGCACTGGAGTCCACGATGGGCGTCATGCCGCCGGGCTTCGGCCTGGGCGTGTGGGAGTACTCGAAGAACCTCGACGGGAACAACCCCTACAAGGTCCTGACCCCGACCGCGCCGCTGTCGGACGATCAGCGCACCGCCATCAGCCAGGCCCTGACCACGGTCACCGCGAGTACCTCCAAGCCGGACCGCACCTATCCCACGCTGCAGGCCGCCTACAAGAACGTGCTCGCCAACTACGCCGCGGCCCGCACCAATTCGATCCTGCTGATCACCGACGGCCCCGAGGACGATTCCACGGTCACCGGCGATCAGCTGCTCGCCGACATCGCCGCCGTGACGGATCCGGCGCATCCGGTGCGGATCGACGTCATCGTGGTCGGCGGGCCCGGCACCCAGACCCTGCAGACCCTCACCCAGCGCACCGGCGGCACCTACACCAAGGTGAACACCACCGCGGAGCTGCCGTTCGGCACCGCGGTCTCACAGGCGCTGACCACGCCCTGACCGGCCCGAATTCCAGGGCGGCAAGGGCACGGCAACACGGCGGCAGCGCTTTCCGCATTCGCCAGCAAACCCGTGGCATATTCGGCGAATGGCACAAAGCACTGGTCCCGAACCCACACTGAAACAGGGCTTCGCCGCCGGAACGACGATCGCGGCGGGCATCCTGCTGCTCGTCGTCGGCGCGCTGTCGATCCTGCAGGGCATTTCCGCGGTGGCGTCGGACGACCTGCTGGTCGTCGGCTACGACTACGTCTACAAGATGAACACCACCGGATGGGGCTGGATCCACATCGTCCTCGGCATCCTCGAGATCGTGGTGGCGATCGGCCTGCTCCGGGGCACCACCTGGGGCCGGGTCGCCGCCCTGGTCCTGGCGGCCCTGTCCATCGTGGAGAACTTCCTCTGGATTCCCTACTACCCGGCCTGGTCGCTGCTCATCATCGCGCTCGACGTCGTGGTGATCTGGGCCATCTCCACCTACAAGCCCGTCACCGTCTGAGCCCCGGCGCGATGACCGTGCCCGCGGCACCGCCGCGCCGATAGTGCCTGCGGCACAACGGTGAAGCGCCCCATCGGTTCCGGAACCGATGGGGCGCTTCACTGTTCGACGGTCAGTCGCCGATCACTCGGCGTACGCGTCCAGCGGCGGGCACGAGCACACCAGATTGCGGTCGCCGTAGGCGCCGTCGATGCGGCGCACCGAGGGCCACACCTTGGCCCGGGCGTGCTTCACGCCCATCGGGTAGACGGCGAGTTCGCGGCTGTAGGGGTGATCCCATTCGCCCACCAGGCATTCCGCGGTGTGCGGCGCGCCGCGCAGCGGGTTGTCCTCGACCGGCCAGACCCCGGCCTCGACCTGGTCGATCTCGCCCTTGATGGCGATCATGGCGGTGATGAAAGCGTCCAGCTCTTCGAGGTTCTCGCTCTCGGTGGGCTCCACCATGAGGGTGCCCGCGACCGGGAAGCTCATGGTCGGAGCGTGGAAGCCGTAGTCCGCCAGGCGCTTGGCCACATCGTCGACGGTGACGCCG
Organism: Nocardia sp. NPDC004123; assembly: GCF_053603795.1. Taxonomy (NCBI): domain Bacteria; kingdom Bacillati; phylum Actinomycetota; class Actinomycetes; order Mycobacteriales; family Nocardiaceae; genus Nocardia; species Nocardia sp. NPDC004123. The sequence continues at coordinate 224,396 of NZ_JBSGGG010000011.1, forward strand.
GTGCGCTTGGTGATCTCACGCAGATCCAGGATGCACTCGTGGGCGACCATGCCGTTGTCGCCGGTGTAGAGCACCGGGAAGTGCGGATCCAGCTTGCGCGCAATGTAATTGGCCGAGGCGATGGCGGTCAGGGTGGCGCGGCGCAGGCCGTCGGCGCCCATCATGCGGATGTAGGCCCAGGTGATCGGGAGGATCGAGGCCGAGCCGTACATGGCCGCCGACACCGCGTGCGAACCCTTTTCGAGGGGATTGCCCGGCAGGTACTGCGCCAAGTGCTCGCGCACCGCGACCGGGCCCACGCCCGGGCCGCCGCCGCCGTGCGGGATGCAGAAGGTCTTGTGCAGGTTCAGGTGGCTGACATCGCCGCCGAACTTGCCCGGACGGGCCAGTCCGACAAGGGCATTGAGGTTCGCGCCGTCCACGTACACTTGGCCGCCGGCCTCGTGCACCAGCCCGCACAGCTCGGCCACCTCGTGCTCGTACACGCCGTGGGTGGACGGGTAGGTGATCATGATGCAGGCCAGCCGCTCGGCGTGGTCGGCGATCTTGGCGCGCAGATCGTCGAGGTCGATGTCGCCGTTGGGGCGGGTTTTCACCACCTCCACCCGCATGCCCACCATGGCGGCGGAGGCGGCATTGGTGCCGTGCGCGCTGGAGGGGATCAGGCAGGTGTCCCGGTGCGAGTCACCGCGATCCAGGTGGTAGCGGCGAATGGCCAGCAGGCCCGCGTACTCGCCCTGGCTACCGGCATTGGGCTGCAAGGAAACCCGGTCGTAGCCGGTGACCGCGCACAGCCAGCCCTCCAGGTCCTCGATCAGCTTGATCAGGCCCGGGGCGTCCTCGACGGGGGCGTAGGGGTGCACCCGGTTGAAGCCCGGCCAGGTGATGGACTCCATCTCCGCGGCCGCGTTCAGCTTCATGGTGCAGGAGCCGAGCGGAATCATGCTGCGGTCCAGGGCGATGTCCTTGTCCGACAGCGCGCGCAGGTAGCGCAGCATGGCGGTCTCGGTGCGGTACCTGGTGAACGCGGGCGCGGTCAGGTACTCCGAGGTGCGGACCTCGATGTGCGGGCGCTGCTTGCCGTGGAAGAGCGCGCCCTCCGGGCCGACCGGGATCTCCGCGCCGAAGCAGTCCAGCACGTCGACGATGTGGGCGTCGGTGGTGACCTCGTCGCAGGCGATCGCCACATGATCGGCATCGACCAGCCGCAGGTTGATCCCGCGCCCCTTCGCCTTGGTCACAATGGATTCCGCACCCGCGGGCACGTGCACCAGCACGGTGTCGAAGAAGCTCTGGTGCACCACCGCGTCGCCGAGTCCGGCGGCCAGCCACTGGGCGTGGCCGTGCACCCGGCGCGCGAGCGAGCGCAGCCCGTCCGCGCCGTGATACGAGGCGTACATGGCGGCCAGGATGGCCAGCAGCACCTGCGCGGTGCAGATGTTCGAGGTCGCCTTCTCGCGGCGAATGTGCTGCTCACGGGTCTGCAGGGCGAGCCGGTAGGCCGGGTTGCCGTCCGCGTCCACGGAGACGCCGACCAGGCGGCCCGGCAGCTGTCGCGCATGCGCGCTGTGCACCGCGAGGTAGCCGGCGTGCGGCCCGCCGAAGCCCAGCGGCACGCCGAAGCGCTGCGTGGTGCCGAAACAGGCGTCCGCGCCCTGCTCCCCCGGCGGCGTAATCAGCGTCAGCGCAAGCAGATCCGCGCCGACCGCCACCAGCGCGCCCCGCGCGTGCGCGGCCTCGATGACCGGCGCCCAGTCCACGATCCGGCCGGACGCGCCCGGCTGCTGCACGATCACGCCGAAGAAGTCGCCTTCGGGCAGCTGCCCGGCCGCCAGGTCGGCCTCGACGATCTCGATGCCCAGCGGCTCGGCCCGGGTGTAGAGCAGCGTCCGGGTCTGCGGGAACAGATCGGTGTCGATGAGCAGCCGCTCGGACTTGCTCTTGCGGTTGGCCCGCTGCAGCAGTGTCATGGCCTCGGCCGCCGCGGTGGCCTCGTCCAGCATGGAGGCGTTGGCGACCTCCATGGCGGTCAGGTCGGCGACCATGGTCTGGAAGTTCAGCAGCGCCTCGAGCCGGCCCTGGCTGATCTCCGGCTGGTACGGCGTGTACGCCGTGTACCAGGCCGGGTTCTCGACGAGATTGCGCAGCAGCACCGGCGGGGTGAGGGTGTCGTAGTAGCCCAGCCCGATCATGGAGGTGGCCACGGTGTTCGAATTCGCCAGCGCCGCAAGCTCGGCGAGCGCCTCGTGCTCGGAGAGCGCGGCGGGCAGCGCGTTCAGCCCGTTGCCCTCGGGCGCATCCAGGATGCCGGCGGGCACGGCCCGGGTGGCGAGTTCGTCCAGCGACTCGACGCCCACGGCCTCCAGGATGCGGCCGGTCTCGGCGCTGTCGGGGCCGATGTGGCGGTCGGCGAAGGATCGAGTCCAGATCACGGCTGCTCTCCAAAGGGGTGGGCGGGGGTCGGCTCGGCGGCCGACGTGTCGTCTGCCCTCCCCCTCTGTCCTCGATGCCTGAGAGATTCGGACCCCGGCCTTGCGGCCGTTGACCTTTCACCATGGGCGGGTGACGCGAGGTCACCACTTTCCAGAGGCGTCGAAACTCCGCACGGTCCCTGGTGCCTGAGAGATTGACGGGGAGGTGCTGCTCCTTCGGCGTCCGAGACTATCCCCGGAACTCTCCCGCACGGCTGCGACGCACTGTCAGTCTAAGCGGCGCCAGGTTACAAGAATGTTGCCTGGGCAGGTTTCAGACTGTGGCGCAGTTCAAAAGGCCCGCCCCGGATACCCGAAACGCGCGCCGCAAGAAGCGACGCGCGTCCGGAAAAGGGTGCCTAGCCGGTCTTGCTCATGCGGGCCTTGCGGCGGAAGGACAGCTCGTCCTCGGGACGGTCCGAGGTGGTCGCGGTCTCGGCGCGCTCGGCCGGGAAGTTGGCGATCGCTCCGGTGAGTTCGCGCATGGCGCCGCTGACGGCGATGCCGAACACGCCCTGGCCACCCTGCAGTAAATCGACCACCTCTTCGGCGGAGGAGCACTCGTAGACGGTGGTGCCGTCGGAGAAGAGGGTGATACCGGCGAGGTCTTCGACGCCCCGGCTGCGCAGGTGATCCACGGCGATGCGGATGTTCTGCAGCGAGATGCCGGCGTCGAGGAGCCGCTTGACGATCTTCAGGACCAGGATGTCCTTGAACGAGTACAGCCGCTGGCTGCCGGATCCGGTGGCACTGCGGATGGACGGGACGACCAGTCCGGTGCGGGCCCAGTAATCGAGCTGGCGGTAGGTGATGCCGGCCACCTGGCAAGCGCTGGGCACGCGGTAGCCGACGAGTTCGTCGGGCACCGTGTCATCGGGGAACAGCCCTGGCTGCACCACATCCTGAGGTTGCGGTTGATCTCCCACTGACTACTCCCTTACTGCTTACCTATCAGGGCTCGGGCTCTGTCAATCGACGCTGGAGCGTTGGCCTAACAATCGAGGCTACTCCCCTGATTGTCGCGGCAGAATCGGCACCGGCAAAGCTTGATCAGCCGCGTGTTTTTAACCCTAAACCTGAGGTAGAGACCCTGTTTTGTCCCGTTTGGAGATCATTACCAGGTCAGGAACTGGTCAGCTGTCCGTGGCCTTGAAATCGTCGGGAGATACCGATTCGAGAAACTCCTTGAACTTCTCGACCTCGTCCTCGCGCTCGTCCGGCATGACCAGTCCGGCCTCTTCCAGTACCGGCTCCTCGGCATAGATCGGGCAGCCCACCCGCAGCGCGATGGCCACCGAATCCGAGGGCCGCGCGGAGATGCGCAGATCGTTCTCGAAGACCAGGTCGGCGTAGAAGGTGCCCTCCTGCAGATCCACGATCCGCACCTCTTTGAGGGTGTGCCCGAGCTCCTTGATCAGGATCTTGATCAGATCGTGGGTCAGCGGGCGGATGGGCGTGACGCCCTCCTGCTCCAGCACGATCGCGGTGGCCTCGGCCTGGCCGATCCAAATAGGTAGATAGCGGTCGCCGGAGACCTCTCGGAGCAACAGCACGGGCTGATTCTGTGGTTGTTCGACACGGATGCCGATCACACGCATTTCGCTCATCGCACTGCCTCCCAAGATCCTCACCGGCCGCCCAACCCGGCTGTAATACCGAGTCTAGGCGAAGAATTCAGCCCCCGAGGGAAGCGCGCACAGAGGTCTTCACCAGGCAGGTGTGCAGAGTCAGCGACAATGCCGCCAACTCGCGGACCGTCTCCTCGGCCCGGGCGCGGGCATCCGCGTCGCGGCTCTTGGCGATCGGCGCCGCGATCTGCGCGACCATGGCGGCCTCGCGATCGGCGGCCAGTTTGAAGGCGCGCAGATGCCTTGCCTCCAAACCGAATTCGCTCAGAGCCTTGGCGGTGCGGGCCAGCGTGACGGCGTCGCCGTCGAAATAGCCTGCGGCACCGGGGGTAATGAGGTTGGCGCGAATCAGCTCGGTCAGGAACTTCTCGTCGATGCCCGCCTGCTCGAGCAGATCCGCCCGGGTGATCCGGATTTCGTGGTCGAACCGGAGCTCCTCGGGCGATACCTCACCGGGCACGGCGGTCAGCCGCCGCAGGCGGCCGCCTCCATTGGGCGACAGACCATCTCTCGTGTCGGGCCCAGGTCTGGAATCGGGCACGGCCCCTCCCACGGCGTTCGCCCGGGCCCGGGCCTCCCGGACCCCGAGCGTCGCCGCCCCACTGTCGATCGCTTCGAGCTGTTCCTTGATCACCTTCAACGGCAGGTACTGATCCCGCTGCGCGGTCAGCACGAAGCGCAGACGCTCGACGTCCGCCACATGAAAGCGGCGGTACCCCGAGGGCGTGCGCTCCGGGCTGATCAGGCCCTCCGACTCCAGGAATCGGATCTTGGAGATGGTGATGTCCGGAAAATCCGGACGCAGGAGATCCAGCACGGAGCCGATCGACATGCCTCCGCGCGTCCACTGCGCTGCGCCAGTCATTCCGCTCGGTCCTATAGACCCGAGTCGCTCGTCGCCGGTCGCGGTCCCGTCAGGAAGACGAGACGGAACTTGCCGATCTGGACCTCGTCACCGTTCTGCAGCTCCGAGGAATCCACCGGCTCCCGGTTGACGTAGGTGCCGTTGAGGCTGCCCACATCGACGACCTGGAAGGTGTCGTCGTCCTGGCGGAATTCCGCGTGACGCCGGCTGACGGTGACATCGTCCAGGAAGATGTCGCTGTCGGGATGGCGTCCCGCCGAGGTGGTCGGCTGGTCGAGCAGGAAGCGCGAGCCGGCGTTCGGACCACGCTTGACCACCAGCAGGGCCGCGCCCGCGGGCAGGCCCTCCACTCCCTGCACCGGCTGCTCGCCGGTCTGCTCGGTGCGCGACGTGTCGACCTCGTTCAGGAAGTCGGCACGGAACACCGAAGTGGTCTCTGCTGCCGTTTCCTGGTAACCCGGGTCCTTGTTCTCGCTCACCCTTGCTCTCCTCCTCGAACCGAATAATCCATGCAAGCAGTTGATGCCCTCAGCGATGCGGCACTCCGGCCGCTCCCCGCTTCGGGTAGGTCCGGATAATCCGGACACCGGCTGCGCGCACTTCTGTTGGCATTGACCGTACCCTGCCAGGGCGTACCCGTGCAGGTAGAACTGTGAAGGCTCCTTCAGCCTCCGATAACTCCTTGATAACCTGCGGCATCGAGGAGCTTTCCGAGCGCCGCTTCGAGCGCCTCGGCGGACTCCGCCTCGACCTCGAAGAGCCACCCGTCGCCGTAGGCGTCGGAGTTGACCGTCTCGGGTTCGGCATCCAGAAGATCGTTCACCGCAACGACTTTCCCGGCCAGCGGGGCGTAGATGTCGGACACGCTCTTGGTGGATTCGATCTCGGCGATGCTGTCACCGCTCGCCACGTCGGAGTCCACCGCCGGCAGCTGCACGAACACGACGTCACCCAGCTGCGACTGCGCGTAATCGGTGATACCCACCCGCACCCGGGTCGGACCCACTTTGCTCACCCACTCGTGCTCTTCGGAGTAGCGCAAATCCTCGGGTACTGCGGTCACTGGCAGTGTCCTTTCAACGGGCGTTCCTCTCGGGATCGTCGTCGATCCGTCCGCCGCACACCCTATCGGGAGTGATCATGGTGTGGCACGGGCGGTATCGCTCGGGCCACGGCGACGGCTTTGCGGAGATACAGGATTCCGGTCCAGACGTAGACCGCCGTGCCCCAGATCAAGAATGCACCACCGAACGCGCGGCCGAAACCTGCCGCCGCCCAGTCCATCTGCCCCGCCAGCAGCCAGGGCAGCGCGGACATCAGCGCGAAGGTGGCGGCCTTGCCCAGGTAGATGACCTCGGGCGGGGGGAGGTTGCGGCGCCGGTAGATGCCGAGGGTGAGGGTCAGGATCGCATCGCGGCCGACCAGGATCAGCACCACCCACCAGGGCAGGATGCCGCGAATCAGGAAGCCGCCCAGGGTCGCCAGCAGGTAGAGGCGATCCACCAGCGGATCGAGGATGGCGCCCAGTTTGGACGACTGATCCAGCAGCCGGGCCAGCTTGCCGTCCAGGAAGTCGGTGATGCCGCTGAGAACCAGCAGCGTGAAGGCCCAGCCGTCGGCTTTCTCGGCGAGCAGCAGCCACAGGAAAACCGGGACGCCGATCAACCGGATCACGCTGAGCACGTTGGGCACGGTGAGGATGCGGTCGCTGTAGACCGGTTCGGCATTCCGCTCGGTTGTCACAACCCGGTCATACCCCAATCGCTGCGCCATCTCCATCCGGGCACGCCGCCGCGCCGCCGCCGGAGCCCACCGATATGTTCGCTGTCATACTCACCCGATGAGAGAATGACATCAGTATTTTCTCATCGTATTGGAGGGTGCGAATTCGCGGGGCGTGCTGCGGTTCGGGCCCGAGTGGTGAAGGCTGATCGGTACAGCCCAGGGAGAGGAAAGACCATGCCCGACTTCGACTATGACGTCGTCGTTATCGGCTCCGGGTTCGGGGGGAGTGTGAGCGCGCTGCGCCTGAGCGAGAAGGGCTATCGGGTCGCCGTGCTGGAATCCGGCCGCCGCTGGAACGCCGAGGACATCCCCAGGACGAACTGGAATGTGCGCAAGTCGATCTGGGCCCCGCGGCTGGGGCTGACCGGCACCCAGCGCATCAGCATTCTGGGCAAGTGCGCGGTGTTCTCGGCGGCGGGCGTGGGCGGCGGGTCGCTGATCTACGGCAACACCCTCTACGAGCCGCTGCCGGCCTTCTACACCGACCGGCAGTGGGCCCACATCACCGACTGGCGCTCGGAGCTCGCGCCGTACTACGACCAGGCGCAGCGCATGCTGGGCGTGGCCCCGAATCCGCGCATGACCCCGGCCGACGACGTGATCCGTTCGGTGGCAGAGGATCTGGGCGTGGCCGACACCTTCCACACCACCAATGTGGGCGTGTTCTTCAACGAGGCCGCGCCGGGCGAGGAGGTGGACGACCCGTACTTCGGCGGGGCGGGACCGCGCCGGGCCGGCTGCATCCACTGCGCGCGCTGCTTCACCGGCTGCCCGCACAATGCCAAGAACACCACGCCCAAGAACTACCTGTACCTGGCCGAGCAGGCCGGCGCGCACGTGTTCGAGCTGACCACGGCCACCAAGGTGCGGCCCATGACCGGCGGCGGCTACGCCATCGAGACGCAGCGCTCGGATCGCTGGATCCGCAAGGGGCGCAAGGTGTTCACCGCCGAGCAGGTGGTGTTCGCGGCGGCCGCGCTGGGCACCCAGAAGCTGCTGCACAAGATGCGGGACGAGGGTGTGCTGCCGAACCTGTCGCCGCGGCTGGGCGAGCTGACCCGGTCCAACTCCGAGGCCATCCTGAACGTGGTGAGCAAGGCCCGCGACGACTTCGCCGAGGGCATCGCCATCACCTCCTCGATCCATCCCGAGCCCGACACCCATGTCGAGGTGTGCCACTACGGCAAGGGCCAGAACGGCCTGTTCCCGCTGTCGGTGCCGCTGGTGGACGGCGGCGCGTTCCGGTTCCTGCGCTTCCTGCTGGCCATGCTGCTGCACCCGGTGGTGTTCGCGCGCAGTCTCAATGCCCGCCGGGCGTCGGAGAAGTCGGTCATCCTGCTGGTCATGCAGTCGCTGGACAACTCGCTGACCTCGTTCCGGCGCTGGGGGCAGCTGAAGACCAAACAGGGCATGGGCAAGCCGAATCCGACCTGGATCCCGCTCGCGCACGATGTCGGCCGCCGCTTCGGGGCGAAGGTCGACGGCGACGTGCAGATGCTGGCCATGGACGTGTTCAACATCCCGGCCACCGCCCACTACATCGGCGGCTGCGTCATCGGCGAGGGCCCGGAAAGCGGTGTGGTGGACCCGTATCAACGCGTGTACGGCCATCCGGGCCTGCATGTCGCCGACGGCTCGGCGGTGACGGCGAACCTGGGCGTGAACCCGTCGCTGACCATCACCGCCCAGGCCGAGCGCGCAATGGCGTTCTGGCCCAACCGAAACGAGGCCGATCCGCGGCCAGAGCTGGGCGCCGCGTATCGTCGGATCCGCCCCGTCGCGCCCAAGCACGCGGTGGTGCCGGACTTCGCGCCCGGCGCGTTGCGACTGCCCCTGTTCCCGAACGATCACGAGCTCTCCGCGAACTGAGCGCGGCGGCGTGCCCGGCGGTAATTTGGGGTGTTGTGCCCGTACCATTTCCCGGTATCGATTCGACGAGGAAGGTGAGAGCCGATGCTCGTCCGAGTGCAGAACGCCGCCGGCAGCCACGCCGAGAAGGTGCTCATCGATTGGCTGCGAACCTGGAAGGGCAGCACCGATCCCAAGGGCGTCGCCACCGTCAATTGCAGTCTGTTCCACGGCGATAAGCTGCATCCGTTCGACGCGGTGGTGTGGACGCCGACCAGCTGTGTGGTGATCGAGGCCGAGGCGCTGTCGGAGCGCATGGACGGCGAGCTCGAGATTCCGGTCAACGGCCCCTGGCGGGTCGGCGACCGGATCATCACCTTCGAGGGCGGCGACAAGCGCAGTCCGCTGGACAAGTCCCGCGATCACACCTTCGCGCTGCAGAACTGGCTGGCCGAACGGGGACTCGGGCAGCGCGTCATCCACGGCATCGTGCTGGTGGTGCCGGCGCCCGGTTCGAATCTGCGGGTCACCCAGCTGTGGAACGATCCCAGCTTCCAGGTGCTGCTGGGCGACGAGCGGCGGCTGCGCGACCACTTCACCAGCCTGCTCTCGCGCGGGCGGCCGCAGTGGTCGGCCAATGACGTGGCCTGGGCGTTCCGCGGTCTGGGCATCCTGCCGTACCTGCCCGCGCCGCAGGATCTGCTGAACGAGGGCTTCCTGGGCCCGGTGGATCCGACGCTGTGGCACGGCGGTCCGCAGCAGGCCCAGGCCGAGGCCTTCGCCGAGGAGCAGGCCCGGCTGGAGCGCGAGCACGCGTCGGCACGCGGTCTGAACATCCCCGAGCCGTGGTTCAGCCCGCGCAAGCTCTACCCGCGCCGCAGCGACCGGATCGAGGTGACCCGCGGGCTCATGCGGGTGATGCTGACGCTCGGCTTCCTGGTGGCTGTGCTGTGGGTGGTGTGGTTCATCATCGCGGGGGCGGCGTCGTATTAGACGGCGCCGCAACCGGTGTAGCCGTGAAGTAGCGGAACGGTAGGTAGAGGGCGGTCACGAGCGCGACCGCGGCCGCCGTTCCGCCCAGGACATCGGTCGGATGGTGGTATCCGAAGCCCACCATGCCGATCATGACGGCCGGCAGCACCACCACCATGACGATCACCGTGCCGGTCCGCACGCGGGCGGATTCGGCCACGAGCGCGAAGGCGGTGACGACCGCGACCAGCTGGACGGTGTGCCCGCTGGGGTAGGCGAGATAGTGGTCGAGCCTGCGGTCCCAGAACGGTTTGAGCGCAAAGGTATTGACGGCCACCACCAGCTCGGGGGCCACCAGGGCGAATCCGGCCTGCCACCATTGGCGGCGGTAAGCGAACCACGCCGCGGAGGCGCACAGCAGCGGCAGAACCACATAACTGTTACTGGGGAACACCAGGACTCGGTACACCCACGTGTGCACGTCCAGCCCCGAGTGGATATCGCGCTCCAGCACCAGATCCGCGCTCGTCGACCCGCCGCCCGCCGGAAACGACAGCGGCACAAGCACAGTGACGATGACCCCCGCCAGCACGACAGCGGGCAGGGCGGCACGGCGTATCCGGTGATCCGGCGGGGTGGGGGCGGGCGCGGTCGATCGAGTCACGGCTGCACGATACCGACGGCCCGCCCGCGCCTCAGGATCGGCGCTCGCGCAGCATGCGCCGCAGCAGCCCGTCCCGCAGCCCGATCGCATGCCACAGCACCGCGGACATATGGGCGGTGAACAGGGCCAGCAGCAGATAGGCCAGCCAGGAGTGCAACGTGCGCAACTGTGCGTAGAGGTGCGCGTTCTCCGGCGCGATCGCGGGCAGATGGATGCCGCCCCCGATCCGCACCGGAATCCCGGAGGCCGACACCAGCGCGCAGCCGACGACGGGCTGGAGCAGGAACAGCGCGTACAACGACAGCTCCGACGCCATCGCGATCCGGCGCTCGGCCGGTGACAGCGCCGCCGGGGCGGGCGCCCGCCGCAGCAGCCGGTTGACCAGCCGCGCCACGCCGAGCACCAGGATGGCGATGCCGACCGTCCGATGGACGCTCAGCAGCACGCCGTAATCCCCGACCGATCCGACCAGGGCGGCCCCGAGGAACAGCATGGCCACGATGAGCACGGCCATCAGCCAGTGCAGCGCCCGCGTGGTCAGGTCGAAATGGCCCGCCCGCGGGGTGGGCTCGGCGGGCGCCGTGGCGTCGGCCTCCGGCCCGTCCGGTGTCGTCGGATCCGCTTCGTCGACCGTGGTCCCGGCCGGTTCCATCGCCCCGCTCATGCCAGACCCTCCACCCGCAGCGGCTGCCGGGTCGCGGTCTCGCCCGCCCGGCGTCGATACGACTCGGCATAGGCGGCCGAGCGGGCTTGCAGCACATGGTCGTCCGAGGCCGCAATGCCGTTCGGCAGGACCAGCGGATCGAAGTTGACATCCCGCACATTGGCCGCGGACTCGCTCTGAACCCCGGTCAAAACCAGTGTGCCGGTGTCGATGCCGCGTCGCTCCGCCGGCCAGGGGATGGTCGGGTCGTGTGTCGGATCGGTGCCGCGATTGCCCACCACCGCGATCAGTTTCCAACGCAGCGATTCCCGGCGGAGGTCCCGGACCAGCCCGGTGAAGAGCTGATCGTCACCGGATGCACCGGTGGCGCCGGTGGTTTCGGGTTCGAGCCGCCAGCGGACCGGAGTCCGGGTGCCGTCCGCGTCGACGCATTCGAAGGCGTTGAGGCCGTGGAAGGTCGAGGTGGCGAAGCTCGCCGTCGGCGGGTTCCGCTTGATGACCTCCAGTGCGGCAGCGGTTTTCGGGTGGGTGGCCAGATAGGCGCGGACTCGCTCCGGATCCGGTTTCCCGGTGGCCGGGTCGGGCGCATAGGCCGCGGTCCGGTCGTGGAAGTCCTGGGCGGAGGCGTCGGTGAAGACGGGGATATTGAGCAGCGCCAGCCGCCATTCCTCACCGGCGGGCAGGGTGATCCGCAGTCCGAGCCCCCGGCGCGCGTCGAGAACGTCGGGCGCGAAGGGCTTGCCGCCCGCCAGCGAGAACCGCCCGTCCACCGGGTAGCTGCCGGGCCGGAACACCGCGGCCGTCGACAGCTCGGTTCCGGCCCCGTTGCTCTCGAAGCGTCCCGCCACCGCGACGCCCTTGGCATGGTTGCGCCGATAGCCCGGGACGAAACCGTTGGCGGCCTGCAGGCCGTCGACGATGCGCCGGGCGGTCAGCCGCGCCGGGCCGATGGCATTCTCCGCGAACAGGAATCCGCCGACGCCGGCGGTTCCCGCACCGGCGATCACCGCCGCGGCCAGCAGCGCGCGCCGATTCAGGCGTAGCGGACCGTTCTCCTCGCCCATTCGTATCTCCTCGTGTCGATCGTCGAAACGGGAGAGACAATGCCGCGCGAGCGGGTGCGGACGCCAACCGACACGGCGGGTATCGGCGCGACTTCACGGTTCCGTAAGAACTCGCGCGCCGTGGACGGTGGCGACGATCAGCCCGACCGTGCCGTCGCGGCGGCGGGTCCCGGCTCGGCATGAGTTCGGTCCGGGGTGAGACGGCCTTGATTGTGTGGATCGTGTGTGCAATCTCTCAACGATGCACGGCGGCAACAGGATTCAGCCGCGACGGCGCTCGGGGTCAGCCGAGCATGGCGGCGCGCAGCAGGCCCTCCGGGACGCCGAGTCCCTCGATCAGGGTGAGCGCGTGCGGCCGCAGCCGATCGACGAGTTCGTTGACGCCGCGGCGCACCGCCTTGGCCCGCTCCACGGACATGAACCGGTGCATGATGTACCAGGCCTGGTTCTGCTCGATGGTCCAGTAGACATACAGGTCGCAGAGGGAATCGGCGAGGGCGCGCGCGTCCGGGTCCTCGATCTCCGCGATGCCGTCGATGAAGGCCTCCAGCACCAACCGCTCGATGTGCGCGGTGCCGGCGGCGAGGATGTGGTCCTGGGCATTGTTGAACGCCTCGAAGGGCCCGGTCTCCTTGGCGCGGGCCTGGAGCCGGTGCGCGGCGGTGCGGACCATGTAGTCCTCGCGATCGGCGAACAGCTGCAACTGGACCGACCGCCGGGACAGGTCGGCCTCGTCGACGGATTCGTCGCCGCGGTCGCGCAGACGCTGGATCATCTGCCGCACACCGGATCGCTCGCGCACCACATCGCGCGCCATGGTGGCCGCGAAGCGCACCCAGCCGAGGGCATCGAGGTCGCGCACCTCATCGGCGTAGGCGGTCAGCAAGTCCTTGGCTACCAGCTGGGTCAGGACCACGTTGTCGCCTTCGAAGGTCGTGAACACATCGGTGTCGGCCTTGAGGGTGACCAGGCGGTTCTCGGTGAGATAGCCTGCGCCGCCGCAGGCTTCGCGGCATTCCTGGATCGCCTGGGTAGCGTGGCGAGTCTGGGCGACCTTGAGTCCGGCGGCGCGGTTCTCCAGGGCGCGCTGGGCGCGCGGGTCGGCGGTCTGGCCGGTCTGCACCAGGTGCATGCGGTGCACGAGATCGTTCTGCGCGAAAGCCAGTGCGTAGGAACGCGCTACGAGCGGCAGCAAACGGCGCTGATGGCTGCGGTAGTCCAGCAGCACCGTCTCCTCGCCGGTGTCGGGGTCGGCGAACTGGCGGCGCTGCTCGGCGTAGCGGACGGCGATGCTGAGCGCGACCCGCGTGGCCGCCGAGGCCGCGCCGCCGACACTGATCCGGCCGCGCACGAGGGTGCCGAGGGTGGTGAAGAAGCGGCGGCTGGGGTTCTCGATCTCGGAGCTGTAGGTGCCGTCCGGTGCGACGTCGGCGTAGCGGTTGAGCAGGTTCTCCCGCGGAATCCGCACCTGGTCGAACAGGATTCGGCCGTTGTCGACACCCGGCAGGCCGCCCTTGAGACCGCAGTCGGAGGTGGTCACCCCGGGCAGATCGCTGCCCGCCTCGTCGCGGATGGGCACCAGGAAGCAGTGCACGCCCTTGCTCTCGCCGCCGGTGATCAGCTGCGCGAAAACCGCTGCCATGCAGGCGTGTTCGGCCGCGCCGCCGATGTAGTCCTTGCGGGCCGAGGGGGTCGGGCTGTGGACCACGAACTCCCGGGTCGCCGGATCGTAGGTGGCGGTGGTCTCCAGGTTGGCGACATCGCTGCCGTGCCCGGTCTCGGTCATGGCGAAGCAGCCGAGCAGGCGCAGCGGAATCAGTTCGTCGATGTACTCGCGGTGGCGCTCGGTGCCCAGGTTTTCGACCGCACCGCCGAAAAGACCCCACTGCACACCGCTTTTCACCCACAGCGACAGGTCGGTGTAGGCCAGCATCTCCAGCGCGGTGACCACCGCGCCCGGGTCACCCGGGCTGCCGTCCGGGTGCCGGAAGCCGCCCTCTACCCAGCCGAAGGAGGCGACCAGCTGCATCTGGTCCAGCACGCGCGCCCGCGCCGCCTTGATGTCGAGGGCGGGGTCGCCGTAGAGGCGGTCGTCGTCGAGAATGCCCCGCGCGCGTTCGCGCACGTCACGCCAGGGGCCGTCGAGTGCTGCGCGTAGCTCTTCCGAAATAGAAACGCCGCTCGTCGCCATACTCGAAAACACTACTGCCATCGAACTGCTCAACCTGGTGATCTCCCGCACCCGTGTACGTTGCTGTATGTGAGCACCGATGTGGCTATCGAGGCGGAGGCGCCTTCCGGGCTGCGCGCCCGGTGGCGTCGGATGCTGACCGGCGCGGTGGACCGCTTGGTCGCGGACCGCCGCGCGACGGTCGACGCGGTGGTCGAGGCGCCCGCTCCGGTCCGGCCGATCGATGTCACCGACGATGCGACGGTCACCGAGGTGATGGATCTGGCCGAGCGGGTGGGCGAGGTGGTGCTGGCGTCCGGGACCGCGGTCATGGACACCACGACGCAGATCGAATTCATCGCCTCCACCTACGGGCTGTCCAAGTGCGATATCGATGTCACCTACAACTCGATTCGTATCTCCGCCGACCGGGGACCGCGGCTGCCGCCGTACAGCACCATGCGCGTCGTGCATTACCGGTCGCTCGACTTCACCCGCCTCGCGGCGGCCGATCGGCTGACCCGCCGCATCCGCCGGGAACTGGTGCCGCCGCAGGAGGCGCTGGCGGCGCTGGACGAGATCACTTCCGCGCCGCACCCGTACCCGCGGTGGCTCGCGACGGTCGGCTGGGCGGTCATGGCGGCGGCGGTGGCGCTGCTGCTCAATGGCGGCCTGCTCGTCGCCCTGGTGAGCTTCGCCGCCACCACCATGATCGATCGCACCAACCGGATCCTGAATCGGCGCGGTCTGCCGTTCTTCTTCCAGCACATGGTGGGCGGCATCATCGCCACCGTGCCCGCGGTGCTGGTCTCGACCTTCGCCGAGAGCCTGCATCTGGACCCCGCGCTCATCATCGCCGCCGGAATCACGGTGCTGCTGGCCGGTTTACAGCTGGTCGGCGCGGTCGAGGACGCCATTACCGGCGCGCCGATCACCGCGTCGGCGCGCATGCTGGAAGTGATCATGATGACCGGCGGCATCATCGCCGGTATCGCGTTCACGCTGCGGGTGGCGGAGGTGTTCGAGGCGACGGTTCCGATCGCCGACATGACCTCGACCCGCGATCTGACCAATCTGCCCCTGAAGCTGTTCGCGGGCGCGCTCACCTCGGCGGCCTTCGCGCTCGCCTGTTATGCGGAGCGGCGCGCCGTCGCGGCGGCGGCGGTCAGCGGTGCGGCGGCCACGATCGTCTATCTGCTGGTCCAGCACTTCGGATTCGGCCCGATCGTGTCGTCGGGTGTGGCGGCCACGGTGGTAGGTCTGGCCGGTGGTCTGGTGGCGCGCCGCGCCCTGACTCCCCCGTTGGTGGTGGCGGTCGCGGGCATCACTCCCCTGCTTCCCGGTCTGCGCGTCTATCGCGGTCTCTACGCGCTGCTCAACGACGAATTGATCGTCGGGCTCAACCAATTGTTCAGCGCGTTCGCCGTCGGCCTGGCGCTGGCGGCCGGTGTGACCCTGGGTGAGTGGATCGCCCGCGATCTGCGCCGGCCCCGGATCGTGAAGCGGATGGGCTCGCTGCGCCGGCCACGGCTCAGCTCCGGGTGATCACAGCCCGGCGATCCGGCACGGCCTTTTCACCACGATCCATACTTGTTTTCTATCGCTAAATCACGTTCCGGAATTCACTTATTGTATTCTGATACAACGATTTTCACTCCTCGTGATCTTGACTGCTACCGTGCAGTATGACCACGAGAAGCCCGCGTGACCGCGATGTCTTCGCGCTATGGGGAAAACTCGTAGCCAACCACCGTTTTCTCGTTCTGGGTATCGTGGCGGCCGCCCTGCTCGGTCTCGGCGGCTACGCCTGGGGCTTCGAGAGCCGGCTCAGCGCGGGCGGTCTGGACGATCCGAACTCGGAGTCCGCGCAGGCGGCGGTGCTGGCCGCCAAGGCGTTCGGGCCGAACCACGCCGCCGATGTGATCGTGCTCTATCAGGCGCCCGACGGGAAGACCGTCGACGATCCGGATGTGAGCCAGTCGATCGTGGACAGCCTCAACGGGCTCACCCAGCGCTTCCCGAACGACATCGCCGGCGTGTACGCCACGTATTGGCCCGAGGTCTCCGCCATCCGTGGTTCCTCCGCGGCCTTCGCCACCAAGGACCGGACCCGCGCGGTCGCCTCCGTCGCGCTGAAGGACAATGCCGCCACGACCGTCAAGGACGCGTTCTCGATTCCGGGTATCAAGGTGTACGTCGGTGGCCTGCAGCCGGTCTCGACCGCCCTGACCGACACCATTTCGGCCGATACCCATCGCATGGAACTGCTCGCCATTCCGGCGGTGGCGGTGCTGTTGTTCTTCATCTTCGGCGGCGTGGTCGCCGCGGCGCTGCCGCTCCTGATGGGCGTGCTGACGATTCTGGGCGCGAACGGCATCGTCCGGGCGATCACCAATGTGACCGAGGTGAATTCCTTCGTGGCGCCGGTCGTTTCGATGATCGGCCTGGGCCTGGCCATCGACTACGCATTGTTCATCGTGAGCCGGTTCCGCGAGGAGGTGGCCGCCGGATACGACACGCCCGCCGCCGTGCGGCGCGCGGTGATGACCGCGGGCCGCACGGTGTTGTTCTCGGCCACCATGATCGTCGCCAGCCTGGGCGGCATGCTGCTGTTCCCGCAGGGTTTCCTCAAGTCCATCGCGTACGGCGCGATCGCCACCGTCACCCTGGCGGCGCTGACAGCCGTCACGATTCTGCCCGCCATGCTGGCGATCCTCGGGCCATGGGTGAATGCCCTGGGTATCAAGCGATTCCGTCGTACCGATTCGGCGCGAGAGGTGGAGGAGGGCTTCTGGGGCCGGTCCACCAGCTGGGTGATGCGGCATCCCCGCGAGATCACCGCGGTCCTGATCCTCGGATTGCTGGTGCTGATCGTGCCGGTCCGCAATATCGCCTTCGGCGGCTTCAGTGAGAAATATCTGCCGCCGGACAATGCGACTCGTGTTGCCCAGCAGCAGATCGACACCTATTTCCCGCTCCGCAAGCCCGACCCGATCGAGTTGCTCATCACCGCCAGTGACAGCACCGAGGTCGGTCCCTTCATCGAACAGGCGAGCCGTGCTCCCGGGCTGGTCACCACCGGGGTCTCGACCGGTTTCGAGATTCCGACCCGCTCCCAGACGCAGCCGAACGTCTATCGCACCCAGGCCTATCTGATCGATTCCACCAAGTACGACAAGACCATCGACTATCTGCGGGCACTGCCGGTGCCCGACGATATGACCGTGCTGGTCGGCGGCGTGCCGACGGTTCAGCACGACGCCATCGCCGCGCTGCTGAAACGGCTGCCCCTGATGATCCTGCTGGTGCTGGCCATGACCACGCTGCTGATGTTCCTCACCTTCGGATCCCTGGTCCTCCCGCTGAAGGCCGCCTTCATGAGCGTGCTCGGCCTGGGGTCCACGCTCGGCATCCTGACCTGGATCTTCACCGAGGGCCACGGCGCGACCCTGCTGAACTTCACCCCCCAGCCGATTCAAGCGAACATCCTGTTCCTGATCATCGCCATCATCTACGGCCTCTCCACCGACTACGAGGTTTTCCTGGTGTCCCGCATGGTCGAAGCCCGCGCGCGCGGCGCGACCACCGAGGAGGCCATCCGCTCCGGCACCGCCCAGACCGGCCGCATCATCACCGCCGCCGCCCTGATCCTGCTGGTGGTCACCGGCGCCTTCGCCTTCTCCGACCTGGTCCTCATGCAGTACATCGCCTACGGCATGATCGCCGCCCTGATCATCGACGCCACCGTTCTGCGCATGCTCCTGGTCCCCGCCGCCATGAAGCTCCTGGGCGACCGCGTCTGGTGGGCACCGGCCTGGATGAAGCGCATCCAGCAACGCATCGGCCTGAGCGAACCCGTCCTGCGCGACGAACCCGCTCACCTACGCCACACCGAATTGGCCGACGCCCGAAGCTGATTCATCCCAGGAACCGACACCATGATCGACATCCAGGTCCTCCGACCCGACGATTGGCCCCTGTGGCGCGAACTCCGGCTGCAGGCCCTGACCGAATCGGCGGCGGTCTTCGGTTCGACCCTCGCGGAGTGGAGCGGACCCGGCGACACCGAACAGCGTTGGCGCGCCCGGCTGACCGATGTCCCCCTCAACTTCATCGTGCGCCTGGACGGTACGCCCGTGGGGATGGCCGGCGCCTACATCCGAGACGACGAAGCGGCAGAACTGATCTCGCTGTGGGTCGCCGAGTCGGCCCGCGGCCGCGGCGTGGGCGACGCGGCCGTGCGCGCGGTTGCGGACTGGGCGGGCCGGCGCGATGTCGTGCTCTCGGTCAAGTCCGGCAACGACAGTGCGATCGCGTTGTATGTCCGTCACGGATTCGTCGACGCCGGACCATCACCGGATGACGACTGCGAACGCTTCATGCGCCGCGTCCACCGGACAGTGGGCTGATCAGTCGGCGACGAGGCCGATGCCGCGGCCGATGTCGGCGAGGGTGGAGTCGAAGAGGACGTCGGGGTGGCTGACCGGGATGGGGTAGTTGCCGAAGACCTCGAGGGTGACGTGGCCGTAGAGGCGGGCCCAGAACTGGATCATGACGTAGCTGACGCCGAGGTCCAGTTTTTCGGCGGGGAACTTCTGACCGGATTCGGCGAGCACGCGGAGCAGGTCGGTCTGGAATTTGATGAGGTCGTCGCGGAGCTCGGGCGGGATGAGGGCCGTGGGCGGGGTGACGACGTCGTAGTCGGTGAGGAGGCGGCCGGCGGCGCCGAGGAAGATGCGGCCGACCGGTTCGCCGAATTGCTGCATGGCGCTGGTGATTCCGGCCCCGACCGGGGAGGCGAAGACCAGGGTGAATTCGCGGGAGTGAGTGAGGGCCCAGCGGCGGAAACCGCGGCAGATGGCGAAGAAGCGAACGCCCGCGTCGTCGGGGAGGCCCTCGATGGCGGCCTCCAAATCCTTTGCCAGATCGGCACATACGTCGGTGCGGACGGCGGCGACGAGGTCGTCGCGGGACTCGTAGTACCGATACAGCGCGGGAGCGGTGATGCCCAGCTCCCGCGCGATGGCCCGCAGCGTGATCGCGTCGGGCCCTTGGTCGACCAGCAGTGACCGCGCGACGCGCCGGATGTCGGCGTCGCTGACCGCCGGCATCCGGCCGCGTCGGCGAGGTTCACTCATGCTGACTCCATAGGTCGAAAGAACGGGGCCCCTACCGGGTTACGCACACTACCTCCTCGGGGCCCGGACGCTCATTCGTACGCGACTTCCCAGCTCTTGATGCCGTTGAGCCAGCCCGAGCGCAGGCGCACCGGCTCGGAGATCTGGTGCAGGTTCGGCATCACGTCGGCGATCGCGTTGAAGATCAGATCCAGCTGCAGCCGAGCCAGATTCGCGCCCACGCAGTAGTGGGTGCCGGTGCCGCCGAAGCCGACGTGCGGGTTGGGGTTGCGCAGCACGTTGAACGTGTACGGGTCTTCGAAGTAGTTCTCGTCGAAGTTGGCCGCGCTGTAGAACATGCCGACGCGCTGGCCCTTCTGGATCAGCTGGCCGCTGAGCTCGACGTCCTCGATGGCGGTGCGCTGGAAGGCGATGACCGGGGTGGCCCAGCGGACGATCTCGTCCGGAGCGGTGCGCGGACGCTGCTCCTTGTAGAGCTCCCACTGGTCCGGGTTGTCCACGAACGCTTTCATACCGTGCGTGGTGGCGTTGCGGGTGGTCTCGTTGCCGGCGACCGACAGCAGGATCACGAACCAGGCGAACTCGTCCGACGCCAGCGACTCGCCGTCGATGTCGGCCTGCAGCAGGGTGGAGGCGATGTCGTCCATCGGGCAGGCGCGGCGCTGCTCGGCCAGGTTCCAGGAGTAGCCCATGACCTCGGCGGTGGCGACCTTGTGGTCACCGTTGAACTCGGGGTCGTCGTAGCCGATCATCTGGTTGGACCAGTCGAAGATCTTGCCGCGGTCTTCCTGCGGGATGCCGATGAGCTCGGCGATGGCCTGCAGCGGCAGCTCGCACGCGACCTGCTCGACGAAGTTGCCGGAGCCGTTCTTCTTGG
The DNA here is from genome assembly GCF_053603795.1 of Nocardia sp. NPDC004123. NCBI lineage: Bacteria > Bacillati > Actinomycetota > Actinomycetes > Mycobacteriales > Nocardiaceae > Nocardia > Nocardia sp. NPDC004123. Next base: position 244,542 of record NZ_JBSGGG010000011.1, read on the forward strand.
CCTCGTGCACGATTCGCTCGGCGCGCTCACGCAGCGCGTTGCGCAGCGACTCGATGGCGCGCGGGGTGAAGCCCTTGGAGATGATCCGGCGCAGCTTGGTGTGGCGCGGCGGGTCCATGTTCAGCAGCAGGTAGCGCTGTACCTCGATCTCTTCGCGGGCGATGTCGCCGTAGAAGCGGATGACCGCGGTGTTCTCCTCGTTGGAGAAGGTCTCCGGGCTCTTGGAGATCTCCTTGATGTCATCCATCTGGGAGATGGCCCAGTAGCCGCCATCGTCGAAGCCGGTGAGGCCATTGGCCTGCGGCACCCAGAAGGGCTTGGCCTGCTTGCGGAGTGCGGCGAACTCTTCGACCGGCAGACGCTGCGCGAGCAGGTCGGGGTCGGTGAAGTCGAAACCGGTGGGGATGGACGGCGCGGACACGGAACCTCCTTTGGAACACGTTCGCCACCGAGTGAACCACACCACAGCAGGGTTTGTGAACACCTTTTACTAAAACCCGTTCACTAGATTTTGCCGCCTCCGGAAACAGGACGCGCCCGCTGCGAGGAACGCAGCGGGCGCGTCGGTTTCGGAATTGACGGTCAGTATGCGCCCTCGCCCCTGGTCACCGCGCCGATCGTCTTGGCGATCAGGAGCAGATCCAGGACCATGGACCAGTTCTCCACGTAGGACAGATCGAGGCGCATGGCATCCTCGGGTGTCAGATCCGAGCGGCCGCTGACCTGCCAGAGACCGGTGACGCCGGGTTTCACCAGCAGGCGGCGGCGCATGACACCGTCGTAGGAGTCGACCTCGCGCTGGACCTGCGGACGCGGGCCGACGATGCTCATCTCGCCGCGCAGCACGTTGAAGAACTGCGGGAGCTCGTCGAGCGAGTATTTGCGGATGACCTTGCCGACCGCGGTCACCCGCGGATCGTCGCGCACCTTGAAGAACAGCGGGTTGCCGCCGTTGCTCTCGATGAGCGCATTGATGTGCGCCTCGGCGTCGGCGTACATGCTGCGGAACTTGATCATCCGGAAAGGCCGACCGTCCCGGCCGATCCGCTCGGAGAGATAGAAGACCGGACCGCGACTGGTGACCTTCACCGCGAGCGCGATGGCGGCCAGCGCCGGAGCGATGGCCAGCAGGGCGGCGCAGGCGAAGCAGAAGTCGAAGACGCCCTTGCGAATCGACTTCGCACGGTCGTACTGCGGCTTCTCCACGTGCAGCATGGGCATGGAGGCGACCACCCGGTGGGTGAGCCGGGTGCCGGCGATGTCCACCAGGCCCGGTGTCACGATCAGTTCGGCGCCCAATTCGTCCAGCTCCCAGGCCATCCGGCGGAAGTCGGCCGGGCCGAGGTTGTCGGTGGCGGTGACCGCGACGGTGTCGGCCCCCGTCCGCCGGACCGCCTCGATCACGGCGTGATCGCTTGCGACAACCGGGATCTCCCGTCCGCCCACCTCCAGCGCGGCGTCCGCGACCGCCCCCTCGTCCCGGGTGCACACCCCGATCACCTGGTATCCGGAGTCGCGGTCGCGGGAGAAGGCCGCGAGCATGGCCCGCGCCGCCTCCGGGCTGCCGACCACCAGCATGGCGGTGCGGTAGTGGCCGCGGGCGCGGCGCCCGGCCACCCAGCGCCGCCAGATCCGCCGCTCCACCATGAGCCCGATCATGCCGAGCGGCAGGGCGATGGCGAGATAGCCGCGAGCGATGTCGACCCGCAGTAGCAGCGACACAATGGCTATCCCACCGAACAGCTTCAGGGAAGCGGCCACCACACGCCGGTATTCCTCTGTGCCACTGCCGATTACGCGCGGCGACCGGGTGCCGCTGAGAGTCAGCGTGATCGACCATGCCAGTGCCAGCACGGCCGACACCATGGTGTAGCGAACTTCCAGCGGTAGCTGGGAGGCCAGCGGCGGCTCGGCCCCCGCGCCGCCGAAGCGAATCCATTGGGCAAATCCGATGGATAGTACTAAAACGATCAAGTCACTGATAAACAGCCGACGCGCGTAATCCGCTTGCCAGCGTTCACGATCCGAGCGCGGCTCGGGACGTGGAGGCCGGGCCGCGCGCACGGCGCGACCGGCAGAAATTTCGTAACTCATGAAACGAACGCACCTCCCCCACGGGAGAACTCGGTTCCGATCCCCGCTGATCAGTTCCAACGACCGGCCGACGCCGGTTTCCCAAGGGCTTTCAGGACCATGACAACCGATGTGGCCGCCGAGTCTTTCGGTGGCCAGATGCCGAATGTTACACAACCACGGTAGCGCGCAGGATGTAACCCTTAGTGCCCCAACGTTTCCGAAAAGTAACGGGATTCGTGACGACCGGTTTCCCGCACCCCGCCCCCTATTTCCCCTATTCGCAAAATCGCAGGTTGAACTACGCAAGATCCACCGTGTGAGCTGGTCGAAACCCTTGCACTGCACGGCTCGAGCGTTTGCCGACCGGACGCCTGGTTCTGCGGGTCGCAGAAATCCAGTTGGCTTGGCATCATCGGTCACTCGCCGGGGACCCGAACACCACGCAATCCTGTTGTAACGTAAGGCCGGACCGAGCCGACCACAGGTCATCCGGCGCTGCGCGGGCAGCCCGAACTCGGTGAAAGGTGGGGAACTTCGTGCAATGCCGTCTTTGCCATTCCGATCGACTGCGCAGCGTTCTTGATCTGGGCGCCACACCGCCGTGTGAAAAATTCCTCACCGCCGGCGAACTGGACCTGTGCGAACCGACATATCCGCTGCACCTGAGGCTGTGCGAAAATTGCCTGCTGCTGCAGATTCCGGCGCTCATCACTCCGGAGGAAACATTCACGGAATATGCCTACTATTCGTCATTTTCGGACAGCTGGGTTCGGCATGCAAAGCTCTTCGTCGATCAGGCAATCACGCAGCTAAATCTGACTGATAATAGTTTCATAATTGAGGTGGCAAGTAACGACGGTTATCTCCTGCAGCACGCCGTGGCCGCCGGCATCCCGTGCCTGGGAATCGAGCCATCGGTGAATGTCGGTGCGGCAGCACGCGACAAGGGCGTACCCACCGAGACCGCCTTCCTCGACGAGGAGCTGGCCGCCCGGGTGCGCGCCGAACGCGGACCGGCACATCTGGTGGTGGCCAACAATGTCTACGCTCACGTCCCCGACCTGCTGGGCTTCACCAGGTCACTGCGTGCGCTCATGGCCGACGACGGCTGGCTGTCCATCGAGGTGCACCACGCGCTCAACCTGGTGGCGCTGGCCCAGTTCGACACCATCTATCACGAGCACTTCCAGTACTACACGCTGCTGTCGGCCCAGCGGGCCCTGGCCACCGCCGGGCTGGCCGTGATCGACTGCGAACTGATTGGCACACACGGCGGTTCGCTGCGCGTGTGGGCCCGTCCCGAGGGCGTCGGCGCCCCCACCGCGCGGGTTGCCGAGGTATTCCGACTCGAGGCCGATGCCGGTCTGCACGCGGTCGCCGGCTACCTCGAACTGCGCCCCGACACCGAGCGGGTGCGCCAGGATCTCCTGCGATTCCTGCTCGACGCCAAGGCATCCGGCAAGCGCGTGGTGGGCTACGGCGCTCCCGGCAAGGGCAATACCCTGCTCAACTACTGCGGCATCCGCACCGACCTGCTCGAGTACACCGTCGACCGCAACCCCTACAAACACGGACGGTTCACACCCGGCACCCGCATCCCGATACACGAACCGGAGCGGATCGACGCCGACCGCCCCGATGTGGTGCTGGTGCTGCCCTGGAACCTGGAACGGGAGATCACCGCGCAGCTGCGCCACGTCACCGACTGGGGTGGCGAGATCGTCTACCCGCTCCCCCACCTTCATCATGCGACGCTCGACGACGCCGCCGCATCCACTCATGCAGAAAGGCAAGCGAAGTGAAGGTCGTACTGTTCTGCGGCGGTTACGGCATGCGGATGCGCAACGGCACCGAGGACGTGATCCCCAAGCCGATGCAGATGGTGGGCCCGCGCCCGCTGATCTGGCATGTCATGCGCTACTACGCGCACTTCGGGCACAAGGACTTCATCCTGTGCCTGGGCTACGGCGCCGCGCACATCAAGAACTTCTTCCTCACCTACCAGGAGTCGGTGTCCAACGACTTCGTCATCCGCGGCGGCAAGGTGGAGCTGCTGCAGTCCGACATCAGCGACTGGACCATCACCTTCGTCGACACCGGGGTGGAGTCGCCCATCGGTGAGCGGCTGCGCCGGGTGCGCGATCATCTCGCGGGCGAGCGGTACTTCCTGGCCAACTACGCCGACGTGCTCACCGACGCCCCACTGGACGAGATGATCACCCGGTTCCAGCATTCCGGGGCCGCGGCCTCCATGATGATCGTGCCGCCGCAGTCCTCCTTCCACTGCGTGGACGTGAACTCGGCCGGGGAGGTCAAGAACATCACGCCGGTCTCGGAACTGCCGATCTGGGAGAACGGCGGCTATTTCGTGCTGACGCAGGAGATCTTCGAGCATCTGCCGCCCGGCGGGGATCTGGTGGAGGACGCCTGCGGCGCACTGGCCGCGCAGGGCCGGATGTTCGGCTATCAGCATCACGGGTTCTGGAAGCCCGCCGACACCTTCAAGGAGCGCGCCGAGCTGGACACCGGCTATCTGCAGGGTGACCGCCCGTGGATGGTGTGGGAGCAGCGCAGCGCATGATCCGACTCGACACCGGCGCGATCACCGAGATCGCGCTGCTGGCGGCGCATTGCGACGATCTCGCCATCGGGCTGGGCGGGACGCTGCTGACAATCGCCGAGGCCGTGCCGGGGCTGCGGGTCCGGGCGCTGGTGCTCACCGGCGCGGGTACCGAGCGCGCCGAGGAGGAGCGCGCCGCGCTCGAATCCTTCTGTCCCGGCGCGGATCTGGAGCTGCGAATCCTGGACGTGCCGGACGGTTACGCACCCGCGCACTGGGCGCGGGTCAAGGACGCGGTGGGCGCGCTGCGCCGCGACAGCGCGGCCCAGGTGGTGTTCGCGCCGCAGCGCGGGGACGCCCATCAGGACCACCGGCTGCTGGCCGAGCTGGCGCCCACCGAGTTCCGCGACCACCTGATCCTGGGCTACGAGATCCTCAAGTGGGAGAACGACACCCCGCAGCCGGCGGTGTTCCATCCGCTGCCCGCGGGCTGCGCGGAGCGCAAAGCCACGCTGTTGGTGAAACACTATCCCTCACAGCGCAATCGGGACTGGTTCGATGAGCAGTCCTTTCTGGCCCTGTCCCGGCTGCGCGGGGTGCAGTGCCGCGCCCAGCACGCCGAGGCGTTTCTGCTCGAGAAGGCCACCATCACTTTCGGAGGTGCATAGTCATGCGCGTGCTCGTCACCGGGCATCAGGGGTATCTGGGTACCGTCATGGTGCCGTTGCTACAGCAGGCCGGCCATGAGGTAACAGGGCTGGACAGCGGGCTTTTCGCGGACTGCGTGCTGGGCGAGGCACCGCCCGCGCCGCCCGCCCTCGCGGTGGATCTGCGCGATGTGACAGCCGATCAGCTCGCCGGTTTCGACGCCGTGGTGCATCTGGCGGCGCTGTCGAATGATCCGCTGGGCGCGCTGGCGCCCCGGATCACCTACGACATCAACCATCACGCGTCGGTCCGGCTGGCGCGGCTGGCCAAGGACGCCGGGGTGCGCCGATTCCTCTACGCGTCCACGTGTTCGGTGTACGGGGCGGCCGGTGACGGCCTGGTGACCGAGGACGCGCCGCTGCGTCCGCTCACCCCCTACGCCGAGTCCAAGGTCCGGGTCGAGGACGATGTGGCCGCCATCGCCGACTCCGGCTTCTCCCCCGTATTCCTGCGCAATGCCACGGCATTCGGGTTCTCGCCGCGGCTGCGCGCCGATATCGTGCTCAATAATCTGGTCGGGTACGCGGTGCTGACCGGTGAGGTGAAGGTGCTCTCGGATGGCACGCCGTGGCGGCCGCTGGTGCACGCGCAGGACATCGCGCGCGCCTTCGCCGCCTGCCTGGCGGCGCCCGACGAGGCCGTGCACTGCCGCGCCTACAACGTCGGCACCGAGGCCAATAATCTGACGGTCGCGCAGATCGCGCAGGCGGTGGTCGACGTGGTCCCGGAATCCACGCTGGTCATCACCGGCGAGAGCGGTGCGGACCCGCGCTCGTACCGGGTCGACTTCGGTTATGCCCGCAAGGAACTGGGCTTCGAAGCGGAGTGGAGCATTCCGGACGGCGCGGCCGAGCTGTACCGGGAGTACCGCGCGCGCGAGCTCACCGCCGGGGCCTTCTTCCAGCGTTTCACCCGCCTGGCGTGGCTGAAGTCGCTGAAGGAGACCGGGGTGCTGGACGACGAGCTGCGCCGGATCAGGACCGAGGTGTGAGATGAAGGGCGGCGAGCAGCTCGCGCCACGAGCCCGCGCCCGCGTCCCGCTCCGACACCACGGTCACCGGCTGCGGCCAGGTGATGGCCAGGTCCGGATCGTCATAGGCGACGCCCAGGTCCTCGGCCGGGTCGTGCGGGCGGTCGATGCGGTAGCACACATCGGCCACCTCGGTGAGCGCCTGGAAGCCGTGCAGGAAGCCGGGCGGGACGTAGAGATGCCGGAAGTCGGTGTCGTCCAGCAGGAATGCCTGCCGGCGGCCGAAGGTCGGCGAGTCCGGGCGGATGTCGACGAGCACGTCGTGCACCGCGCCGTGCGCGCAGCGCACCAGCTTGGCCTCGCCGCGCCCGGAGCGGCCGTGCATACCGCGCACCACACCCCGGTGCGAGCGCGACTGCGAGTCCTGTACGAACGTCGCCGACACCCCGGGCGTGCCCAGGTGGGCGTCGAATTCCTCGGCGTCGAAGGTTCTGGTGAACAGGCCGCGATCGTCGCGGAACGGCTGCGGGATCAGGATCAGGACGTCGGCGAGGTCGGTCGATTCGATACGCACCAGGTCATCGTGCCATGAGCGGCGAACCCCGGTACGGGTGTCGCGGCTGCGGGCTGGGCCCGCTGGCCCGGGTGCTGGATCTCGGGAAAATGCCTGCGGCAGACGACTTTCCGAGTCTCGCCTCGGCGGGCCGGTATCGCGAAGGAAGTAGCCCGGCGGCCGAGGCGGCGCATCCGCTGGCCATGGACCTGTGCGCCGTGTGCGGGCTGGCGCAACTGGCCGAGGACGACACCGTCACCGCCGAACCGCGCGGCGTGGAGCCGCAGGCACTGCGGGATCAGGCGGCGGACGCGGTGGCCCGGGTGGCCGCGGCGGGCCGGCTGCCCGGCGGCGGGACGGTGCGGGAGTTCGGCAGCCCGCACGGCGGCAGCTGGCTGCCGCTGCTGACCGAGCGCGGGTACCGGGTGACCGAGCGGACCGCCGATGTGGTGATCGACTGCTTCGGCATCATGCACGAGCCCGATCAGCGGGCCGCCTTCGCGCAGCGCGCGGCGGCCACCGCGCCGGGCGGGGTGTTGCTGCTGCAGTTCCACTCCTTGCACGCCATCGTGCGCGAGGGACAGTGGAATGCGTTGCGGCACGGGCATTTCGCCTACTACACGATGGCTTCGCTACAGGGCCTGCTGCGCCCGGCCGGGCTGGTGGCGGTGACCGCATGGGAGTTCCCGCTCTACGGCGGCACGGTACTGGTGGCGGCCGTGCACGCGCCCGCCGCCCCCGACCCCGCCATTGCGCGGATCCTCGCCGCGGAGGCGGCGGTGGCGGACCCGGTGGTGGTGCGTGGGCTTCAGCACGCCGCCGACCAGCAGGTCCGGTCCCTGCGCGCCTGGCTGGAGTCCGAACGTGCCTCCGGTAGAACCATTTACGCATACGGGGCGGCCTCGCGCGCGGTCGCGCTGCTGCATCTGGCGGGCGCGCATCGCGGCCTGCTGGCCGGGGTGGCCGATGCCTCCCCGGGCAAGCAGGGCCGCCGCATGCCCGGTACCGACATCCCGATCCTGTCTCCGGCGGAACTCGTTGCCGCGCAGCCGGATCGGGTCCTGCTGACTTTGCCCGATATGTTGCCGGAGGTCTCGTCCCGGTGGCCCGAACTTCACGGGAAGTGGGTGATCGACGTGACCGAATCGCTATGAAAGTCAGCAAATCTCGCCCGGCACGCGCATGAATCCGCCGGGCACGCACCACGTCGGCCTGTGATACCGATCATGGGATCGCGGCCACACGCAGGGTAATCGAGTGGGATAGTCTCAGCGTGGGGGTCGATCATCGGCCGAGGGGACGGGGGACGGCGTCTCGCGTTCCACAACACTGGGGAATCATCAAACACGCGTAGGCAATACGCAGCAACACCTGATGAGGGAATGGGATTCATCATGCGCAACAACACGACTGCGCTCTCTCGCACCGCGACCGTCGCGGTAGCGGGCACCATCGGCCTGGTTCTGAGCGGCGGCGCCTCGTCGGCCGCCGTCGACGCCGCCAATTCGATCGTCGACCAGCATGGTCGGACGGTCCAGGCCATCTCCGCCGATACCAAGATCGATTTCGTGCCGCCGCTGGACGGCAACCCACTCACCCGGGAGTGGTTCCACAGCGGGAAGGCATGCTTCAAGGTCGACCTCCCGGCCGGCGACCCGTGGACCGGCCACATCACCCTCGGCTACCAGGTCGGCTATCCGGCCACGCTGTCGGGCAAGCTGGAATTCCAGTACCAGACTCCCGGCCTCGAGCTCGAGATCGGCAATGACCCCAAAGCCGATGTCTTCAATCTGATTCCGACGCTGGGCGTGACCCTCGACGTCGGCTTCGGCCCGGGCATCCAGTCGGTGGACGCCGCCGGCGGCGATGTGTCCGGCACCGAGGGCTGCATCACCATGTCCGGCTTCCACGGCACCGTGTCCGGGGTGCTGGGCACCACCACCATCCGGCCGTTCGTGCGGCTGGTGAGCAGCAGCGGCGACACCGTTGTCGCCTACGGGCCGCTGTCGAGCATCTAGCGGCGGTCAGTGCAGCAGGTCCGGGCGGCGCGATGCGGTCGCGACCGTCCGGACCCGCACCCGTTCGGCGGCGGCGCGCGCCAGCCGCCAGTCGCCGCCGAGCACCGCGCCGCGGCCGACGTACTGCGGGTACTCCGCGCCCAGGCGGTGATGGAAGCGCAGCATCTCGGTCAGCTTGCTGACCGTCGAGGTCTGGCTGCACAGGTTGAAACTCGAATTGCGCCAGGCGGCCAGGATTTCCGGCATGCCGTAGAAGTCGCCGAAGACGCATACGCGGGCGAAGAGATCCACGTCCATCGGGAAGACCAGATCGCCGCGGAAGCCGCCCACCCGGTCGAAGTCCTGACGGCGGAAGAGCGCCGCCGCGGTGGGGCCGAAGTCGGCGGGGCCGCGGTGCACGATGGTCCGCATGAGGGCCCGGACATTGCGGCGGCCCAGCAGGTTGGGCAGGCCCAGGTCGGTCTCCTCGACCGCGCCGTGCTCGTCGATGACCTGGAATTTGGACGAGCAGATGGCGATGCCGTTGTCGCCCATGATCTCCAGCTGCTTGTCGAGAGAGCCGGGCAGCAGGATGTCGTCGGCGCAGACGACCTTCACGAAGCGGCCCGAGGTCAGCGAGACGGCCTTGTTCCAGTTCTCGCCGATGGGCAGGGTGTCCTCGTTGCGGTGCACGTGCACCCGCGGGTCGTCGAAGGATTTCGCGATGGCGCCGGTGTCGTCGGAACTGGCATTGTCCAGGACGAGTACCTCGATATCGGTGTCCTGGTCCAGAATCGAGCGCAGCGTCGTCTCCAGGGTGCGGCCGGAATTGTAGGCCGGGACGCACACCGAAAGGTTCTTCATCATTCCCCCTGAACTGGTTCGGCTGGTTCGCCGGGTGCGCCCTCACCTCCTGCCACGAGCCCGTACACCCGATCCAGACCCGCGCGGCCGGCGTCGATCTGTTCAACTGCCCTCTGCTGCAGCGTATCCCGCAGTTCCGGCGCGGATTCCCACAGCTGGCGAATCGCACGTGACAGTTCGGCGTCGAGGTTGTCCACGTCCAGGTGCACGATGCGCAGACCGGCCCCGGCCGCGCCCGCGCCGAACATGTCGGCCAACCCATAGAATTTGTCGTCGTAGTACTGCGACGCCGTTACAGCCACGGCCGGAATGCCCTGGGAGAGTGCGAAAACCGCGAGGTGGTAGGCGCTGGTCACCAGCACCCGGCAGCGCGAGACCTGACGCGCCACGTCCTGCGCGGTGCCCGCGCGCCCGATGACGGGCCGGGTGCTCGCCGCGCCCGTGAGCAGCGGCAGTGTGTGACGGCGGTCCTCGTCGTCGTATTCGGAGATGATGAGCGGGGCCAGCGCGGTGTTCAGCTCGGCGGCCTCGCGGCGCACCACCACGCCGAGGGTGTCGCGGGCCGAGTCGCTCACCTTGGAGTAATCCGAAATGCGCAGGCACAGACCGAGATCGGTGCCGATGCCGGGCCGCCGCAGCCGGTAGGCGAACTCCACCGCGTCGTCGCCGGTGACCACGATCTTCTCGGCGGCGACGCCGAGTTCGGCCAGCAGCTTGGGGCCGCGCCGGCCCTCGCGCAGGGCGATGAGGTCGGCGCCCGGCAGTACCTCGGCCGCGCGGCGCAGCAGGTGCGCATCGCGCATGGGGCCCAGGCCCTGGCCGATCATGACGTTCGGAATGCCTTGGCGCTGTGCGGCTTCCAGCAGGTTGAGGGTGCGATGGGCCTGGTAGAGGTCGACATCGGTCATGTAGCCGCCGCCCTGGGCGATGACCAGGTCCGCGTCGGCGAGGGCGGCGGGCACCGGCGGCAGGTCGGGCATGCCGGCGGGTTCGGGTTCCCGGTCGCCCGTGGCGAGGACGCGGACCTCCTTGCGCGCCCAGTTCTTGGCGCCGCGCAGATAGTGCTTGGGCACCTCCGTGGCGGAGCGCCAGCGCATGGCGGCGGGGCCGAGCAGGTGGACCCCGGCGGCCTCCTCCAGCCGGCCCGCGAGACCGCTCCGGCCCCAGTGCCCGCCGGTGTGGGCCGGCACGGGTTCGGCCTGCGGCAGCACGCCGCGCAGAATGTGGGGTTCGTCGGTGAGCATGCCGATGCGGGCGTGCGGCCAGTGTTCCCGTAGGCGTTCGACGGTCATCACCATCATGGCGATGTCGCCGCGATTGCGTAACCAGTACTCGCCATTGTCGACGAGCACCCTTATTTTCCCGGCACCATCCCCCGCGCCAGAGTTCCCCACGCTCGATTCCTTCCGACGCCCGGTCCGAGCACGAATCCGCAGCGAATCTATCGCACGTCCAGTGCTTCGCGCCATACGGAGCGGGGGTCCCGGAATGCGAAATCGTTTCAGTGACAGGATCATCGGCGCGGCGGCAGCGACCGGTCAGCTGGGGAACAGGGGGCTCACCAGATTGCTGCACAGCCACTTGCCGTCCACGTACTCCATGGACAGGGTGATCTTCTGGTGATTGGTGGTGTCCGCCTTGCCTTGAGTGGAGTTGATCTGGGTGACGTCGACGGCCAGATCGTAATGAGTGTTGCGGCCCGAGGTCACCGTGCAAGCCGCGTCGGCGGCCCGAGTGTGCTCGGAATCCGACTCCAGCAACACACGGATGGTCGGCAGTAGCGTCTCGGCTTCGGATTTCCAGGTGCCGGTCGCGCCCGCGATCACCTTCGACTGCCAGTCGTCACCGTTGCTGTAGTCGTAGGTGGTCATGAGTTCGGCGTATTCGCAAGCGGCCTTGGTGGCGGCGGCCTGGGAGGCGTCACCGGCTGCCGGCGGCTGGGAGATGGAACGGCCCCCTCCATTACCGAAATGGATTGCGCCCGTTCCGAATCCGACACCCAGACCGCCGGCGAGCAGGAGCGCGGCCAGGAAGGCGCCGAGGAGAACCTTGGGGACGCGGCGGCGAGGCGAGGCGGGTGTGGCAGGGGTGGCGTCGACGGGATGCGGGCCGCTACCGGCCGGGCCGTACTGCAGTGGCGGCGCGGTGAGCGGGACCTGCTGAGGATTGATCTGGGTCTGCGGCGCCGCGAACTGGGGACGCTGCGCATTGATCTGGGTCGGCAGCTCACCGTACGAGGCCGGCGCGGGCTGGGTGGGCAAGCTGGGTTTGGTGGTCGCGCCGGTGAACTTGCTCGGGTCGAAGCCCATCCGGGACTGCGCCACAGCGGGATTCGGCGACAGGCCGCCTTGCTCAGCGGATCCATCCTGGCGGAACCCCGGCCCCCAGGGGCCCGTGCTGGCCGTGAGCGCTTGCTCGGCGGCCGCGGCCAGTTCCCCGCAGCTGCCGAAGCGCTCGTCCCGGTTCTTGGCCAGCGCCCGGTCGATGACCGCGTCGAACGCGGCGGGAACGCCGGAGTGCACCAGGCTCGGCCGGGGAATCTCGGCGCCGAGATGAGCCGCCACCAGCTGTGCCGTGCTCTCGCCCGGATACGGCAGCCGGCCCGTGAGCATGTGGAACAGCGTGCAGCCCAGAGCGTAGACGTCCGCCCGATGGTCGGTGTCGCTGCGCAGTTCGAACTGTTCGGGTGCGGCGTACTGGAAGCTGGCGTACATTTCGCCGGTCCGGGTCAGCGCGCCGGTCTGGTCGACGGCCTTCGCAATGCCGAAGTCCGCCAGGTACACCCGTTGCTCCGGGCCCCAGGCCAGCAGGATATTGGCCGGTTTCACGTCCCGGTGCAGGACGCCGGCGCGATGTGCGTGGTCCAGTGCCCGCGCGGTCTCCCCGATGATGCGCACCGTGTGATCGGGCCGGACCGGGCCCTCCCGCACGATCGCCGACACATCGGTGCCCTCGACGTATTGCATGGCCATCCAGAGCCGGTGGTCGTCATTGCCGCGCGCGTACACCGCGACGATGTTCGGATGCGACAGCCGCGCAGCGGTATCGGCCTCCCGCAGGAAGCGCGCCCGCACCTCGGGGTCGTCGGCCTTGCCGGAAGCCAAGAGCTTCAAGGCCACCGAGCGTGGCAGATCCTTGTCCTTCGCGAGATAGACCTCCCCCATCCCGCCCACCCCGAGCAGCCGTTCAACGGTGTACCCCGCGAAAACCTGCCCCTGCGCGAGTGTCCGCCCCACAGCCTGCCTACCTCCGACCACGTCGTGCCCGCCGATCACCGTAACCCAGATCAGGCGGCGCGGCGCCGGCGTTAATCGGCGGGCTCGACCTGGAATCGGAGATCGGTGATCTGGCCGGAGTCGTCGCAGTGCAGCTTGCGCAACCGAACCGGCGCGGTTCCTTCGAACAGTGCCACTCCGCTACCGAGCAGGATCGGCACGATGTGCATCACGATCTCGTCCACGAGCCCGGCCTCGAGGCACTGCCGGGCCAGATTCGCGCCGAAGATCCCGAGGTCACCTTTCCCCGCCGCGGCTTTCGCCGTGGCGACCGCCGCCGCGACTCCGCAGGACAGGAAGGTGACATCGGGATCGTGCGGCGCCTCCCCGGGCCGATGGGTGAGCACGAATATCGGCCCGGACCACATGCCGCCGTACAGTTTCCGATCGCCGGTCCCGGGCCTGTTGCCCAGGTCGTATCCGCGTCGCCCGGACAGGACGGCCCCGGTCCGCCGCATCGCCTCCACCCCGAGCGGGCCCGCCGCGCCGTGCCCGAACATCCACCCGGTGGAGTCGTCCTCCGGTGCGATGAACCCGTCCACCGACATCGTGATGTGCCACAGAACCTGAGTCATGGGAGTGGAGACGGGTCGGGAGGCGCAAACTCATCGGCGGCGGCCGGTCCTATCGGCGCGGGAGCCTGCGGTCCGCGGGCCGCAGCGCCCACGACGCGAGGACCAGCGCCACGATGCCGGCGGTGACGGTCAGATGCATACCTGCGGCGCCGTAATCGCGCTCGACCAGGTGCGAGATGAAGGCTCCGGTCATGTTGAAGAACATTCCGGCATAGGCCCATTCCTTCAATCGCGGGAAGCCGGGAACCAGAATCGCGGCGCTGCCCAGCAGTTTCCACGTTGCGATGAGAGTGAGGAAGTAGGTGGGATACCCCAGAATCGTGTGGGTTTCCTGGGTCCCGTACTGCTGGGTGTACTCGCCGTAGGCGCCGCTGACCATCATGAACGCCAGACTCACCGTGCACGCCCAGTAGGCGTACGTCCGAATCCGGCCCCGCGCGGCCGGGACGGTCCGGGTCGGGATCTGCTGCGTGATGGTGGCCATGGTCTTCTCCTGTCGGGATGCACTCTTCGGTGTCATCTCCTCGACCATCGGCACGCGGGAAATGTGACCGCACCCGGTGCGAGTTTTCTTACGACAGGTCGGAGAAGCGCACGGTGTGGGCGATGGCGGTCACCTGCAAGCCGCCGGCGCTCGGTTGGATGGACGTCAGCTGCGCGCCCAGCGGCAGCCGCTGCAAAGGCACGGTGAAGGTGAGATTTTGCTGCAGCAGGGCCAGGGGAATCGTCGGGCCGCCGGCCGCGGCCTGGACCGAGACCGGAGTGACCACGATGCCGTCCTCGGTCGGCGCGACGGTGACGACGACCGTCGCGGGCACCGAAAGACCCTCCACCGAAAACGTTCCCGTGACGCGCAGTCCATCCGGAGCATAGGAGATCGACTGCACCCCCTCCGGGGCAAAAGTCTGCACGGTGTCGTACGGAACCAGAGCCGTCGCGGTCGCCGTCGCGGCAACCAGATTCGAGGTGCGGCCGTGCACCACGTCGCTCAGTGGCGCCGATACATCGGTCAGGCTGACATCGAGATTGTGAACAGAAATCTGCTGTCCACTCCAGTCGCCGACCTTGATATCGATGTCATGGAAATTGCCGTCGACGGCCTGCGTCAGAAACGGGAAGCCGCCGATCTCCACGCGCGGCTGCTGCGGAAGGTTGTACTCGGCAGCAATCTGGCGCCCGATCTCGTTCTGTGCCACCACAACCCCGACCCGGTCGCCCACCACCAGCGCAATCGCCAGCACAACCACCAACATCAGCAACGCACGCATGCACTCACCCGCTCAGCCATCCCACCATCATGCTGTCGATCGCGACCATCCGCCGCCTCCGACTCGCGACCGGGTCCCGCGTAGGGCGACGACCGGTTATTTCCTCGTGAGGCGTTGGGTAAGCCATGACTCGGCGTCGCGGAGGGCGGCGGTGGCCATGCCGGTCGGGCGGGAGGTGAAGGCGTGGGAGGACTCGGGGTAGACGCGGATATCCACGTCGTTTCCCGCTGCGGAGAGACGGCCTGCCATGGCCAGGTTGTCTTCGAGGAGGAGATCCAGAGAGCCGACCATCAGGAGCGTCGGGGGCAGGTCGGCGAGGTTGCCATAGAGGGGCGATATGTCCGGGTTGGTGCGGTCGGAGATGTGGCCGGCGTAGGCCTGGATGAAGTACTCGTCGGCGTAGAGTCTGCCGCCGGGAGATCGCCCGCTGAGGTCGTAGGCGCCGAACTGCAGGACGGCACCGGCGAACCGATCGCCCAGGCCTCGGTCGCGCAGTCGTAACAGGGTCGTCATGACCAGGGTGGATCCCGCGGATGCTCCGCCGATCGCCAGATCCGTTGTCCCGAACAATGATTCCGCCTGTTCCAGGAGCCAGAGCGCGGCGGTTTCGCAGTCGTCGGGGGCGGCGGGCCAGGGATGCTCCGGCGCCAGGCGGTAGTCGACGCTCACCACGGCTACCCCGAGGGCGTCGGCAAGGCGAGCATTGCGGGCATCCTCGCCGGCCGCCGAGCCGAGATAGAAGCCCCCCGCGTGGATGTCGAGATAGGCGGCTCGGATGTCGGTGTCTCGGGGGACCGTGATCCGCACCGGGACTCGACGGCCGCCCGTCTCGGCGACGTGCTCGGTAGCCCTGGTGCTCGAGTGGGAGAGGGACATGGCCTGTCTGTCCCGCACCTCGAGGAGCTCCTCGAAGGTGGCCGGGCCGGCAACGGGTTTCGAGGCCGCGTTGAGCCGCCGGCATTCCGCGACATGAATGCCGAGTTCCTCATCGATCAGCCGCGTGAGTCCGATTTCCACGTTTCTCCTGTTCCCAGCCCGGTACCGCGTGGATGTCAGCGACGCATCGCCGCATCCGAACACCCTCGCATCGGCTATGACGATGCAATCAGGCGAGGCACCGGACATCAAACAACCAATCCACCTGCCGCCCACAACGTTTGGTTGTGCGCCGCACCGAATGTGGCCCTACTGCGGTTGCTGGAAGCCGCCGATCTTCTCTTCGAGCAGTTCGGCCAGCCGCAGTGGGGTGCGGTCCTCGAACATCGGGCCGATGAGCTGAACGCCCACCGGGAGCCCCTCGGGTGAGAGACCGGTCGGGATGGCGGTGGCCGGCAGGCCGGGCATGGTTGCCACCCCCGCCCAGACGAGCTGGTCGCCGAATGGGTGTGCGACGCCGTCGATGTCGATCCGCCGGTCCCGCATATCGGCACTGTGGTCGTGCGGGAACGCGGGAGTCGGCGTGATCGGACACACGACGACATCGAACTCGCCGAAGAGCTGCCGCCAGGTCTGGCGGTGGAATTCGCGTCGGGTATTCGCCTCGATCCATTCGCGGTGGCTGAAGACGGCGCCGCGCACCCAGGCCACCTCGGAACCCTCTGCGTCCGCGGGCAGTCCGGCGGCGACCGCCCGCACCTGCTCGTACTGCTCCGCCGGCATGCGCGCCGCGAGGTTCGAAACCAGCAGCTGCGTATAGAGGGTCGCGGCTTCGGTGAGATCGGGCAGCAGCGGACTGTGCCGTTCGACGCGAGCCCCCTCGGCGGTGAGCGCGTCGGCGACTCGATTCACCCCGGCCCGCACGGCCGAGCCCGTTGGAATCAGCGGGTGCTCGTCGATGATCAGGACGCGGAAGTCCGACAGCTTCTGGTGGCGGGCGGGCGGCAGAGCCACTTCGTATGCGACACCGAGGGTCAGCGGATCCGGTCCGGCCATGACGTCGAGCAGCAGCGAGAGGTCGCGGGCGGTGCGCGCCATCGGACCGACGACGGCGAGATCGATCTCGGCCGGCAGCGCCGGTGCCGGCGGCGGCACCATACCGCGGGTCGCCGCCAACCCGAGGGTCGGCTTGTGTGCGTATACGCCGCAGAAATGCGCCGGAGTGCGCAGTGAACCACCGATATCGGACCCGATCGACAGCGCGCCGAACCCGGCCGCCAGGGCCGCCGCCGATCCACCGGAAGAACCACCCGGCGAACGCCCGTGATCCCACGGGTTGTTGGTGGTGCCATAGATCTCGTTGAAGCTCTGCAGATCCTGCAACATGAACGGCACATTGGTCTTACCCAGCATCACCGCACCGGCAGCCTCGAGCCGTGACACCTGCACCGCGTCCTCGGCCGGCACATAATCCCGGAACGCAGGCATGCCCCAGGTCGTCGGCAGCCCAGCCATGTTGTAGGACTCTTTGACCGTCACCGGAATCCCGAGCAGCGGCTTGTCCTCACCCCGCTCGCGCGCCTCATCAGCCCGACGCGCCGCAGCCCGCGCCCGCTCGAAGTCCGGCACACAAATCGCATTGATCGCCTTGTCGTCCCGCTCGATCCGCGCAATCGCCTCCTCGGTCAGCTGCACCGAGGTCACCTCACCAGCGCGCATTGCCGCCGAAAGCTCTTCCGCCGCACGAAAACTCCACTCCATGAACCCGACCCTACCGCCGTGCGCCGGTCCCTCGACCCGACTTTCGCCGCCCCACGATCCGCGGAAGAGTCCGCCACGACAGACCTCGCCCGGTTGTCGATCGCGGCCCACCGCAGGTCACGGTGTCCGCGATGGACTGTTCCCCCTGGTGCGGGGCATGGAATACCGCGTCACACAACCAGATAGATGTCTCAATCCCCTGCTCCGCGCTGCGGCCATGTCGCGGCATACGTTCCGTGTAGCCCTGGCGATGGCGACAGCGCCGGCAGCACCAGGCTCGCCTGTCGCACTACCGACGCCGGGGCCACCGACTCAACTGAATTCAAGTGGATATCAGCTGGCGACTGCCGATGGAGTTGTGCCGTTGGCAGCAGTTCCCGAATCACCGAAGACATCCCGATGACCGCGTGCGGTATCCATGTACTCCCGAATCCGGTGGATCAGACCGTCGCGCAACTCGAACACGAAACAGTAGTCGTTGCTGTATCGATTCCCGTTCGCCAGCGTGGCGCTCATCGTCTCCTCCACGATCACGCGGTCACCATCGGAGTAGAAGCCATGGAATTCCACCACGACATCGCCGACGAACAATCGAGGGAAATCGTGCGCGATGAACTGCGTGATGGCCTCGCGTCCGACCATGTGACTGGGGGCGTTCAGCGCGACCGCGGTCGCGTTGCCGGACGGCGCCAGCCACTCCGCGTCGGTGGTGAAGAATGCCGCGATCTGTTCGGCATCATGGCCGGCGAACGCTCGCCAGGCGGCCTGAACGACGTTCCTGCTGTCGAGTGTCATGAACCGCACCATATAGCCGCACATCGAGGCGAGCTGGCGGAAAAACGACAGCATCATCCGGCCGGTCGAACTGGATGCCGCAAGCGGATGGATTGGGCGGCAATGCATCTGGTGCGAATCATGCGGTAAGGTCGAATGACCGTGCACAATCACGAACCTTCCGGCTACGACTGCCCATTCTGTTTCCTTCTCACCGGTGGCGAGACCCCACTCGACAGCCCGCGAGACATCGTGCTGCGCACCGACCGTGCCACCGCCTTCACCGCAGCCCGGTGGTGGCCGAACAACCGCGGACACGTCCTGGTCATACCGAACGCTCATCACGAGAACCTGTACGACCTGCCACCGGAATACGGCCACGCCGTCCATGACGTTGTCCGCGAGATCGCCATTGCGATGCGCGCCATCTACGGTTGCGACGGAGTATCCACTCGCCAGCACAATGAACCCGGCGGCGGCCAGGGCGTGTGGCACTACCACGTCCACGTCTTCCCCCGATATGACGCCGACAACCTCTATGGGTCACACCCGCTGCCTGGGTACGCAACCGGCGAACAACGATGGATCTACGCCGACCGGCTCCGCAACTACTTCGACTCGTCACCCAGCACCTGACTCCGCCGGTTCGGTGCGGTCGCCAGGTCGCCGACTGTTCGTTCCGTTCAGTCGGTTTCGTTGAACTCGATGATGAAAGCGTCGCCCGGGGAGACACCCGTCTTCACACTCGCGATGCGGCGTCTAGCCCAACCACGGAGTTTGCCGGGCGCGGCGCCGGTAGACCAGCTACCGCAACCGCGGCTTCCCGGGCTCGGGTCCTTGTCGGAGAACGCCTGCCGGAGAATCGCTCCTCGTAGTTGAGAATGCGGAACAGGAGAGTGGAGTGCGAGTGATGGACACCGACGTGATCATCGTCGGCGCCGGGCCTACCGGGCTGATGCTGGCCGGTGAACTGCGGCTGGCCGGGGTGCGGCCGCTGGTGTTGGAGCGGCAACCGCAACTCTGGGATGTTCCGAAGGCCAGTGGGATCGGGGGGCGGATTCTGGATCTGCTGCGGTATCGCGGGTTGCTGGAGCGGTTCGAGGCTGCGAGTGCGGATCCTTATCCGCCGTTGCGGTTGCCGTTCGGCGGGATGCATTTGGACTTCACGCGGATGGGGGAGGCGCCGATGAAGGTGCTGCCCATGGCGCAGATGGAGATCGAGCGGCTGCTGGCCGAGCGGGCGGATGAACTCGGTGCGGAAGTTCGCCGGGGGCATCAGGTGAATGGGGTGCGGCAGGACGAGGATTCGGTGACCGCGGAGGTGAGCGGGCCGGAGGGGGCCTACACCGTGACCGCGCGGTATCTGGTGGCTTGCGATGGCGGGCGCAGCCGGATTCGGGATATGGCGGGGATCGCGTTCTCGGGCACGACTTATCCGGATGTGGTGCGGCTGTCACAGGTTTCGGTGGGCGACGAGGTGACCGTGCACGAGAACGGTGATCTCGAGGTGCCCGGATTCGGCAGGGTCGCGGCGGGATTCACCCGGACCGACAACGGTCAGCTGGCGTTCGCGGCCACACCTGATGGGGTGCTGCATCTGTCGACCACCGAGGACGAGTCCGTCGAATACGACGATGACGTGCCGATGGATATGGATGAACTGCAGGCCAGTATTCACCGGGTGCTGGGCGCCGAGATCCCGATGAAGGACGCGAAGCGGTTGTCGCGGTTCACGTTCAAGGATCGCCAGGCCGAGCAGTATCGGGCCGGGCGGATTCTGGTGGCGGGGGATGCGGCGCACCTGTTCCCGGCCACGGGTATCGCGCTGAACGCGGGCATGCTCGACACCGTGAACCTGGCGTGGAAGCTGGGCACCGGAGGGGCTGCTGGACACCTATCACGACGAGCGGCACTACGCTGGTTCGCGGGCGCGACTGCACGCCCGGGCGCAGGTGGCGTTGCGGCGCGGGCTGGATGCGGCGGCCGAAGCGCTGCGGGCGCTGTTCCAGGAATTGGCCGCCGACGAGCAGCCGCTGCGGCGGGTGGGCGACCTGATCGCGGCCAATGACACCCGGTACCCGGGGGCCGGTGACCATGCGCTGATCGGTACGTTCGCACCGGATCTCGCACTGGACACCGAACGGGGTGCGAGCAGCGTCGCCCAGCTCATGCGCACCGCCCGCCCGATCCTGCTGGTGCTCACCGATCGTCCGGAACTACGCGAGATCGCCGAAGGCTGGCACGATCGGGTCGAGATCCACACCGCCACAACGGATCAGCGGCCCGCCGACGCGCTGCTGATCCGCCCGGACGGGCATATCGCCTGGGTCGCGGCCATCGACGAACCCGCCGAGGCTGCCGCGTCCACGCTGCGCGAAGCGCTCGCCGCTTGGTTCGGCGCACCCCTGACGGCCGCCGTCGGGTAGTCCCCGACGCCTGCTGGTCAGCCCCGCAACGGCTGACCAGCATGCGATTCCCGGCCCTGCACAGCGGATTCCGGCACCAGGAAGTCAGCCGGCCGGCGAGCTTACCGGCATCCGGCGGTCTCCGGAGACGAGTCGGCGAAGTACGCACCGCCCCGGTCATCGGCGCCAGCTGACGCTGCGAAAACAACGCCACCCATCGCTGCGAGTCACACCCGTGAGGGTGGCCCCGGGGGCATGTGGTCAGGCGGCGTCGAGAGCTGCGGTGATCTTGCGGGTCATGTCGGTGACGGTCGGGGTGGATCCGGTTTTGTGGGTGGCGGCTTCGATGGCGACGAGGACGGTAGTGCGGAAGTTGGCGGCCTCGGCCGGGGAGTGGTTGGTCAGCAGGGTCATTGCTGCGGTGAGGGCGGGGAGGACCTGGTCGGCCAGGGCGGCTACGGATTTGGACTCGAGGCGGACGCCGGTGGACTTCTCGGCGAGGATGTGGCCGACCAGGCCGGTCGCGGAGCCGAGGGCGATGCTGCCGGCGGTGGCGGCCTTGTGGGGCGAGCCGCCGGCGGCGTCGGCGGCCGAGATCAGGGAGACGGCGCCGTAGGCGGCGGTGCGGAGGGTCTGCCTGTCCTGGGCGGTGAGGGTGGCGGTCATGGTGGGCTCCTCGGTTCGAGTTGCGGTGTTGTTGACGTGAATTACTTTCGCGGGGGCGGCTGACGTCCAGCTGATACCGGCCTGACACCTGCGCTGACACAAAGTCCGGCCGATTCCGCGCGGGGATGATCCGTCCGATTCGCGCCTCGATGATCCGTCCGATTCGCGTCTCGATGGTCGGGCCGATTTGCCGCCTGGAAATCGGCGACTCGGAAAATACTGGTCGGTGGGTTGATTGCGGGCCGATAGCCCGCCCGGCAGCGCGGATTGGCATACACTTGCGCTGCAAGGGCGTTCGGATCGTTATCTCGGTCCGAATGTGGGTGACGGACCCGGGGGTGAGGGTTTTGACGCGGCCCATTCGGGTGTTGATGACAGGGTCGGAGTGGTTCACGGCCGCTCATGGGGGTCTCAACCGGTACTTCACAGATCTATACGGTGCACTCACGC
The DNA here is from genome assembly GCF_053603795.1 of Nocardia sp. NPDC004123. Lineage (NCBI taxonomy): Bacteria > Bacillati > Actinomycetota > Actinomycetes > Mycobacteriales > Nocardiaceae > Nocardia > Nocardia sp. NPDC004123. Next base: position 266,320 of record NZ_JBSGGG010000011.1, read on the forward strand.
GTGACACTCGAATCAGTGTCGGCGCAAGGGCTTTCGGAGACGGTCCGGTCGGTGCGGGGTCGTGGGGACCCATCGGCGGATCGACCCTCCAGCGCGCACGGACCGCGTTTCTGGACCGGGCCGGGCTCACCCGCGACACCGTGATCGATCGGCATTTCTGCTTGTACGGGCCTGCGGCGGTACGAAATCCGCTGGTAGTGCACTTTCACGGGCCGTGGGCGGCGGAGAGCCGGATGGCCGGAGAGGGCACGCGGGCGGTGCGTGCCAAGTATCTGGTCGAGCGGCTGCGATATGCCAGGGCGGACCGGTTCGTCGTGCTGTCGCAACATTTCGAAAGGTTGCTGGTCGGCGACTACGGCGTGCGGCCCGATCGGGTTCGGGTGATTCCGCCGGGTGTGGATCTGGAGCGTTTCACGACTTCGGAGCCCGAGGCCGACACCGGAATCGTGTTGTGCGTGCGGCGGTTGGAGAAGCGGATGGGTATCGACGTGCTCATTCGCGCCTGGTCCGACGTGTCGGCCAGGCATCCCGACGCCCGGTTGATCATCGTCGGAACCGGGACCGCCGAGGCCGAATTGCGGGCGCTCGCCGCTGACCAGCCGTCGATCCGATTCACCGGATCGGTGTCCGACGCGGAGCTCACCGAGCTGTACACCCGTTCCGATCTGACCGTCGTCCCCTCCCTCGCACTGGAGGGATTCGGGCTCATCGCCCTGGAATCCCTTGCCGCCGGACGCCCCCCGATCGTGTCCGATTGCGGCGGATTGCCCGATTCCGTCCGGGGTTTGGACGCCACGCTCCTCGTCCCGCCGGGCAATGCCGAGGCACTCGCCGCCCGCATCGCCGCCGCCCTCGACGGCTCCCGGCCCGCCGCGAAACAATGCCGCGCCCACGCCGAGTCATTCTCCTGGGCGGTCGCGGCGCATCGGCACCGGGATCTCTACGCGGAGCTCGTCGGCTGATGGCACCGCTGAAGGCCGTATTCCTGGCGCACACCGCGGCCCCCTCCGGAGCCGAACTGGCAACGCTCCGCCTGGTCTCGGCCATGCCCGCCGGGCAGACCGCCGTGCTCTACACCGAGGACGGCCCGATGCTGCGCCTGATGGCCGCGCGCGGGATCGAAACCCGCGTCGTCACCAATAGTTTCGACTCCCGCGCCATGACCATCGACAAGGCCGGGATCCGCAGCCTGTTCATCGGCGCGACGGGCCTGCTACGTCTGGGCTGGACACTGGGCGCGATCGTCCGCGACCTCGACGCCACCGTCCTGGTCGCGGGCAGCACCAAAGCCATGCTCATGGGCGCGGTCGCCGCCCGCCGGGCCCGGGTCCCGCTGGTCTGGCATGTGCACGACCGGGTTTCGCGCGACTACTTCGGCCGGGTGCTCGCCCTCGTCATCCGAGTGCTGGGCTGGGTGGTGGTCAGCGCCGTGATCGCCAACAGCCGCGGCACCCTGGCCTCGCTGTACACCTGGCGCCGAGCGGCCGTCGTCGCCTATCCGGGCGTCGAGTTCCCACCCGACAACGACACCGCGGCAGACGAATCCGCGCTCCCCCGCGAACGACGACCCCAGGAACAACGCCCCGCCGGCGAGACCATCATCGCCGTCGTCGGCCGCCTCGCCCCCTGGAAGGGCCAGGACCTGTTCCTGCGCGCCCTGGCCGATGTGCAAACCCTCCCCCGCGAGGTCTTCCTGGTCGGCGGCACCTTCTTCGACGAGGAGACCTACCGCGCCGAACTCGAGGTGCACGCCACCGCCCTCGACCTCCCGGTCACCTTCACCGGCCACGTGGACGACCCGGAACCCTATCTGCGCCACGCCGATATCCTCGTGCACTGCTCGGTGCTGCCCGAGCCCTTCGGCCAGGTCGTCGTGGAGGGCATGCGCGCAGGCTGCGCGGTCATCGCGACCCGCCCGGGCGGACCGGAGGAGATCGTGGAGCCGGGGGTGAACGGCCTGCTGGTGACGGCCGGCGATCGCGGCGAGCTCACCCGCGCCCTGGACACTCTCATCGCCGATCAGGAGCTGCGCGTCAAGCTCGCCGATGCCGCCCGGGTGCGATCCCGCGATTTCGATGTCGCCGAGTCGGGCCGGATCGTGACCGACCTCCTGACCGGTCTGCCCGGAAAGCGGTGGCGGCGTGGATGATCCGACCGATCCACTGCCGGCCTTCGACCCACCCACCGTGCGGCTGGAGGCCCTCGGCACGCTGGGCCGGTTGCGACAGCGCCGCCACATGCGGCACGGGATTCCGGAGGTCGACCAGCAAGTCTCCGCCTTCGAGCACGACGCCCGCGGTGATTCCGGTCCGGCCGGCCCGCGGCAGCGCCCCGCCGGACCGAACGGCCACGAGAACGGCACCGGCCGTGGCACGGTGTCGTTCGACGAGCAACGGGCCGCCCGCTATGCCGCGCCCTCCCGCGGTCCGGTGCTCCCCACCTTCTACGGCGATCCGGTCGACCCGCCCACCGTGCGGCTCCCGATCGCCCGCCCGGCGCGCGATGCCACCGGTGCCTACCGACAGGCCGCAACGGACGGCGAAGCACCCACCGCCACAGATCATTCCCAGGCCGACGGTGAGCATCGCAAGGATTCGTCCTCCGGCCTGGGCAGTATCGGCAGCATCATCCGCGATATCGGACTGGTGACCTTCGGCAAGTACGGCCAGTACGTCATCACCCTGGTCACCGTCCCGCTGCTGGCCCGCATGCTGGGCCCGCACGGCACCGGCCTGCTGGCCATCGGCATGTCGTCCTACTTCATCGGCTCACTGGTCGTGGATCTGGGCGTCACCTCGTTCCTGGCCGCCAAAGTGCCCGAGGACGATCCGGGTCACCTCGAGGTGAACCGCCTGCGCGGTACCTACCTCGCCATTCGCGCCACCACCCTGACCCTCATCGGTGTGGCGCTGCTGACCAGCCTCGCGATCGGGGTGTCCCCCAAACTGCACATGGTGCTGCTGGGCCTGTTCGCCGGTGGCTTCTGGTCGATCTCGGAGGACTGGCTGCTCATCGGCCAGGGCAGATTCGGCAGCTCCACCATGTATCAGGGCGTGGGCCGCATCGGATATCTCGGCCTGCTCGTCGGACTGCTGCCCCGATTCCCCAGCGCCTCCATGGCCGTGCTGTGCCTGCTGGTCTCCTCCATCGCCACGGTGGCGCTGACCTGGTGGGACTCCTTCCGCAAGTTCGGACCGCCCGCCCGGCCCTACGGCGTGCGGGCCGTCCTGCGTATGGCCGCACCGATTTTCACCTCCCGGCTGCTGGTCACCGGCTATGGCCAGGGCTCGGCGGCGGTGTACGGCGCGGTGCTGGAGGCGGCCTCGCTGGGCCTCTACTCCGCGGGCGACCGGCTGGTCCGCGCGATCCAGTCCACCCTGGACCCGATCGGCTTCGCCCTGCTCCCCCGCATGGCCCGCCGCAGCGCCCATGATCAGTTCTGGCGCAATCAGATCCAGATGCTGATCGGCTGCGTGGCCCTGGCCTGCCTGGCCGTGGTGAGTGTCTGGGTACTGGCCCCCATCCTCATCCACCTCATCTACACCCACGATTTCGACGGCGCGATCCCCCTGCTGCGCGTCGAGATCCTCATCCTGCCCGCCACCACCATCACCTCGTACGTGACCACCGCCGTGCTGCCGGTCAAGCAGGACACCATCGGCGTGCTGATCGGCGCGATCATCGGCACCTGCGTCGCCGCGGTGGCGCTGGTGGTCGCCGCCCGGACCGGATCGGTCTGGACCCTGGTCTATGGCACAGTTTCCGCGGAAATCAGCGTCGCGCTGTGGTACATCATCCGGGTGCGGTGGCTCATGGTCCGGGAACGGGCCGACCGCGGCGGGCCGGTCGAACCTGCCAGCGCGCTGCTGACCAAGGGGGATTTGGCGTGAAAGTACTTTTCGTCGGGGATGACTGGGTGGGCAGCAACGCACGCTCGCTCGCCGACGGATTCCAGCAGGCGGGGCACGAGGTGGTGGTGATCGACACAACCCCGGTCACGCTGCCCGCGCGGCTGTCGCCACCGTGGGTGTATTCGAAGGTCGCCCATCGGCGCGCGCCCTGGAATGTCGAGGCGCTGCATCGCGAGATCGACAGCGCCGCCACCGCATTCGCGCCCGATGTGCTGTTCGCCTTCAAATCGGTGCACCTGGACCAGCAGCGGCTACTGAGCGCCCCGGCCGGTCTGCATGTGCACTACAGCCCGGATGACGTATCCAATCCGTACAACACCAGCCCGGAATACTTGGCATACGAAGCCGAATGGGATCTCATCGTCACCACCAAGTGGCACAACGTTCCCGAGCTGGCCGCCCGGGGCGCCCGGCACGTGAAATTCGTTCGCAGCGCATACGATCCGGCCCTGCACCACCTCACCGCCCGCCGCACCGTCCACAACTATCTGGTCGGTTTCATCGGTGCGGTGCGCCCCGACCGTCAAGACCTCTTGATTTCGCTGGCCCGGGAACACCACGGGGACATGCTGTTACGCGGTCCCGGCTGGCGGCGCGTGCGCGCGCTGTGGCAGACCGGTGCCGATGTCGGTGGCGCGGTCTATGGCGAGAACTTCTCCACGGCCGTCGCCGCGGTCACCGCGAACCTGGTGCTGCTCAATTCCGATAATCGCGACACCCACACCTGCCGCACGTTCGAAGTCCCGGCCGCCGGTGGTCTTTTCGTCGGCGAACGCACCGACGAACACGCCGAACTGCTCCAGGACGAGGCCGAGTGCTACCTGTTCTCCGGCCCGACCGAGCTGCGCGAGATCCTGCGCCGCTGCGCCAAGTATCCCGATCAGGTCGCCAAGGTCGCCGAGGCCGGTCATCGCCGCATCGTGAACGGCGACCACCGGTACGTGGACCGCGCCCGCGAGATCATCGACGCACTGGCATGAGCGGCCGCGCGCACCAGGCCGCACAGTGTAGCCGCGCGCAGCGCCACCCATGCCCGGAACGGCGCAACGGATCTACCGCGCCGGGGGCGAAAAGAACGGCCGCGCAAACGGGTAACGCCCCGGCCCGCGGCGCGGACATACGGGTGATGGGAGAGTGATGGCCTCCGCACAATTCGCTGTATTCCTCGTCGCCGCCGCGCTGGTGACGATCGTCGTGGCCGCGATGTTCCTGCCCGGTGTGGCCCGGGTGTTCCTGATCGCGCAGACCGCGCACTGGTCGCTGTCGTATGTCGCGCGGCCGGTGGTGCTGCTGTGGGTGCAGCCCGTCCCCAGTTACGGCGACAATGTGCCCGATCCGCGGCTCTACGAGTACGGCTACGACGGCGGCATCGCCGCGGTGCTGCAACCGGTCATCTTCGGACTCTGGGTCTATGCCGCGCTGATCATCGGCTACGTGCTGTGGGTACGGCTGCGCCCGCGCGAGACCACTCCGCGCGTAGCGCCTTTCGCGGGCGAGCCCATCTTCACTCAGACCCTTTTCCTGCTCTACGGCGTCGGCACCCTGGGCCGGCTGGCGGCCTACGCCACCGGCACCACCGGCAAGGCGGGCGAACTGGAGAGCCCGAACCCGCTCATCAACCTCGTCACCATTCTCGCCACGCTCGGCGCGGTCGGCCTGATCGTGTTCTACCGCAACGAGTCCGGCCGCACCACCGCGCTGGTGGTCGGCGCGCTCACCTGCGGCGAACTGGTGTGGACCGCCACTGTGCAGTCCAAGACCCCGATCATGGGCGCGGCGCTGGCCATTGCCGTGCGCTTCGCCATGACCGGCTGGACGCGCGTCAAGGTGGTCGGCGTGCTGAGCATCACCGGCCTCGCCATCGGCGGCTTCGGGTGGTTGCAGTCGCTCAAGACCGATGCTGCCGCCAAAGCCGAAGCGGCACAGGTGGATGCGCAGTATCCGACGGTGGTGCACCCTTTCCTGAGCATGCTGCGCCGTTTCGACCTGCTCGAGGCCGCCACCGACTCCTGGTTCGCGGGGCCGAGTTCCTGGCTGACGCCGAGTCAGGTGGCGCAGCACGCCGTGCAGAGCCTGATTCCCACCCAGCTGCTGGGCGCGGAGAAGTTCCGGTCCGGCGCCGCCTGGGCCGAGCAGGTGCGCGGGCGCTCGGTGGACATGTCGACGGTGGAAGTGTCCCTGGCCGAGGGCAATATCAACGAGGGCTATGTGCTGGGCGGCTACATCGGTGTCGCGGTGGGGGTCACGATCACGTTCGTGCTGCTGCTGATCTGGATCCGGGCTCTCTACAGCAGGTACCTGGCCATGGCGATCCTGGGCCTGTCGGTGATCGAGGTCCCGGTCCTGTTCGAGCGCGGCATCCTCGGCACCGTCGAGATGCTCGGCAAATATCTGCAGGCCATGGTGCTGGCATGGCTGGCGTATCTGGTTGTTGGTGAATTCCGAAGACGGATGGAACAGCTGCAGGGGGCACCGATTCCATCCGGGAAAACGAGGACAGCGCAATGGGTTTGATCGACTACTGGCGGCTGCTGCGGCGGCGCTGGCCGATAATCGTGGTCGCGGTGGTGATCTGTACGGGGGCGGCGTACGGATACGCGAGCACCCTGCCGACCGAGTACACCGCGTCCAGTTCGGTGTACGTGTCCATGGCCACCGGGACCTCGGTCAACGACTCCTATCAGGGCGGGCTGGCCGCACAGCAGCGCGTGCGCTCGTACGTGGATCTGGCCTCCAGCGTCACCGTCGCCACCTACGTGCACGATCAGCTGGGCCTGAAGAGCTCGGTGAACGACCTGCGCGGCCGCATCACCGCGGTCTCGCCGCCGGCCACCACGATCATCATCATCACGGTGAAGGACTCCACCGCCGCCGGGGCGCGCGCCCTGGCCGACGAGGTGGTCTCCCAGTTCCGGGCGCTGGTCTCCCGGCTCGAAGTCACCCAGAGCGACGCCGCGCCCGCCGCCCGCGCGGAGGTCATCGACAAGGCCCAGACACCCAGCCAGCCCAGCGGACCGCAGAAGAAGCGCTACTACCTGCTCGGCGTGCTGGCCGGACTGATGGTGGGCCTGGGCGTGGCGATCCTGCGCGACAAACTCGACAAGCGAGTCCGAACCTCCACCGAGCTGGAAGCCTTTCTGCCCGTGCCGATTCTGGGCATCGTCGACGACGGACGGCCCGGAGCGGCGGGCGAGCTGCGCCGGCTGCGCACCCGGCTCACCGAGGATCCCGCGCTGGTCAGCCTGCTGCTGACCTCGCTGTCGCCGCACTCCGAACCGGATGTGGCGATCGGGCTGGCCCGCACCTTCGCCGATACCGGCGCGCGGGTGGTGCTGGTGGACGCCGACACCACCGGGCACGGCTCGTCCCGGCGCAGTCCGGCGGCCGCGGCGGCGGGACTCTCGGAACTGTTGCGCAACAACGCGACTCCCGCGGGGTTCGTGATGGCCTGGCCGGAGGTGGGGATCACTGTGCTGCCGCTGGGCGGCATGGATTTCCGCACCCCCGACCTGCTGGACTCCGAGCGGTTCAGCGACATCATGTCCAAGCTGCGCAGCGAATTCGACCACATCGTGGTGGAGGCCGCACCCGTCACCGCGGCCGCCGACGCCATCGCGCTGGCACGGCGCGTCGACGCCACCATCGGCGTGATCGAGCTCGGGCAGACCACCTCCGACCAGGTGCGCGGGGCGCTGGCCACCTTCGGCCACGACAACCAGCGAATGATCGGCACGGTCGTCTTCTCGCGGCCGCATCGCAGCGTCGGCGAACTCGTCAAGCATCCGCTCGATCTGGTGAAACGGTGATCGAGGAGGACGGGGGGACAACGGACAACCGGTCGGACGCCGCCGTGCGCCGCCGACGGCTGCTGGCCGCCGGACTCGGGGCGGCGGCCATCCTGCCGGTCGCGGCCGCATGCGCGAAAACCGATTCCGGCGCAACGGAATTCCGTTCGCCGCAGGTGACCGATCAGCCGTCGGCCCGGAATGTGAAGGACTTCGGCGCGGTCGGGGACGGGAAGGCCGACGACACCGACGCCTTCGCCAAGGCCGCCGCGGTCAGCGACAAGCCGCTGGTGCTCTACATCCCGGCCGGGCAGTACACGCTGAAGAAGTTCCCGGCGCTCGCCGACTACGCGACGGTGCTGGGCGACGGGGCCGATGTCACCACGATCACCTACGAGGGCGATGACACCTTCATCGCACTGCAGCGCAAGCAGCGGGTTCGCTTCTCCCGCCTGGGTTTCTACTTCTCCGGCCCCAAGGCCACCGCGGTGCGGCTGTCGGAGTGCTTCCGCTGTACCTTCGATTCGGTGGTGCTGCGCGGCAACCATCTCAGCGACAACGCGCCCCGATTCCAGGACCAGCGGGGACTGGTGCTGGATCAGAACACCGGGGGCACGACCGTCATCAATTCCGATATCAACAATTTCGGGTACGGGATCGTCACCTCGTGCATCCAGAACTACGTGACGTCCTCGAAACTCACCAACAATCACATCGGGGTGCTGGGCACCGGCGGCGACCACAATGCCGGATTGGCTTTGGCCAATGTCGAATTCGTGTCCGACAACGATCCCAGGACCACCGACAAGCACCTGGTGGTGGACGGCCCCGCGAACGACTGGTGGCTGACCAACGTGTGGTTCGAAGGGGCCGATACCGCGCTGTCCATCGGCGGACCGGCCGGCGGGCCCGCCCAGTTCGGTCTGGTCAACTGCAAGGTGGCCGCGCGCAAGGTGTGCCTGGACCTGATCCACTGCCGCCAGCCGTATCTGGCCAATGTGCAGTTCGATCCGGATCTGGACGCGCCGCCCATCGAGGTGCGGGTGGATCCCAAGGGCGTGGCGGAGGGCACGGCCGTCAACCTCATCTCCGGGTCCTACCAGGACGTGGATCCCAGGTCGTTCCCGGACGGCTGGCACGTCATCGGGCGCGGGGCCATCCACGGCGCGCGCTTCGCCGGGACCACGGTGGCGCAGGCGAGTCAGCCCGATGCCGACATCTTCCAGGTCCAGGACCGGGACGGGACCGTATTGTCGGCCGTATTGAACAGTGGGGCTTATATTTCCGATCGCAGCGAAGGGGGAATCGTGTTGAAGGACTCGGCGGGCACGTACTGGCGGCTGTCGGTGGGCACGGACGGTGCAATCAAGACCTCGTCGCTGGGGAAGCAGCGACCGCACTCGTGAGCGGCGCGGGGGCACGACTGCGACTGGGCCCGGCGCGGCTGCACGGCAGCACCCTGCTGCTGCGGCTGCCGCGCTTCGCCGACTACCAGGAGTGGCGGCGGCTGCGGCTGCGCAATCGCGAACTTCTGGAACCGTTCTGGCACACCTCGCCGCTGGACTGGGACACCCGGCACAGCGAGAAGGCCTGGGTGCGTGAATGTCTGGAGGCGGCGACCAATGCCCGTACCGGGCGGCGGATCGCCACCGTCATCGAGATCGACGGGCGCTTCGCCGGGCAGGTGGAGATCGGCAATATCGATCCGCAGGCCCGGCAGGGCGAGATGGGAATCTGGATCGATGCGCAGATGGGGCGGCACGGATTCGGCGGGATCGCGGCGGGACTGATCCTCGACTTCAGCTTCGAGGTGCTGGGGCTGGAGCGCATCAATGCGCCCATCTCGCCGGGGAACGCGGCGGCCACCAGTGGTGCGGTGCAGATCGGGTTCGTCCGCGAGGGGCGCATGCGGCTGCACTTCGATGTGGGCGGGGCGCGGGCCGATCACGATCTGTGGTCGATGACGCGGGCCGAGATTCCGCCCAAGGGATTCACCGAGATGTGGACCGAGCGCACGCTCGAGCATCGAACCCCGCCCCCGGACGAACCCACCGCAGCACCGGGGGAGAACGGAATACCCGATACTGCAACAGTTTTCGGGGTTCTGGCCCGGTATCGCGCGGGCCAGCTGTGGCGGGCTGCCCGGCAGGCGCTGCCCACCCGGCCCGTCATGCTCCGGCTGACCGGGTTCGACCGGGTGGCGCTGCGCAGCCTCCGGCCCTCCGACGGCCCGGCCCGCGCGACCGCCCGGCGTAACGGTGCGTCCCCGGCGACCGACGGAACCGATAGCACCGGTTCGTCCTGGTGGCGCGAATTCGCCCGCAGCACAGCGGGAGTGCGCTCCCCCGCCGGTCTGCTGCTCGTCCTCGACGCCGCGGGCGCCTATGCCGGGGAGGCCCGGCTGTTCGACCTCGACATGTTCGATCGCAATGCCCGGATGCACATCTGGGCCGATCCCGCCCACGCCGACGACGGAGTCCGCCTGGCGGCAACCCGGGCCCTGCTGGCACACGCCTTCGACCGGCTCGGACTGTTCCGCGTATACACGGCCATCGCGGCCGGGGATACCGCATCGGCTGCGGTCGCCGCCTCGGCGGGACTGCACAAGGAGGGAACCATGCGCAGCTACACCGGACTCGACGGGCACCGCGGCGACCACGAACTGTGGGCCATCACCGCCGGGGGTGCCGATCATGCGTGACTACCGGCGCAGCGCCGCCCTGCAGGCGCGCCTGCACGATCTGGTCCCGGGCGGCGCGCACACCTACGCGCGCGGCGCGGACCAGTATCCGGAGGCCATGGCCCCGATCCTGGTGCGCGGCAAGAGCGCCCGGGTGTGGGACGCGGACGGCAACGAGTACGTCGAGTACGGCATGGGGCTGCGCTCGGTGACCCTCGGCCACGGGTTCGCGCCGGTGGTCGAGGCGGTGGCCCGGACCATCGCCGACGGGGTCAACTTCTCCCGGCCGACCGAGCTGGAACTGTTGGCGGCCGAGGATTTCCTGAGCCTGGTGCCGGGCGCGGACATGGTGAAGTTCGCCAAGAACGGCTCCGACACCACGACGGCCGCCGTGCGGCTGGCGCGCGCGGTGACCGGGCGGGAGGCGGTGGCGATCTGCGAGCAGCCGTTCTTCTCGGTCGACGACTGGTTCATCGGCACCACCGAGATGAACGCGGGAATACCGGCCGTTCCGACGGTGCGGTTCCGCTACAACGACCTGGCGTCGCTGGAAACAGCCCTGCGCCGCACCGCGATCGCGTGCGTGATCCTCGAACAGGCCACGGCCCTGGCCGAACCCGCGCCGGGCTTCCTGCAAGGCGTTCGCGCGCTGTGCGACCGGTACGGCGCGCTGCTGGTCTTCGACGAGATGATCACCGGGTTCCGCTGGTCCGCCGGCGGCGCGCAGCGGATCTACGGCGTGACCCCCGACCTGTCGTGCTGGGGCAAGGCGATGGCCAACGGGTTCCCGCTCTCGGCGCTGGCCGGCAAACGCGAGTACATGGAGCTGGGCGGGCTGCGCACCGACGCGGACCGGGTCTTCCTGCTGTCGACCACCCACGGGCCGGAAACCGCGTCCCTGGCCGCCTTCCGGGCCGTCGTGCAGACCTACCGCAACACCGATCCGGTGGCGCGCATGGAGGAATCCGGCCGCCGCCTCGCCGCCGAGGTCAACGCCATTGCCGCGGACCTCGGGATCGGTGACCACCTCGAGGCGGCGGGCCGGCCGTCGTGCCTGGTGTTCCTCACCCGGGACGCGGAAGGCGTTCCCTCCCAGCCCTATCGGACGCTGTTCCTGCAGGAACTGCTGGACCGGGGTGTGCTGGGGCAGTCGTTCGTGAACTCGGCCGCGCATACCGACGCCGATATCGACCACACCATCGACGCCTGCCAGTCGGCGGCCAAGACCTACCGCAAGGCCCTCGAACAGGGCACGGTGGACGGCCTGCTCGCCGGACGGCCGGTGGCTCCGGCGCTGCGGCGCACGGCGGCACCGCGTCGTCTCGCGCCGTAGCCGAGTATCGCACCGTAACCCCTTCTCGCGCAGTAACCCAGGAGCTGTGATGTCCGCACCCCGGATCGCCCTCGTCCACGAGCGATTCACCGAATACGGCGGCTCCGAGGCCGTGGTCGCCGAGTTCATGAAAACCTGGCCCGGCGCACCGGTTTTCGCGCCCATCGCCGACGCGGAGTGCACGCGCGCACTCTTGGCGGCTGCGGGCCCCTCGATCGAAACGGGCTCGGCGGCAACCGGACTCGTGCACGACACCTGGCTGTCGCGCGCCTACGCGGCGAGCGGGCGGCGGTCGCATGCACCGCTGCTGCCGTTCGTGCCGGGAACGCTGCGCAGTCTTCCACTCGACGGCGAGTACGACGCGGTGGTGGTGAGCCATCACGCCTTCGCGACCCAGGCGGTCTTCGCCACCACCGCACCGGTGATCGCCTATGTGCACAGCCCGGCCCGGTGGGCCTGGGACAGCGCGTTCCGGGCGCGGGAGGCCGGAGGACGGGCGGGGCAGGCCGTTCTGATGGCGCTGGGCGCGCTGGCCCGGCGCAACGAACTGCGGGCCGCACCGCGGCTCGCGCACGTGGTGGCGAACTCGCAGGCGGTGGCCGATCGGGTGCGGGACTGGTGGGGATTGCCCGCGTCGGTGGTGAATCCGCCTGTGCGCGTGGACCGTTTCTCCCCCGATCCGCGCATCGACCGTGAGGACTTCTTCCTGTTCGCGGGCCGGCTGGTGCCCTACAAGCGCCCCGATCTCGCCATTCGCGCCGCCCGCGCGGCCGGGGTGCGCCTGGTGATCCTCGGCGACGGCCGCTATCGCCGCCAGCTGGAGGCATTGGCGGGCCCGGAGACCACCTTCCTGGGCGCGGCCTCCGACGAGGTGCTGCAGGACATGTACCGCCGCTGCCGGGCGCTGCTCATGCCCGGCGTGGAGGACTTCGGCATCGTCCCGGTGGAGGCCATGGCCTGTGGCGCACCGGTGCTGGCGGTCGGTGAGGGCGGGGCGCTCGACACCGTCGTGCCCGGTATCTCCGGCGAGCACATTCCGACCGGTTCCGATGATTCGGTGGTGGCCGGATTCGCCCAGGTGATGCGCGATTTCGACCCGGCCGACTATCACCCCGAAACCATCCGCAAGCACGCCGCCACCTTCTCCCCCGAGGCCTTCCGCGCCCGAATCGCGGACATTGTGTCGCGCAATTCCCGCTGACCGACTATGCATTGAATCCGAACGGATTCGAGAACAGCGGAACAGGTGAGGCAGTGAGTGGTGTCGGAGCGGTATCCGGCGCGCTGGTGACCGGTGGGGCAGGGGATGTCGGGCGCGCGGTGGCGCGGCGGCTGGTGGACGCCGGACGGCCCGTGTGGGTCGCGGATGTGGATGCCGAGGGTGCGCGTGCGTGTGCGGCGGAGCTGGGGGCGGAAGCCACTGCGCTGGAACTGGATCTGACGAGCGCGGAGAGCATCGAAGCGGCCGCCCGGACGGTCGGCGGGCGGGTCTCGGCGGTGGTGCACTGTGCCGGGGTCGCCGTCGTGGAACCGTTCCTGGACAGCGGAACCCTCGCCTGGGACCTCATGTTCCAGGTGAATCTGCGCGGGCCCATGCGCCTGACCCAGCTGCTGCTGCCCGGCATGCTCGACGCCGAGGAAGCCCGCATCGTGCTCGTCGCCTCCGACGGCGCGCGAGCCGGCGCCTTCGGTGAAACCGTCTACGCCGCATCCAAATCCGGCCTGTTCGGTTTCGCCAAATCCCTCGCCCGGGAGGTGGCCCGCGACGGCGTCACCGTCAACGTGGTCTGCCCCGGGCCGCTGGAGGGCAACATGGTCGCACACGCCATGGCCGATCATCCCGAAACCCTCACCGCCCTCGAAAAATCCATCCCCCTCAAACGCCTGGGCCGACCGGACGAAGTAGCCTCCCTCATCGCATGGCTGGCAAGCCCGGAAGCCAGCTACGTCACCGGCCAGCTGATCAGCGTCAGCGGCGGCATCACCATGCAGTAGGAGTTGCCCACATGCCCTCTCTCCCCCTCGTCGACGCCCACATGCATCTGTGGGACACCGGTACGCATGCCTGGTATCCGGGCCTGGCGAGATTCGCCGCCGCCGGACGACCCGACATCGCGCAGAACTTTCTACCGGCCGACTTCGATCGGGGGCTGGGATCGATCGAGGTGGCCGGGCTGGTGCACGTGTCGGCCACCACCGCGCCGCATGCCTATCTGGACGAAACCCGTTGGGTGGACGGCATTGCCGCGGCCGGGTCGCGACCGTACGCGATCGTCGGGGCCGTCGATCCCACCCTGCCGACAACCGAGCTCATCGCGCATCTCGACGAGCAGGCCCGCACCGAGCGGTTCCGCGGGGTACGGGTTTTCGAAGGGCTGTCGCCGAATACGCCTGCGGCCGATGCCCTGGCGAGCTGGCTGCAGGAGCACGACGCGGTCTTCGATCTGGTGACCGAGCCCGGCGAGATCCTCGACTGGATCGACTTCCTGGCCGGGTACCCGGAGCTGCGGGTGGTGCTCGAGCACCTGGGGTTCCCGCAGGGGCATTCCGCCGAGGCCCGCTCCGCCTGGCACAATGCGATCTCCTTGGCGGCCAAGGAGACTCAGTGGCTGTGCAAGCTCTCCGGGTTCGGGCTCATCTGCCGGGATCTGGCGTGGCCGTCGCTCGAGTACTGGCTGGAATCGAGTGTGGCGCTGTGGGGGTGGCGGCGGCTGATGTTCGCGTCCAACATGCCGGTGGATTCGCTGGCCGGGACCTACACCGAGCTGGTCTCGGCGATCGACCACATCGTCACCACCGACGCCACCGATCAGGAGGCGGAGTTCTTCTACCGGGCCAACGCACTCGACACCTACCGCCTGAAATAGGCAACGCGGCTAGCGGTTCGGCAGTGATCGGGGCAGCCCGAAGCGTGGGAGCACGGCGGTGTCGAACCTGGTCAGCCCGCTGATCCGGTCACCGGCGAGGGTCAGGACATAGAGGCCGGTGCCGTGGGCGGTGCCGTCGGGGCCGCGCAGATAGGCCCCGAACGCCGGCTGGCCATTGGCGCTGGTCGCCACCAAATCGAAGCGGCGGCCCGCGCCGAATATCGCCGCGCAGAAACGGGTTACGACCTCGATGCCGGCGTATTCGAAGGGCATCGGCGGCATCGACATGAACACGTCGTCGGTCAGCAGGGCCACCAGCGCGTCCAGATCGGCGGACTCCCACGCGGTGGCGAACTTCGCCGCGACCGCGTCCTGCGCGGCCGAACGCGGGGCCGATTCCCCCTCGGCGGTCGCGGGCAGCCGCTGCCGCAGGCCGGTCCGGGCCCGCTTGAGAGCGCTGTTGACCGAGTCGACGGTGGTGTCGAGCATGCCCGCCACCGCCGCCGCGGGGAATCCCAGGGCGTCACGCAGGATGAGGACGGCCACCTGGCGCGGCGGCAGCAGCTGCAGGGCCGTCACGAAAGCCAGTGAAATGGACTCGGTCTGCTCGAGGCGGGCTTCCGGGCCCAGCGGCATCGCGATCGCACCCGCCACCAGATCTTCCGGGAGCGGTTCGAGCCAGACGATCTCGCCGAGCCGGGTCGGCTCCGGTGGCTGTACATGGGGCACGTTCCACTCCTCGGCCGGTCGCCGGCCTGCCGAGCGGCGCGCGTTGAGGCAGCGATTGGTGGCTATCCGGTAGAGCCAGGTCCGTAGCGAGGCACGCTCCTCGAAGCCGTCCAGGCCGCGCCACGCACTCAGCAGCGTTTCCTGCAGCGCGTCCTCGGCGTCCTGCAGGGACCCCAGCATCCGATAGCAGTGCACCAGCAGCTCACGCCGGTAGGGCTCGGTCAGCTCCGCGAACGCCGCGCTGCTCCCGGCCCGCGCAGCCACCATCGGATCGTCGACTGCCACTCTCGCCACCTCTTCCGTCTCGAATGCTCGTGCATATCGACACCGGCCCTGGCGCGAACTGGGCGGTGCGTGCGCGCCCAGTTTCGGCGGGCTCCGGTTTCTACCTCAGCAGCAACCGAACACACCGATCAAGGAGACCCGCATGGGCACGATCGTCATCACCACCAATGTCAGCCTCGACGGCGTCGTCCAGGACCCCGACGGCCGGGAGGGCTTCGCCCGCGGCGGCTGGTTCCCGGCGCCCGCCGGCACCGATTTCCAGGCCTGGGCCGAACTCGAGACGCGGGAGGCGCTGGGCGCCGACGCCATGCTGCTCGGCCGCCGCAGCGACGAATGGTTCGCGCCGCGATGGAATTCCCGCACCGGGGTCTGGGCCGACACCTTGAACAGCCTCCCCAAGCATGTCGTGTCCTCGACCACCGAACCCCCGCGGTGGGTCAACGCGACGGTCCTCAAAGGCGACGCCGTCTCCGAGATCGCGGCACTGAAGCGGTCCGTGGCGGGCGAGATCATCGTCTACGCCAGCTATGAGCTGGTACGCACACTGATCGAGCACGACCTGGCCGACGAACTTCGCCTCGTCGTGTTCCCCGTCGTCCTCGGCGAGGGTAAACGTCTCGTCGATCGGACCACCGCCGCGAAACCGTTGCGTCTCATCGAGACTCGGCAGATCGGTGACGGCCTGGTGTACTACGCCTACGAATTCCTCCGCGACGCCTGAACCCACGGTCGGAGGGCTCAGCCGCCCGCCCGGCGGCTGGGCCCTCCGACTCCGGTTTCGACAGCCCTTTACCGGGAGCCGCCGCTCGTGCCCGTTATGTCCTGTACCGGAACAGAATTCGGCCGCGGGTGAGGTCGTAGGGGCTCAGTTCCACGAGAACGCGGTCGGCCGGGAGGATCTTGATGTAGTTCTTCCGGATCTTGCCGCTGATGTGCGCGAGGACCTGATGCCCATTGGGCAGTTCCACCGTGAAGGTGGCATTGCGCAGGCACTCGACCACGGTGCCCTCGATTTCTATTCCCTTTCCGGTCTTGGTCATCGCAGCACCAGTTCCAGGTTGCTGTTCACGCGCCGGGCGCCGATGCCGTCGAACAGTGCGGTGGCCGCCGCGTTGGATTCGTTCACCTCGGCCGAGGCGGTGGCGATGCCGCGGTGGTGCAGCGTGGACAGGGTGTGGGCCAGCATTGCGCGGGCGATGCCGCGGCGCTGCTGGTCGGTCCGGACCGCGATCAGCCCGATCCGCGGTAGCCGGGTCACCTGCACCACGCGGAGCAGGCCCACGTAGTGGTCGCGCTGGGCCGCTGCCACGTATTTCGACCGGTCCACGATGGTGTCACCGTCGTACCCGCCCAGGATCTCGGCCGGCATCTCCTGCCAGCCGACCGCCGCCGCCACCTCGTCGCGGATGACCCGATCCACGGCGCGCAGCGGTTCCGCCGCCGCGCGCCCGGCCGGCACGATCGTGATGTCCGGTGGCGGGAGGACCGCATGCGGCCCGGTGCCGGCGGGATCGGTGGGGATCAGGTACTCCCATTCCCGGCGCCGGATCGTGAAACCGGCTCGCGCCCACCGGGACAGCAGGTCGGCGTCGTTCTCGTCGACCACGGTGTGCAGTGGCCTGCGCAGAGTGGGGAGCATCGCGGCCGCGAGTTGGTCGAACACCGCGTCGTGCCAGGCGTCGATGCTGACGAACAGCCGTCCGTCGGGTCGTGTCGAAAGATCGCCGCACCCGACGACCAGGTCGTTCTCCACGGCTTGCCATCGGGTCAGCGCGACCCGGGTGATCGCGGCGGAATCGCCCGCACGCGAAGAGATATCCGAAGTATTCATCGTCGTCACCTTTCGGGATTGCCTTGTCAGGCAGGCGCTCCCGGCGACAACTACAGCGTTCGCCAATCCGTGACGACGAGAGGGAGCCCCCACATCGGTACTGTGTTCATGGGTCTCACCTCCTCGCCTGATGTCACGGTAGGCAGCAGGCTAGCAGACCGAATCGCGGTCCGCGCAAGGTATTTTCCGCCACGGACCGAAGAAGAAGCACACGAATGGGCTGTCTCAGCGACGGGATCGCATGGTCAGAATGCCCACGACCCAGCCGATGGCGAAGGTCGCCAGCAGCACCAGCCACATCGGCGAACGGATGGTCAGCAGCAGGAATTCGATGTCCACCCGGTGCCGGTTCTCCGCGATGAAGATCACCGCCAGCACGGTGAGGACGAGCGCGATCCACTGCTTCATCGAGATCTTCGACAGCAGTGAGGGTTTGGACGGCTCGGTCACCTGATCCTCCTGTCGAGGTGAGGGGGCGGATCGGAGTCCTCTCGGACCACGTCGTCCGACGCTAGTCGCCCCGATCGGACGCCTGCCTCAACCGTGCCGCGATTCGGCCGATTCGTTACCTGCCGAGGGTCGGTACCCCGACGGCCGTGCGACCGGGCCGGTTACCTTCTCGCGGCGGCCCGCGTCATACAGGGTGGCGACCGACATCGACCGGGGTCGCCGGACCGAGGAATGGAGGACAGGGTGCTGTCGAACATCTTGTATGTCACCGTCTATGTGACCGATCAGGACCGGGCGCTGCGGTTCTACACCGAAGGGCTCGGGCTGGAGAAGCAGGTGGACTATGCCGGGCCCGACGGGCGGTTCCTGACCGTCAGGGTGTCCGGGAGTCCCGTGGAGATCATTCTGTGGCTGCTTCCGGAGGCGGCCGGGCAGCCGACCGGGGGGCCGGAGGTGGTCGCACCCGGGCCGCTCATTCTCGAATCGGACAACTTGTGGAAGGACTTCGAGGTGCTGCGGGACAGGGGCGTGACGTTCATCGATCCGGAACCGGTGGAGTATCCGATCGGGGTGCGCATCGAGGCGGTGGACCCGGACGGGAACCGGATCTCGCTGCGGCAGCAGCGGCGGGGACGGTAGCCATGGCCGGATCCGGCTCGACGGACCCGGTGGCCGCGGCCTTCGAGGCACAGCGCGATCGGCTGCGGGCGGTCGCGTACCGCGTCCTGGGCTCGCATGCCGATGCCGAGGACGTGGTGCAGGAGGCCTGGATGCGGCTGGCCCGCCAGGACGCCGCCGCCATCGACAACCTCGCGGGCTGGCTCACCACGGTCGTCGGCCGGATCAGTCTGGACCTGCTGCGCTCGCGCCAGGCCCGGCAGGAGTCGTCCTACGACGGCCTGCCCGAGTTCGTCGTCACCGCCGACCACAGCGCCACCGAGCCGGAAGAGTATGTCGCCCTGGCCGATTCGGTGGGCCTGGCGCTGCTGGTCGTCCTGGACTCGCTCGGCCCCAGCGAGCGCCTGGCCTTCGTGCTGCACGACATGTTCGCGGTGCCGTTCGCCGATATCGGCCGGATCCTCGGCAAATCCGCCGACGCCACCAAGATGATCGCCAGCCGCGCCCGCCGGAAGGTGCAGGGCGTCGGCGAGCACCCGGCCGCCCCCGGGCGCGAACAGCGGGCGGTGGCCGAAGCGTTCCGCCGGGCCGCGGTGGGCGGCGACTTCGAGGCCCTCCTCCGCGTCCTCGACCCGGGCGTGCGGCTCACCGTCCACACCCCCGGCGGCGTGTTCGTCACCCTCGGCGCCACCGAGGTAGCCACGCGCGCACGCAGTTTCTCCGGCGCGGTCACCCGCCACCAGCCGGTCCTCGTCGACAATCTGCCCGGCTACATCTCCTGGCGCGAGGACGGCACCCCGCTATCCGTCATGTCCCTCGCCGTCTCCGGCCACCGCATCACCGCCATCACCCTGCTCGCCGACCCGCACCGCCTCGCCGCGATGCACCTACCCGGTTCGGCCTGACTCACCGACCGGCCAGGTCGAGCGCGTCGAGCAGGTTTCCGGCGCGGCGACCAGCCCAGCGGTATCCGGGTAGGCGCGTGCCAATTCGACTCTGCCGCAGCTGCCATCGAGGATCTGAGCGAGGAGGCAGTGGGACCACCGCCCTCCGGGTAGGCAGTGCGGTGGTCCCACATCCGGTCGCCGCGATACGGGAGCGTGTCGAAAGAAGTCTCGAAGTCACGACCCGAATCCGCCTCGGCCACAGTCGCTTCCGTGAAGACCCGCAAGCCGCGAGATAGGCATGGCCGCGGATGATGATCGACAGTTCGACCAGGAACAGCCCACCGGGCCGGTGCAGTGCGAACATCAGTGAATACGGGCCCGCGCCCGGTCATGGTCGTCGTGAGATACGGATTACTGCACGGCCACACCCTGGCGGGCATAGCCGAACATACTGCCGCCCAGTCGCTTTCGCGCTGGTCAGGAGGCCGCGAACGGGAGGCCACAATCGACTTGACGAATTGTGTTCCGCGATGCCATTATTGAAATGGGAAGACACCGGAATATCGGTGTCGATTTCTTTGCGCCTCTCGACATCTGTTGACTTCGGGTGTAATTTGAGATTTCGCGCCTGGGCGGGTGCTGTCCGACTCTCGAAATGTGAAATGACCGTGGAAGGTCGCGCTGTCTGCGTGCGGCTTCATCCACCCGTTGTTGTCGAGTCATGTTCGGACGGCCGGCGCCGGTGCGCGTGAATTACGGCCACAGGACAAGCAGATACCGCGACCGACCGCCTCGTGCGGGCGGCGCGAGGTGCTGGAAGGACGCATTTTGGCAGTCTCGAATCAGACCGAGCGGGTTTCGTTCGCCACGGTGACCGAGCCCCTGGCAGTTCCGGATCTCCTGCAGGTGCAGACCGATTCGTTCGGCTGGCTGATCGGCGCGCCCGATTGGCGCGCCCGGACGGCCGTGCACGGCGCCACGCGCGCCAGCGGGCTGGAGGAGGTACTCGACGAGATCAGCCCCATCGAGGACTTCGCGGGAACCATGTCGCTGACCCTGTCCGAACCCCGCTTCGAGGACGTCAAGACCTCGATCGAGGAGTGCAAGGACCGGGATCTGACCTACGCGGCACCGCTTTTCGTGACCGCGGAGTTCATCAACCACAACACCGGGGAGATCAAATCCCAGACGGTATTCCTGGGCGATTTCCCGATGATGACCGGCACGGGCACCTTCGTCATCAATGGCACCGAGCGCGTGGTCATCTCGCAGCTGATCCGCTCCCCCGGCGTCTATTTCGACGAGAGCATCGACAAATCCACCGAGAAGACACTGTATTCCGCGCGCGTCATCCCCTCCCGGGGTGCGTGGCTGGAGTTCGACGTGGACAAGCGCGACACCGTCGGCGTCCGGATCGATCGCAAGCGCCGGCAGCCGGTGACGGTCCTGCTCAAGGCGCTCGGCTGGACCAGCGAGCAGATCGCCGAGCGCTTCGGCCACTCCGGCATCATGCTGACCTCGCTGGAGAAGGACAACACGCCCGGCACCGACGAGGCGCTGCTGGACATCCACCGCAAGCTGCGCCCCGGTGAGCCGCCGACCAAGGAGTCCGCGCAGACGCTGCTGGAGAATCTCTTCTTCAAGGAGAAGCGCTACGACCTGGCCCGCGTCGGCCGCTACAAGGTGAACAAGAAACTCGGCATCCACACGGCCGAGGCGATCGGCTCGCCGGTGCTCACCGAGGAGGACCTCGTCACCATCATCGACTACCTGGTCCGGCTGCACGCGGGCGAGAAGGTGATGACCGCGCCCGGCGGCATCGAGGTCCCGGTCGAGGTCGACGATATCGACCACTTCGGCAATCGCCGGGTCCGCACCGTCGGCGAGCTCATCCAGAACCAGCTGCGGCTGGGCCTGTCACGCATGGAACGCGTGGTGCGCGAACGCATGACGACCCAGGACATCGAGGCCGTGACCCCGCAGTCGCTGCTGAATATCCGCCCGGTCGTGGCGGCGCTGCGGGAGTTCTTCGGCACCTCCCAGTTCTCACAGTTCATGGATCACCGCAATCCGCTGTCGAGCCTCACCCACAAGCGGCGGCTCTCGGCGCTCGGGCCCGGCGGGCTCAACCGGGAACGCGCCAGCCTCGAGGTGCGAGATGTGCACTACAGCCACTACGGCCGGATGTGCCCGATCGAGACACCGGAGGGGCCGAATATCGGCCTGATGGGGTATCTGTCGGTGTATGCGCGGGTCAATCCGTTCGGGTTCATCGAGACGCCGTACCGGCGGGTGACCCACGGCCGGGTGACCGACGAGATCGACTACCTGTCCGCCGACGAAGAGGACCTGCACGTGGTGGCGCAGGCCAACGAACCGCTGGATGCGGCGGGGCGCTTCGTGTCCGATCGAATCGCGGTGCGGCGCAAGAACTCCGAAGTCGAGCTGGTCCATGCCGCCGCCGTCGACTACATGGACGTGTCGCCGCGCCAGATGGTGTCGGTCGCGACCGCCATGATTCCGTTCCTCGAGCACGACGACGCCAACCGTGCCCTCATGGGCGCGAACATGCAGAAGCAGTCGGTGCCGCTGATTCGCTCGGAGGCGCCACTGGTGGGCACCGGTATGGAAATGCGGGCGGCGATCGATTCCGGCGATGTCGTGCTGAACGAGAAACCCGGTGTGGTGGAGGAGGTTTCGGCCGATTTCATCACCGTGATGCACGATGACGGCACTCGCCGCAGCTACCGGCTGCGGAAGTTCGAGCGTTCGAACCAGGGCACCTGCGCCAACCAGCGTCCGATCGTGGACGAGGGTATGCGGGTGGAGGCCGGGCA